>CP128857.1:3073764-3381140 GCA_030388725.1 Prodigiosinella aquatilis
GTCTGGTACAAGAGTGCATAGCGCGTGTCCAAGAACTTCCGGGCTATCCATGTAAAGGCTTTCCTGCGGTTCCCGTTCTCTTACTGGTGGTGTCAGATGTGAAGCGACCATGTTATTCATCCTCTTCCTGTGCTTCTTTCACCCAGTCCGGCATGCCGTCAATCTCGCGGAAGTCAGGCAGGTCAAACTGTTGACGCATGTCGACGACACGGGCTTCGATATCATCAAGCAACCCTGCCATAATGTGGGTGTGGCTGATGCCGGTACGTTCTGCGTGTTCGGCCAGTGCCTCAAAGCCGCATTTGAGGTTGATAAGAGCGCTGAGTACACCGCTTTTAAAACCAGTGGCTTCCGTTTCAAGCGCCTGACCTTCTTCATCGGGCGTCTCTGTTGTAGCGCGGCGCGTCAGCCTGGCCTTCAGCTCGTCAGTCTGGTCTTTGAGGGCGTTGATCTCATCTTTCTTTTCGGCCAGCGTCTGGCGGCTGATTTCGAGGTCGGTTTTGAGGTCTTCTTTCTCTTTGGTGTGCTTGGCGATCATTTCTTCGGCCAGCTCCAGCAGGGCCGTTTTGTCGCCTTCTTTGGCCACTTCAATGAGGGCGCTTTTCTGGTCGTCCGGCAGGCGGCGGAACTGGCGCAGTTCGCGATAACCAATCCCCATGCGGGACATGGAATCCAGGGCTTCTTCACCGAAGGCGGTAAGGTTGGCAATATCCAAATCTGCCTTATCAACGGATATTCCGAGAACATTACAAAACTCATCCCATGTGCCCGAAAACTCCGAACCGTTCGGTGTCTTCTTGCCCTTTAGATTGCGATATAGCTTGTTTTCTTTAACAAATGCCAGTTTAGAAGTCCGAACCGTTCGGGAAAATTGCTCAAATGCATCAGCCATCTGTGCCTGACCAAGAAGCTGATTCAGCAGATCACGTTCATCACTGAGTTGGCTGGTAACTGTCGCCATCAGATTTTGAGTGGCCTCCAGTTTGGGATTCAACTCCACGTCGGGTGCAAGTTCAGCAGGTTGTGATTTTGTGCGAGCCATTGTTACTCCTTAGCGGCTACCAGCCAGTACGCGCTGGTTAAGTTCGTCGATGCGCCCCTGTGCGCGGGACATTTCATTGTTATGGGCCATGGCAATCTGCAAAAGCTGTACACCTGGAGCAAAACGCCCGTTTTCAAGCTTGAGTGCCAGCCCCTCTTCGATAAGGGTATTGAGTGCCCGATTGATATTTGCCGGGGATTCACCCAGAGCCGATGCCAGTTCACCGTTAGATACCCCATTAAGGGCGTGACCACGCAGTGCTTTAAGAACACGCAGAATGCGGGAGCCAGAACTGGATACATTTGCCTTACTCATGTCACATTCCCCTTTTTGCAATATGTGATAACCTTTTACGAAGACTTAAAATCATCAGGCGGCCCGAGCTGTTGATTTAAGTCCCAGCTTCACGGCAATTTCATGAGATTTACCGTAACGAGCTTTCGTCTGACCGTTGAGAACCCGGTAGACCTCGTAGCGGCTGTAGCCGTTTTCTTCTGCCCACTGGGTGAATGTGATCCCTCGTTGGCGGAAGAGCGTTTTGACTTGATCTGCAGTCATCGTTGTCTCCTTGGTTGATACAACTATGTTTGTACTATGTGTGTTAGATTATTGTCTAAAAAATTAGACAGAGCAAGGTGTATGTCCATTATTTTAGAAGAACTTCACGATCGTCTAGTTGAGGAATTAAAACGCGTCGGCCCTCAAACTGTTGCTAAGTTAACGGGCATATCTCGTGCGACGATTTACAACTGGATGGAAAAGGGCAATACGCCCTTAGATAAATTGGCTCTTTTGGATGCAGCGGGCATAGATGTTACTTACATACTTACTGGTCAGTGTGCTCCAGGGTCTATTGTAGAGAGACCTTCCTTAACAACCCGGCAGGCGGCGTTGTTGGATAACTATGAGCACTTAAATGATTCAGACAAAAAGGCTTTAGAGCGTACAGCCTTTGCGTTGGCGGAACAGGGAAAGGTGAGCAAAAAAACGAAAACAGCATCATGATATGCTCTGAATCTTTAATGCAGAATAAGCTGGATGTATAAGAAAAAGGAGACCAACATGGCGGGTATTCAGGTTATTGCAGGAAATTTCCCCAAGGGATGGGCAAGTTTTGGCTTTGGCACTATTGTCTTCGGTAAAAAACCTAAACAAGGCTTCCCTGATGCTATTGTGCTGAACCCGAAGGAAGAGCTGCTATCAATTGAAATTGCAGGCAGTGAGGTGGAAAGCCGCATAGGTAAGGCCGCAGGCACAGGTATTCTTGGTGGGCTAATATTTGGTGGCGCGGGTTTGGTCATTGGAGGCTTGCTTGGCGCAGCAGATAAGATAAAGAAGACCATAACATTTAAAGCGGCATTCACGGGAAATAGGCATCTTCTAGCTAAAACGGATGCAAAAACCTTTGTAAAGCTGCAGTCAATCGCTTTCGATAACGCAAATAATTTGCCTGTAACCGATAAGGTCCAGGTTCAAAATTTGGATGCTCCAGCTGAAAATCCATCGACTAAAGAACCAGATTTATCCCCTTCTGTTACTGTAGCCAAGATGACATCTAAAGATAAGCTTGAGCTTGCGGTTGGCTTGGTCGTCATCACCTTAGTTGTCTGGGCAGTGATTCACTTCTTTTTTTAGGAAAGTGCTTAAAAACACTTCCAGTTCTAATAGAAGTAAGGGCGATTTAAACCCGCGCTTGAGTATCATTTTTTACGCATTAACGGTGTCACTGCTCATCAACAACAGGAGCCTGATAGCAAGTTCGCATGGCTATTGGGATTGGCGCTGATGGTCAGTCTTATTTCTCCAATGAGTATTCCTTTCAGCTTATTTTCAGGGAGCATTCGTGGCGTTTTCTCCACCTGCTCAAGCGCGGCCTGCATCTCTCTTATTGCCTCTGCCAGATTGTCGGCATTGACGCTAAGTGTGTAGATTTTTGCTGCAGTTTCATACTCATCGCAGGTTATTCCCATTAAGTATGAGTGTTTGGGTTTATTAGTTGCTGAACTCATGTGTTTCTCCTTTCAGAAATTGCATATCACAAGTTCCTGGCGCGGTGATGACTTACCCGACAGGCTGTAGTTGATGCAAACGGTCTGGATGTTGAGGCCTTTGAAAGCCTGCCTCATCTCTGGGATATCGTTCACCGATATAATCATTTTCCCTTTGATACTCCGCGCCAGTTCCGACATGTGGATATAGTTCCCTATTGGAAAATCCACGCCATAGCCCTCTGTTCCCCAGTACGGTGGATCACAGTAGAACAGCGTATGCGGGCGATCATAACGCTCTATGCACTGGTGCCAGTCCAGATGCTCTATCAGCGTTCTGGACAGGCGCAGGTGTGCCATCGACAGTTCTTCTTCGATGCGCAGGAGGTTAAAGCGCGGCGCACTTGTGGTGGAAGTTCCGAACGTGTGATCGGCGACCTTGCCTCCAAACGCCTGTTTCTGAAGGTAGTAGAACCGGGCCGCACGCTGTATATCAGTCAGTGTTTCTTCTGGCGTATCCTGCAACCATTTGTAGATCTGGCGACTCACCAGCGCCCATTTAAACTGCCGGACAAACTCTTCCAGATGGTGTTTCACTACCCGGTATAAGTTCACGAGTTCCCCATTGATATCGTTGATTACTTCGGTCTTGCTGGGGGTCTTGAGAAAATACAGAGCAGCTGCACCGCTGAATGGCTCTACATAACAGGTATGAGCTGGGAAAAGCGGCAAAATATGTTTGGCCAGACGGCGTTTACCGCCGATCCATGGAACGATGGGCAAAGATTGTTCTTTCATTATCCGTAAGCCTTTTACAGTCAGTGAAAATATGGCAGGCTAGTCCGGTCTCGCGAGACTGACTGAACCTCGGTTGGCTCACAGCGCATATCTGTGGGTTGATGGCCAGTCCGGTGTGGACGCACCGGGCTGGTCGTTCTTTCACTGTCAGGATGGGGCTTAGGGATACCCGTATGCTATTAATGCGGTTTAATGGATGCAGGGTCAGAGCTGCTGCACTAAATTCAGGAAGGGTATTTTCTGGTATGGCAAAGTATTACACGGCTGATTCTGCAAATGGCTTACGCCCGTTTTGCGAGATTATTCAGGGAAACTACGAACCTAAAAAGCAAGAGCTGGCAACTTTCCTCACTCAGATGTACCCAGATGGGCTGTCAAAGCATGGCCACAATTACCTTTATAATCCCGGTCCGCTTATGGATGAAAAGAACGGTGATGGTCAGGCATTATTAATTGGCCTGGTATTTGAGCTGGTTCGCCGTAGCCATTTCCCGGAGAAACCATCCCGCTACCAGTCGTTATTTGCCTGTCAGCACATCAGCGAAGTTAAAGAATTCAGAGAGCAGCTGGCTGATGAGCGTGAGGAAGACGAGATCAGAACTGCACCTATCTATGAAGTATTCACCGACGAGGCTGTTCATTGTGGCGATATGAGGTTGCTAAGTGATGATTGCCCGGTGCTTGAATTGTATCGCCGGGCATACCTTTACTGGTCTGGAGAACCTGCCCCAGTCAGGGAAGGTAAGGAAGAAGAAAAGCCGTTCTGGGAACTGCTGATTCCTCTGCCTATATTGATTGGTCGTCAGATATCGGAGTGAGTAATATAAAAGCTATCAGCTAATTTGCCTCCTTTTTGGGTTGTGGCTAATTGTCAGTTTTATCTGGCCGATAAGCATTCCATTCAGCTTATTTTCAGGGAGCATTCGTGGCGTTTTCTCCACCTGCTCAAGCGCGGTTTGCATCTCTCTTATTGCCTCTGCAAGATTGTCAGCATTGACGCTGAGGGTGTAAATTTTTGCCGCAGTTTCATACTCATCGCAGGTGATCCCCATCAGGCAGAGTGAGCTTGATTTAGCCGTTGCCGAAGTCATACGTTTCCCCTTCAGAAAAATATCTGTGTTTTTTGGCTAGTCAGGTATTGGTGCGCCCGGCTTGTCGTTCTTTCAAAGTAATCATGCGTTTTGCCCCATCGCTTCACTATTAACGCTGTTTAAAATCCATTTCCCCCGACATTTGTGATGCTGTCTCCCACACAACAAGGAGACGCACCATGAAAAACCTGAAGAAAATTATTCCCACCGTTAAAAAGCCCCGACTCAGCGGCTGGCTGCTGACCGCTGTGCTGCTGCTCGGTACCATCGGTCTGGTATCGCCGCAGCAGCTGCCGGTGGTGGTCTACAAGCTGTCGCTCATCACGCTCGCCGCGGTACTCGGCTACTGGCTCGATCGTTCGTTGTTCCCCAAAGCCCGCCCCGGCCAGTACCTGAAACATGATGAAACGCTGATGGCGTCTGGCCGTTACCCGGTACAGACCGGTCTCCACCTGGTCTTTTCTGCCGCATTGATCCGCCGTGCGCTGATTGTTGCAGCGGTCTGTCTGGCCGTGGCGACGGGGCTGTAACCATGAGCTGGCCTCAAATCACACTCATCATCCTGCTGGCCTTTGGTCTGGGCGTGACCGCCATCAAGCATGGCGAACCACGCAACGACAGGCATAGCTTCTGGTGGCAGCTTGCTGGCAACCTGGTGATCGCCTGGCTGCTCTGGTGCGGTGGTTTCTTCAGCCAGGCCAGAGCGGCACAGCCTCCACAGGCGGCCCTGCAGTACCGCGCCGATGTGATCCGTAATGCCCGGCTTGAATGGGGAATGTCAGCGCCGGTGGCCGATTTCGCCGCGCAGCTGCATCAGGAGAGCGGCTGGCGACCCGATGCCGTATCGCCGGTTGGCGCTCAGGGGATGGCACAGTTTATGCCCGCCACCGCCGACTGGATTAGTCAGCTGGTACCGGGACTGAACAGCCGCGAGCCGTTTAATCCTGCATGGGCCATCCGGGCGCTGGTCAGCTATGACCGCTGGCTGTGGCAGCGCGTCAGCGCCGCCAATAGCTGCGAGCGGATGGCCATGACGCTGTCGGGCTACAACGGTGGACTGGGCTGGGTACAGCGCGATAAGCGTCTGGCCGCGCAGAACGGGCTGGACGGTACCCGCTGGTTTGAGCATGTCGCCACGGTGAATGCCGGGCGCAGCGCTGCCAACTGGCGGGAGAACCGTCACTATCCGCAGCGCATCCTGCACGAACTGGCCCCGCGCTATCTCACCTGGGGAGGCGGCAGCTGTGTGGACTAGCCTGATAAAAAAACTGCCGTGGCGAGGCATGCTGCTGGCCCTTGCGGTTGCGGGCGTAGTGTATGGCCTCTACCGCTGGGGCTACAGCAAGGGACACGACAGCGCTGAGCGCGACGGGAATGCCTCACTCAGTCAGCTGCAGTCGCAGTTCGATACGTACCGCCGTGAGCAGACGGAGATGGAGAACACCGCGCTGCGGGCCTGGGCAAAACGCTATCAGGAGCAGGTAGCCGCAGGCCATCAGGCAGAGGCCGATTACCTTGAGCAGGTATCGCTGCTTGAAAACCAGAACCAACAACTGAAAGAGAAAATTGATGATGTCACACAGCGCTGGATTGATGAAAAAGGTAAGAGCCATCCCATTGAGTGCGTGTTTACTCGCGGTTTCGTGCGCCAGTACAACGCAGCCCTCGGATATGACGACGCAACCGTCGACAGCGGTCATACAGGCAGCACTACCACCGCTATCCCCGGTGCTGGCACAGCGCCCCGGCCTCCTGAAGCCCCTGACGCCGGGCTACGCAACTCAGGCGTCTCACAGCGTGACGTCCTCGCCAACATCATCGACAACGCCAGACAGTGCCGCGTCTGGCGAGGCCAGATAAACGGTCTGCTGGACGAACGAGAAGGATTACAGAAATGACGTTGCAGGTTGAATTCTGGACGGTGGTGGGCTTTCTCATCACCTTTATGAGTTTTGTCGGCGGCATCGCCAAATGGTTATTTGGCAAGGCTGAGGAGCGTCAGGCGGCGCGATTCGCCTCGCTTGAGCAGTCGCTGCAGCAGTCCGCCTCCAACTGGGGTGAGCTGGAAAAAGAATTTATGCGCTTCCGGGCTGAACTGCCCCTCAACTACGTCCGTCGCGAGGATTACATCCGGGGCCAGACGGTCATCGAGGCCAAGCTGGACGCACTCTACAACAAACTGGAAGTGGTACAACAGTACCGTCATACAGGAGGTCACCATGGTTGATATCGCCCGCGTGCGCCGGGAATCCCTGCGCTGGAGTCTGCTGGTTGCTCTGAACAAAACCCGCCCGTATACCGCCAGCGAAACGCTGCTGCTGGATGTGTCCCGCGCCATCTACCCGGACACCACGCATCTTGAGCTGCGTCGGGAGCTTGACTATCTGGCTGACCGCAAGATGGTTGATCTGGAGAAGAAGCCTTCTGGCGACTGGTTTGCCGATCTGACCCGCCTCGGTGTTGACCTGGTGGAATATACCGTTGAATGCGGCCCCGGCATTGCCCGCCCGGAAAAGTACTGGAGTGAATGATGGCCAGACGCAGCACGATAGATAAGCTGCCGGAAAACGTGCGGCGCTGGCTTGAGCGGGCGCTGAATGAATCCGGCTTCAGCGGCTATTCCGAACTGGAATCCCTGCTGCGTGAGCAGGGGTACGTCATCAGCAAATCGGCTATCCATCGCTATGGGCAGAAGATTGAGCGCCGCTACGGCGCTATCCGTGCGGCCACCGAAGCGGCCCGTATGCTGACCGAAGGTGCGGCTGACGATCAGGATGCGCGTTCGGAAGCCGTCATCGCCCTGATCCAGACCGAGCTGTTCGAGAGCATCGTCCAGCTGCAGGAAGCGGAAGAAGGCGAAGTCGACCCCAAAGAGCGCGTGGCGCTGTTATCCAAAGTCGCCAAAAACGTGGCCACGCTGTCCCGCGCCTCCGTCAACCTGAAGAAATTTCAGAGCGAAGTCCGTGACCGCGCCCGGCTGGCGGCGGGTAACGCCGAGAAGATTGCCCGCAAGGGCGGCCTGTCTGCTGATGCTGTGCAGGCGCTGCGACGTGAAATTCTGGGGATTGCCACATGAGTCAGCTTGCGCCGGTAATACCTGACACTTCCGGTAATGACGCGCCACCTGTTCTGCTGCCTTATCAGCAGCGCTGGGTTGCTGATCCATCTCCGGTCAAGTTTATGGAGAAAAGCCGCCGTACCGGTATCACGTGGGCAGAAGCGTCCGATAACGTGCTGATTGCGGCATCGTCCATCGCAGCGGGCGGGATGAATGTATATTACATCGGTTACAACCAGGATATGACCATCGAATATATCCAGGCGTGTGCAATGTGGGCGCGGGTGTTCAACTATGCCGCCAGTGAAATTGAAGAAGGGTTCTGGGAAGAGGACGAAGACGATAAGCACATCAAGACCTACACCATCACGTTTCCTGACTCCAGTTTTCGTATCGTCGCGCTCTCCAGTCGCCCGTCTAATCTTCGTGGCCGCCAGGGCGTTATTGTCATTGATGAAGCCGCGTTCCATGAAAATCTGAAAGAGCTGCTTAAAGCTGCGATGGCGATGCTTATCTGGGGCGGCAAGGTGCGCGTTATCTCCACCCACGATGGTGATAAAAATGAATTTAACATTGAGATCACCGATATCCGTGCCGGGCGTCAGGGGGGCAGCGTACAGCGAATTGCCTTCAAAGAAGCCGTTGCGCAGGGTTTGTTTCACCGTGTCTGCCTGCGAACCGGGAAGGAATGGACGCAGGACGCTGAACAGGCGTGGATGGCGTCGGTGTACAAGTTCTACGGCACCGGCGCATCCGAAGAGCTTGACTGTATCCCGGCCAACGGCGGCGGTGCCTGGCTGTCCCGCGCTCTGATTGAGTCCCGTATGTCACCCGATACGCCGGTGCTGCGGCTGACCTGCCCGGAGGGCTACGAGCTGAAGCCCGATGCAGAGCGCTTCAGTGAAACGCAGGACTGGCTGGATGAGAATCTGAAGCCGCTGCTGGAGGCGCTCCCCGCTGATGCCCGCTCGTTTTTAGGGCGGGACTTTGGCCGCAGCGGTGACCTGTCGGTGGACTATCCACTGTTGCAGGAGAAGAACCTGGTACGCCGCGTACCGTTCGTGATGGAGCTGCGTAATGTGCCGTTCAAGCAGCAGGAACAAATCACCTGGTACCTGATGGACGGTCTACCAAACCTGATGGGTGCGGCACTTGATGCCCGAGGTAATGGCTCCTATCTGGCGGAGTATGCAATGCAGCGCTACGGCTCCAGCCGGGTGAAGCAGGTCATGCCTACCGAGAGCTGGTACCGGGAACATATGCCGCCGGTCAAGGCGGCGCTGGAGGATGGCAACCTGATTGATTTGCCGAAAGATGAAGACACGCTGGATGACCTGCGGGCCGTTCAGGTGGTTAACGGCGTTCCCCGCGTACCGGAACAGCGGTCAAAAGCGAAGTCGGACAGTGGCAAACGCCACGGGGACTCGGCTATCTCGCTGGCGCTGGCGTATTTTGCCAGCCGTGAAATTAACAAAGGGCCGGTGAAGGCAAGCTCACGCCGTCGTCGCCAGTCGGCCCGCATGCTGGAGGGTTACTGATGCCGCGTGGACTCTGGGTTTCACCCAATGAATTTGTCAGCTTTGCCGAGCCAAATAAGACGCTTACGGAACAGATTGCATCACGCAGCCGCTCCATCGACTTCTTCGGTCTCGGGATGTACCTGCCCAATCCCGATCCTATTCTCAAATCACAGGGCCGGGATATTCGCATCTATCGCGAGCTGCGTACCGACCCGCTGGTTGGTGGCTGCATTCGCAGGCGTAAAGCGGCGGTGAAGTCGCTGGAGCGTGGGCTTGAGCGTGGCCACGCCCCGGAACGGGTGTTCAGTTTTATTAACGACATGCTCGACGATCTCGATATCTCCCGCATCATCGGCGAGATGACCGACGCCGTGCTCTACGGATACCAGCCCTGCGAAATCATGTGGGGCCGTTCGGTTAAATCCTGGGCCATCACCGATATCGTGGGCAAACCGCCCGAATGGTTCCAGTTCGACAACGACAATATGCTGCGCTTCCGGGCTAAAGACGCCGGGCTGGAGGGCGAACCCGTACCGCTGAACAAGTTCGTGGTGCCGCGTCAGGATGCGACCTACGACAACCCGTATGGCTTCCCGGATTTGTCCATGTGCTTCTGGCCCGTGACCTTCAAAAAAGGCGGGATGAAGTTCTGGGTGCGCTTTGCTGAGAAATTTGGCTCTCCGTGGGTTATCGGTAAGCATCCACGCGGTACGGCGCAGGGCGAGATTGACCTGCTGCTGGACTCGATGGAGGCGATGGTCGAGGACGCCGTGGCGGCTATTCCTGATGATTCCTCTATCGAAATCAAAGAGGCCGCAGGCAAAGCCGACAGCAGCGATATTTACCAGAATCTGATTACGCTCGCCCGCAGTGAAATCTCTATTGCCCTGCTGGGGCAGAACCAGACCACCGAGGCGAACAGCAACCGCGCCTCGGCGCAGGCCGGGCTGGAGGTCACCAGTGATATCCGCGATGCCGACGCCGAGATTGTGGTGAGCGCGGTAAATCAGGTTATCCGTCAGGCCGTCTCGCTGAACTTTGGCGATGTGGCCAGCCCCGTCTGGAAGATGTGGGAACAGGGAACGGTCGACGATACGCAGGCCACCCGCGATGAGAAACTCAGCCGCGCCGGTGTGGTCTTCACGCCGCAATACTTCAAACGCGAGTACCAGCTGCTGGATGGTGATATTGACGAGACTCCGCCTTCAGAACGCCAGAAGAACAACATACTGCCGCTGTCGTTCGCCGAGGCGATTGATGCCGATATTCAGGCTCAGCAGGAGCTGGATGATGCGCTGGATATTCTGATGAACGGTGGCTCGTTAAACGGCGTGCTTGAGCCTGTGCTGGCACCGCTGTTTAAGCAGGTTGAAGTCGGTGTTAACCCCTCGGCGCTGCTGGGTTCGCTGGCCGAACTGTACCCGCAGATGAACGCGGATGACCTGCAGGAGCGGCTGGCCCGTATCCTGTTTGTCTCAACACTCTGGGGGCGTCTGCATGAGCGTGACCACGGCTGAGCTGGCGTACTGCATGACGCTTCCCCCGAAGCGGGCTATCAGTTACCTGAAATCCAAAGGGTATAAAATCACCTGGGACTGGGAGGAGATGTGGCAGGATGCGCATGCCCGAGCTTTTACCGTCGCCAAAGTGACCCGCCTCGATATTCTGGAGGATATCCGAAGCGCCTTGCAGAAAGCGCTGGACGAGGGGAAGACCGCCCGCTGGTTCAGAAAGGAGCTGGAGCCGGAGCTGCAGCGTAAGGGATGGTGGGGGCCGCGTGACACCACCGACCCGGTAACGGGTGAGCCGGTGACTATCCAGCAGGGTAGCCCGTGGCGTCTCGACACCATCTTTCGCACCAATATGTCCGTGATCTACAGCGCCGGGCGCTGGGCCGAACAGATGGAGAACGTCGACGACAGGCCGTACTGGATGTATACCGGCATCAACGACAGCCATACCCGCAAGGCGCATCTGCTGCTTCACAATCTGGTGCTGCGTTATGATGACCCGTTCTGGCAGGCGTTCTACCCGCCGAACGGCTGGCGCTGTCGCTGTGGGGTGATTGCCCTGAGCGCGGCAGATGTGCGCGCCCGTGGTTTGAAGGTGGTGAATTCAGGTTCTGCTATGGGCTGGGAGCTGAAGCTGGTGTCGGAGAAAACCGGCGAGATGCAGAACGTCGCCACCTTCAACACCGGTACCACGAAGGTGGCCACCGACGTCGGCTGGTCTTATGCGCCGGGTGCGGCTTACCGTCCTGACCTTGCCCGTTATCAGGGCACGCTACAACCGCTGGCACAGCGGGAACTGAGAGGATAACGATGGCTTCCGATAATCTGGTCAATATCACCATTAACGATGAGTCCCTGCGCCGGAGTCTGCGGGCGCTGGATTTAGCTGCCACAGACCTGGAGCCTGCGATGCGCAAAATCGCCGGAACCCTGCTGGCGGAAACGCAGTTTAACTTTCTGGATGAGGGCCGTCCGGGCTGGACGCCGTCGCTCGCCGCGCAGGATCGTGATGGTCAGACGCTGCAACTCACCGGGCGGCTGATGGGGTCAGTGACCACCGACCATGACGACAGGCAGGCAGCGGTTGGCACCAACGTCGTTTATGGCCCGATTCACCAGTTCGGTGGTAAAACGGGGCGCAATGAGTCCGTTGAGCTTCCGGCCCGCCCGTTCCTGCCGATGACCGGGGACGGTGAGCTGCAGTCAGATGTGGTCGTTCCCATTCTTGATACGATTGTGCGTCATCTTGAATCTGCGGCCCGTCGTTGATTTTAACCCTCCGGGGCGGGCGATTTACCGCGTTACCCGCCCCGGAGCCTTTATAAAGGTTTACAGCCCCCTCGTTTACGGCTTTAATCGCTCCTGCTTCCCTCTCTCTGTCGTATCCCCCCTTATTTTTTCTAAAGCAGATTAAAAGCGCTCTTCGCGGCTTTTCCACAAACTGTCTCCGACAACATCACGCGGGACAGCAAAATGTCAGCCATTCATATTTTTAAAGCCGGTACTCATACCGACATGCACGGCACGAAACTGCCGTTCACGCAAAGCGATCTTGCCGCCTGCGTAAAAGCCTATGACCCGTCCGTCCATGAAGCGCCGCTCGTTATTGGTCACCCTAAAACGGAAGACCCGGCGTGGGGCTGGGTGAAATCCCTGTCACTCAGCGGCGCTGACCTGCTGGCCGAGCCTGAACAGCTCGACCCGCAGTTTGCCGAGCTGGTAGGCAACGGGCGTTTCAAGAAAGTTTCCGCCTCGTTCTATCTCCCTGACTCACCCAATAACCCGAAACCCGGCACGCTTTACCTTCGCCACGTCGGTTTTCTGGGGGCGCAGCCTCCCTCTATTAAGGGGCTGAAGCAGGTGTCATTTGGCGAGTCAGAAGAAGGCGTCGTCGAGTTTGCCGACTGGGGCGATATCACCAATGCCTCTCTCTGGGGACGGCTGCGTGACTTTCTGATCGGCCAGTTCGGGCTGGATGAAACCGATAAGGTACTTCCGTCATGGCAGGTTGATTCCCTGCGAGAAGAAGCGTACCGCGAGCCGGTGCAGGCCGGGCCGGACTTCAGCGAACCAAACCCTAACCCTCAACAAGAGAACGACACGATGACCAAAGAAGAAATTGAAGCCCTTCAGGCGGAAAACACCCGCCTGAAGGCTGAGGCCACCCAGCGAGCCGAGCTGGATGCGAAGAGTCAGCAGGAGAAGCTGCACGCTGACAACGTTTCCTACGCTGAGAAACTGGTAAGCGGCGGTCAACTGGCCCCAGCAGCGAAGTCCGTTGTTGTCGCCATTCTGGATGCGGTCTCTGCTGGCGATAAGCCGGTGGAATTTGCCGAAGGCGACACCCGCACACCGCTTGCCACGGCGTTCAAGACATTGCTGGATGGCTCGGCACCGGTGCTGAACTTTAGCGAGCATGCAACCAAAGACCGTGTGGATACCGGTGTTTCAACGTCTTCAGCAGAGTTTGCTGAAGCCGACCCAGAGCGTCTGGCGCTGCATCAGAAAGCGCTGGATTTGTCGAAAAAAGAAGGCATCAGCTACGACGCTGCTGTCTCACGCTGCCTGTAATTAAGGAGAGAGCATGTCTGATTATTTAAAGGGTAAGCGCGTCGTTGATCCGGTGCTGACCAGCATCGCACGCGGCTATAAAAATGCCGCGTTCATCGGTGAGCACATCTTCCCGATTGTCCAGACCGACAAGGAAGGCGTGACCGTGCCGACCTTCGGCAAATCGGCTTTTGTGGAGTACGACACCGAGCGTGCCGTGGGCGCTGACAGCAACGTCCTGGTACGTGAGAAAACCGGCAAACTGGATCTGGTTCTTAATGAGCACGATCTGGCCGCGCCGGTGGACTATCGCGAGCAGGCGGAGTCAATGTTCAACGAAGAAGCCAAAGCCATTCGTCGCGTCACCAGCGGCGTCAACCTGAAGCGTGAACTGTACGCAGCCCGCCTGGCCCAGGATAAAAACGTCTACCCGGCATCGTCCGTTAAAGCACTGGCTGCCGCTGAACGCTGGGTGGATGGCAAGGGTAATCCAATCACCGTCATCGAAGCCGGTATCGAGGCTGTACGTAACAAAACAGGCCTACGCCCGAACCTGATGACCATGGGTGCCAGCGTCATGTCACTGCTGAAGTTCCATCCGGCGATCCAGGCCGCGATCGGAGCCAACGAGCGCAAACGCATCACCCTTGAAATTCTGAAAGACCTTTTCCAGCTGGAAGACGTGGTGATCGGTGAGCCGGTATCCATGGCCTCGATGAAAGACGCACAGAATAAGGACAAGACCCCGACCGATGTCTGGGCCGATAACCTGATGCTGCATTACGTCGGTAAACCCCAGCCGGGCACCGACAGTGCCGACGAAAACGAACCATCGTTCGGTTATACCCTGCGTCGTAAGGGCATGCCGGTGGCGGACAAATACGACGGCGTCGGCGGCAAGGTGAAGTACTGCCGTTATACCGATATCTACAAAGTCGCCGTGGTCGGCGGTGATGCCGGGTATCTCGTCACCAACATTGTGAAATAAGGAGAGCGTCATGGGTACCACTCAGCAGGTCATTCTGACCACCACCGTTACGGCCAGTGCGGCGCTAACCCAGCAGCGTTTTGTCGGTGCCGATAATGCCCCCTGTCAGGCCGGTGCTGTGGCACTCGGTGTGGCAGAAGTTGATGCCGCTGCCGGTGATTTAACCCCGGTCAACGTTCTGGGTATCGTCGCCGTCGAAGTCGGCGCGGCTGTCACAAAAGGCCAGAATGTCCAGTCCGATGCCAACGCCTGCGCAGTTCCCCAGACTGCCGCATCGGGCGACACCCCAGCGGGTATTTCTGCCGGGATTGCGCTGGATGAGGCGCTGGCAGAAGGCGACGTTATCCGCATCCTGCGCGGGGTGTGACATGTACTGCACCCTGGCGGATTTGCTTGAGCAGGTACCGGAAAGGACGCTCATTGAGCTGACTAACGAGTCGGTTGGCTTTGATGAGCAGCCTCCGGTCAATGCTACCGTGGTTGAGAGTTGCATCCGCTACGCCGGTGAACTGATAGATGCCCACCTGCGTGGGCGCTATACCCTGCCGCTGACGGAAGTGCCGACCGTTCTGCGGGACATTGCCATCACGTTGACCCGATACCGTCTGTACGTCCGCCGTCCTGAAGGTGACCTGCCTGACACCGTCAAGGACGATAACAAGGAAGCACGACGGCAACTGGAGGCCATTCGCGACGGGAAACTCACGCTGGGGCTGCAGTCGACCCAGAAAGATGTGCCTGAGTCCGGTGAAATCCGGGCACGGGCACGCCGTCCCACCTTTGGCGGGCGCGATGGCTTACTGGAGAAATACTGATGAACGTTCTGCCCGTTATTGATGCGGTTGTCGCCCGCATTAGGGAAAAACTCCCGACGCTGGCGGTGGAATACTTCCCGGAAAAACCAGCGGAATACCGCCTCAACCATCCGAAGGGAGCGCTGTTGGTGAGTTATGCCGGGTCGCGCTTCGACAAGCCCAATGATATCGGTGCGGTGATCCAGCCTCAGACCATCCAGCTGTGCGTCACGGTGGTCTTCCGCCAGCTCAACGGTAAACAGGGCGCGGTGGATGTGCTCGACGTGGTGCGCCGCATTCTCGGCGGCTACACCCCGCCGAACTGCCGCCGTCGTATCTGGCTGACCCGCGAGGTGTTTATCGGTGAGGTCAAGGGGCTGTGGCAGTACGCCCTCGACTTTGCCACTGAAAGCGTCTTTATCGAAGACAGCGACTTACCGTCCGGCCCGCTGTTAACCGAAGTGAATTATGAGGAAAGCGAGTGATGAAAGAATACCGCTATTCCGGCCCGGCCAGCGGCGTCACGCTGTCGGACGGAACCGAAATCCTGCTCTGGTCAGGGAAGAACGTCACCCTGCCGGAGGAGCATGACTATGTGAAGGTACTGGTGGCGCTGAAGCATTTGACGCCAGTGCCTGAAGAAACCAAACCCGCCAGCACACCCGCGCCTCAGTTACCAAAGCGCAAGAACGGCGGCGACAACGATGTGAAAACGGAGGACTCCCATGGCAGCTAACTATCTGCATGGTGTCGAAACCATTGAGGTCGAAAACGGTGCCCGCCCGGTTAAGACGGTGAAGTCCGCTGTTATTGGTCTGATTGGTACCGCCCCGATGGGTGACGTCAATACGCTGGTGCAGTGCCTGTCTGAGAAAGATGCAGCAGCATTTGGCAACCAGCTTACCGGCTTTACCATTCCGCAGGCGCTGGATGCCATCTACGACCATGGCGCAGGCACTGTTCTGGTGATTAACGTGCTTGATCCAGCTGTGCATAAAACCGCTGTAGCCGATGAAGATGTAACGTTCGATAAAGCGACGGGCAAAGCCCGGCTGGCTAATCCAGTGGTCGCGCAGCTGGTACTGAAACCGGCCAGCGATGGTCAGCCCTATGTCGAGGGTGAAGACTACTCGCTTGATGCGCAGAGCGGCGTGATTACCAGCCTCGGGAAAAGCATTGCGGCGGGCGCAACCGCGACGGCCAGCTATAACCATGCTGACCCGACCAAAGTCACCCCGGCTGATATCATCGGTGCTGTTAACGCAGCGGGCAACCGTACCGGCATGAAGCTGCTTAATGACAGCTTCAACCTGTTTGGCTACTTCGCCAAAATCCTGATTGCTCCTGTGTTCTGCACCCAGAACAGCGTCTCGGTGGAGCTTATTGCCATGGCTGAAAAGCTGGGGGCGGTGACCTACATCGACGCGCCAATTGGCACCACCTTTGCGCAGGCGCTGACGGGACGTGGCCCGGAAGGCACCATCAACTTCAACACCAGTTCCGATCGCGTCCGTCTCTGTTATCCACACGTTAAGGTCTATGACGCGGCCACCAACAGCGAACGACTGGAACCACTGAGCCAGCGTGCTGCCGGTCTGCGTGCCAAAGTTGACCTGGATAAGGGTTACTGGTGGTCTTCATCCAACCAGGAAATCATGGGCATCACCGGCGTGGAGCGTCAGCTGTCGGCAATGATTGACGACCCGCAGAGCGAGGTGAACCTGCTTAACGAACAGGGTATCACCACGGTCTTCAGCAGCTACGGCAGCGGCCTGCGTCTGTGGGGCAACCGTGTGGCAGCATGGCCAACGGTGACCCATATGCGCAACTTTGAGAACGTGCGCCGCACCGGTGATGTGATCAACGAGTCCCTGCGCTACTTCAGCCAGCAGTACATCGACATGCCGATTACCCAGGCGCTGATTGATGCGCTCACGGAGTCGGTCAACGCCTATGGTCGTAAGCTGATTGGCGACGGTGCGCTGCTGGGTTTTAAATGCTGGTTCGATCCGGCCCGTAACGAAGAGACGGAACTGGCCGCCGGTCATCTGTTACTGAGCTACAAATACACGCCGCCACCGCCGCTGGAGCGACTGACGTTTGAGACCGAGATCACCTCGGAATACCTGTTAACCCTGAAGGGGAATAGCTGATGGCAAAGATTGAAATCAACCGCATCACCAATGCCAACATCTACCTGGATGGTGCTAACCTGCTGGGCCGGGCCGAGGAGGTCAAACTCCCTGATGTGTCCATGACCATGCAGGAGCACAAAGCGCTGGGGATGGTGGGCAAGGTGGAACTCCCGGCAGGCTTTGACAAAATGGAAGGCGAGATCAAGTGGAACAGCTTCTATCGCGACGCCATGTTGTCTGCTGCTAACCCGTATAAATCGCTGGCCCTGCAGTGCCGCTCCAGCGTGCAGCGCTACAGCTCACAGGGACTGATTGATGAAATCCCGTTGGTGACCTTCCTGACAATCATGTTCAAGAAGAACCCGCTGGGGACGTTCAAGCAGCACGAGAATGCTGAGTTCTCCAGTAGCTTCACCTGCACGTACATCAAGCAGGTGCTGGACGGTGAAGAACTGCTGGAGCTGGACTATCTGGCCAACATCTTCCGCGTCGGCGGCGTTGACCAGTTGACTGACTACCGCATCAATATCGGGGGCTGACGGTGACCGTCGAGATTGAGGACAAAGGCGGGAACTGCGGTTCTATTGGCATGGGGAATGGTACCTGGTTCACCATTCTGGATATTCCGGGGGTGGAAAACCTTTTTAATATCCGCAAAACCAATGATCCGATTGACTGTACCCGTTCAAAGGCCCGCAAGCTGGCTGATTTGATTGAAGCCTGGACGCCACCCGACCACTGGTTCACTGGCATCGGTAAAGCCGAAGGAAAAGCGCTACTCATTGCGTTCCTGCGCAACTGCAAGGGGTTTCGCACTCACTGATATCACAGGGGCTTCGGCCCCTTTCTTCTTAATCCCCTTTAATATCTGTCGCCCTCCTTACCGGACATACTGCTCTGAACTTACACAGGAGCACGAACATGTCACAAACCAAATCTGAAGCTGAACTCTTTATTCTGAAATACCCTTTCACCACAGCGGCGGGTGAATCAATCCCCCAGCTCACCCTTAAACGCCTGACGGTTAAAGACCTCAAGCAGGTTAAAAAAGTCCACAAAGACCCGAATGACTGGGATGAACCACTGATTTCCCGCAGCACCGGTCTGCTTCCTGAAGACCTGGATAATATGGATTTAGCGGATTATCTGGATCTACAGAAACGATTTCAGCAAATCACTGGGCTGGGCAAGGGCAACGAAGACGCTGATGCAGGCGCAGGGGCTGCTGGCGAGGTGGTTTAGGTTTCAGCCAGGGGAGATTGATGCCCTCGATACTGACGATCTGGAAATGTGGCTGGATCAGGCTGAAGAGCAAATCAAAAGCGAGTACGGCGACAATCAGTAGTTCTCCAGCCCTAAGCAGCCGCACTTCGCGGCTGTTCTTTATGGTTCCCCATCATTTCCCTCCTGTCTTTTTGCTTTCAGAGGATAACCACCGTGGCCAGTGAATTTTCAGTCGGCGTCATCATTGGCGGCATTGTTGGAAGCAGCTTTCGCTCTGCCGTCAGCGGTACCCGACGCGCCCTTGACTCTCTCGGCAATACGTCACGCCGCCTTCAGGAGCGTCAGAACGCTTTAACCCGTGCAACAGAACGCTATGGTCAGCTGGGTTCTTCCCGGATGCAACGCCTCAACAGCGATCTGCTGCGCGTGAGTCGCACAATGGAGCAGATTGAGCGCCAGCAGCGCCGTCTGTCGGCGGTATCGGCCACCAGTGATGCGCTTAAATCCAACCGTATGGCGCTCTATGGTCAGGGGGCAGAGACTTACGGCATCGCCCGAACGCTAGGGTCGCCGGTCATGGCCTCTGTCAAACAATATGCGTCAATCGAGTCGCAACTGCGTGATATCAGCGTCACCGGCGATTTAGATGCAAAACAAGAACAGGCTATTGGCAAAGCAATTCGTGAAATTGCTCCTAAAGTCAACCAGACTCAGGAGTCTCTTTTGCAGGGTGTAGGGCAGCTGGTTGCTGATGGTATGGCCCCTAATCAGGCTTCTCAGCTCACAGGGATGCTGGGTAAAGCGGCCACGGCGACCAAAGCCGATATGACCGACCTTGCCAAAATGACCTATGCCTTCAGCGACGCCCTCAAAATTACCGATGCCAAAGAGCTGGAGCAGGCATTTGGTATGGCTGCTACTGGTGCAAAACTCGGCTCGTTTGAACTGAAAGACATGGCTAAGGCACTGCCCGGTATGGCCAAAGCTTTTGCTGCCCGTGGAATTACAGGCAAAGAAGCGATTATGCAGATCGTTTCCAGCCTGGAGGTCGGCAAAGGCAGCGGCTCAGCGGAAGAAGCCGTTACCAATATGTCCAACTGGCTGGCGGCGATGGGGCGAAACGATACCATTCAGAAATATGCCAAGGCCGGGATTAATTATCAGAAATCCATGCAAAACTTAGTTTCAAAAGGGTTTTCGCAGTATGAATCCTCGTTGATGATTGCCAACGCCTTCATTGACGACAAAGGCAAAGCGTTCGTACAACAGTGGAATGCGGCAAAGGACTCGGGAGACCAGGAAGGTCAGCAGAAGCTGATGGAGTCCTTCGGACTGGCAGAAGTATTCACTGATATTCAGACCGTCAACCATTTACTGTCAATGCGCCAGGGCTGGGATAAGTATCTTTCCAATAAGCAGGAAATGAATAGTCCATCAGCGAAGAGCACACTAGATACAGACGCTGAAAAACAGAATGCAACTCTTGAAGGGCATTGGCGCAGAACGAAGATTGCATTTAACGAAACAGCAATAAGTATTGGGGAGTCTTTGCGCCCTTCACTAATTCAACTCAGTGAGACTTTTATTCCTTTAATGGATAGTGTCGGCAAATGGATAGCGGCAAACCCCCAACTCGTGAGCGGTGCCATAAAGGTTGTAGGAGCATTACTTGCTTTCAAGATGGCCACCATCGGCCTCAAGCTTGGGCTGAATCTTCTTATTTCACCGTTCGTCAATGTCTGGAAAAACGCCGTGCTCCTGCGGGCCAACTGGCTGCGGCTATCGCTCGCGCTGGGTGAAGGCGGCAAACTCCGCTGGCTGGTGACCGGCTTCAGCACGGTCGCCAAAGGAGCCGGAACACTGGCCCGCGTGCTCGGTGGTGGTCTGGTTCGTGGACTAATGCTCGCGGGTCGTGCCGTTCTCTTCATAGGTCGGGCGCTGCTGATGAATCCCATTGGACTAATCATCACTGGCGTAGCCATGGCCGCTTATCTGATCTACCGCTACTGGGGACCAATCTCAGCATTCTTTAAACGAATGTGGGCGCAGGTAACATCTGCTTTCAGCAGTGCCTGGAGTGGCATCAAATCCGCGTGGAGCAGTGTCACAGGTTGGTTTTCTGGTATCTGGGGCAGTATTAAGACGGCATTTAACGGCGGTATAGTTGGCATCGGCAAACTCATCATGAACTGGTCGCCCCTTGGGTTGTTCTATAAAGCCTTTGCCGGGGTCATGAGTTGGTTTGGCGTCGACTTGCCGAAAAACTTTACTGACTTCGGCGGCAACCTGATTGCCGGGCTGGTGAACGGGATCGGCAATAAACTTGCGGCCGCAAAAGATACCATCGTTAACTTTGGTAATTCGATCTCCGGCTGGTTTAAAGAAACCTTGGGTATTCACTCCCCGAGCCGCGTATTTATGGGCTTTGGCGACAATATTGGCCAGGGGGCCGCTATCGGCCTGCAGCGTACCACGCCGCTGGCGGCTCTGGCTGGTCAGCAGATGGCCGAGGAGTTGATCCCCGATATACCACAGAGTATTCAGGGACCCAAAATAATCGATAACACATCAGGCTTTAGCTTCAACCTGCCGTCACTCGATGCCGATGGATTGCTGTCTTCAGCTAAGAATGAGCTGGGGACAATGCTTAACGGTCTGTCTTCACTACCAGCTATCCGGCTTCCCGCCACCGCATCTCTTTTACCCGGACAGCGTATCGCTAAACAGCAGATGGCCGAGGAGTTGATCCCCGATATACCACAGAGTATTCAGGGACCCAAAATAATCGATAACACATCAGGCTTTAGCTTCAACCTGCCGTCACTCGATGCCGATGGATTGCTGTCTTCAGCTAAGAATGAGCTGGGGACAATGCTTAACGGTCTGTCTTCACTACCAGCTATCCGGCTTCCCGCCACCGCATCTCTTTTACCCGGACAGCGTATCGCTAAAGAAATGACCCCCGATGTTCCCCGGCTTCCGTCGCCGGAAATCATGGCAGCGGGTTATTCAGGTCGTGGCGCGGCTGCTGCCGGTGGCGGAGCGTCTGGTGGTATTCAGGTCAGCTTTAACCCCCAGTTTTACCTTAATGGCAAAGAGACTGCCGCACCTGCCGGGCTTACCGGCGCACTGAATATGAGCCTGCATGAACTGGAGAAAATGCTGGAGCGCCTTATGGCTCAGAAACAACGTCGGGGGTACGAATAATGTTTGCTGTACTGGGTGATATTGAGTTTGAACTGATTACCTACTGGGACGGCTTCGAAGCGACATTCGGCGTCGATTATGCCGAACATGCCCGCATCGAAGGCAAGCCCGGCCTGCAGTTCGTCGGCGATAAGCTGGACGAAATCCAGATAAGCCTGGTCTTCCATCAGCATTATTGTGTGCCCGACGTGGAGCTGGCACGACTGCGAACGGCCATGAAAGCCCATCAGGCGCTGGCGCTGGTCTTCGGGAATGGTGACTATCGCGGCTGGTTCGTCATTACCGACGTGACCGCGACCAGCGAACAGACCGACAGCACCGGCAATGTGCTGGCCGTCAACGCCACTGCATCGCTGCGGGAGTATATCGGCGACCCGAAGAACCCGCTGCAGCCGCCTGCAATACGCACGCAGGTTCCCGGCGTCGGGGCGGTTTCGGGTGCCGTTCCTTCACCTTCCGGGGTGGCACAGTACGTCCGCGACGGCGTCAATTATGCCAAACAAGCGCAGTCCGTTCTCCAGACCACCATCAGCGCCGTTCGGGTCGCACAGAAAATGAAGGATAACCCAGCTGTCGCGCTGACCCGCGTGCCGGGGCTGATGAGCGGACTGGGCAACGTGTCCGGGGCATTAGGTCAAAGCGTTCCGGCATTTAATGCGCTCTCAGAATCCATGCCTGATGCCGTCAGTCTGGCCAGAGCCACCAGTGATGCGGCCACGTATGTGCAACAGGCCCAGTGGACGCTGAATGGCGTTGACGGCAGCAATATCGC
Organism: Prodigiosinella aquatilis; assembly: GCA_030388725.1. Classification (NCBI taxonomy): domain Bacteria; kingdom Pseudomonadati; phylum Pseudomonadota; class Gammaproteobacteria; order Enterobacterales; family Pectobacteriaceae; genus Prodigiosinella; species Prodigiosinella aquatilis. The sequence continues at coordinate 3,096,443 of CP128857.1, forward strand.
TGCGGCGCTGGATGCTGTTTCCGGGCAGCTTAACTCCGCCAGCACCACCTTCACCCGCATGTCGCCGGGGTTAAGCACTATGGCAGCCAAAATACTGGCGAGGAGTGTGTGATGTTTCTTGAACATGTCACCCGTGACGGAGAGCGCTGGGACGCTCTCGCATGGCAGTACTATGGCGACCCTCTGGGTTATCCCCGAATTATCGCCGCTAACCCGCATGTGGCCATCACGCCGGTGCTGCCCTCCGGGTTGTTGCTATTGATTCCGGTTATCGAGGCTACCGATGCCAGTACAGAAGAGGATATTGCCCCATGGCTGAGGTAAACAGCACCACACAGGCCGCTTCAGCGTTGACCGGCATCAGCGACGTTCTGAGTCCGGTGTTCACCCTGTGGTACCTGCAGAAGAACATCACTAACGATATCGCACCTTATGTCACCCGCGTGACCTACAGCGATAACATCAAAAGCGAGTCCGATACCATTGAGGTGGAGCTGGACGACACCGATGGTCGCTGGCTGGATAAGTGGTATCCGGGCAAGGGTGACACGCTGACGCTGAAGATGGGCTATCAGGGCGAGAAACTGCTGTCCTGCGGTACATTCTCGATAGACGAGATCGAAGTGAGTTCGCCCGCGTCTGTTGTCGCTATCCGGGGCGTGGCCACATCGGTTAACAACGCCTTACGGACTAAATCCAGTCGCGGCTTTGAGAGCACCACGCTGGCCGCTATTGCCGGACGTATCGCCAAAAAGCATCAGCTGAAGCTGGTTGGCAGCATTGAATCCATCAAAATTGACCGTGTAACGCAGTACGCTGAAACGGACGTTGGCTTCCTGCGGCGGCTGGCCAGTGAGTATGGCTATGCGGTGAAGGTCGTCAGTGACCAGCTGATTTTCTCCCATCTGGCCACGCTTCGTGGACAGGAGCCGGTTAAGCAACTGAAACCGCAGGATGTCGCCCGCTTTTCCCTGCGCGACACCATCAACCGGGTCTACAAGTCCGCAAAGGTGAAACACCAGAAGAGCAGCAGTAAAAAGTTGATCGCCTACGAAGTTGCCGGTGGCATTAGAGAAAGTGACAGTCAGGTAAAACTTGCAAAGGTCACCAGCGCCGACTCACTGAAGGTCAACAGCCGCGTCAGCGACCCTGATAGCGCAAAAATCAAGGCGGACTCTGCACTGGCCAGCCATAACGAATATCAGCAGAACGGCTCCCTGACGTTAATGGGCACGCCACAGCTGACAGCGGGCAACAAAATTGAACTGGTGGGTTTTGGTCAGTTATCAGGGCCATGGCTGATAACCACTGCCCGCCATGCGTTTGACCGTAACAGCGGCTACATTACAGAACTGGAGGTGGCTCGAGGGCCTGTCACGCAGGGCAAGGCCACGAAAGGTAAAAAGACCGGCAAGACTCAGACGCTCACCGTCTACAACTACGATGGCACCACATCAACGGTAATAAAGGGAGATAAGTAATGTCTGTTGTCACCCGTCAGGTCGGTACGGTCAGCGCCGTCGATGCCGACAAGGTTCAGGCCCGCGTGCGTCTGCCTGAGTGCGATAACCTGCGCACCAACTGGCTCAACGTGCTGCAGCGCAATACCCAGAACAACAAAGATTACTGGCTCCCTGACGTGGGGGAGCAGGTTGAGGTGCTGCTTGATGCTAACGGCGAGGATGGTGTCATTCTGGGGGCGGTGTACTCAGAAGTCGATAAACCGCCGTTCAGCGACAAAAACGTCCGGGGCACGAAATACGCTGATGGCGCAGAGTTCAGCTATAACCGCGAGACCCATACGCTGACGGTCAAAGGTGGTATCGAGTATGTGGTGATCGAAGTTGCGGTGGGTATCAGCCTGAAGGGGAAAACCATTGATTTGACCGCTGACACCACCACGGTGAACGGAAACCTTGAAATCAACGGGAACGCCCACTCAACCGGCAGCATGCTGTCAGACGGCGATAACTCCAACCACCACTCCCACTGAATCTTCTTAAACGCCTTTAATATCGGCGTTCCCGCGCAAGGGCAATACTGCCCCTATGAAAACAACCTCCGTATTCTGGCAACCGGCCCTGCAGGCCCCCGGCGAAATTGTCCAAGGGCTGGATGATATCTGGCAGGCCATCCAAATTATCCTGCGTACTCCTCGCGGCAGCGACCCGCATCGCCCGGAGTTCGGCAGCAATCTGCACCTTTATATTGACTGGCCCATCGACCGGGCTATCCCGCATGTGGTGCGCGAGTCCGTCGATGCCATTCGGCGCTGGGAGCCTCGCTGCCAGCTTATGTCGGTTAAACCCGCCGTTGACGGCGAACATCTTACGCTCCGGGTGAGCTGGAAAGGCTCTGACGGACAGACCCGGACTCAGGAGCTGCTATGGCGCTGACAGAACCCGACTTTATTGAACGCGATGCCGATAAAATCACGGCTGAAATGATTGCGCAGTACGAAGCCGCAACCGGTAAAACGCTGTATCCCGCTCAGGCCGAGCGCCTGCTGATTGACCTGTGGGCATACCGCGAAATGCTGGTCAGGGTGGCGGCGCAGGAAGCGGCCAAACAGAATCTGGTCGCCTTTGCCCGTGAACCGATGATTGATTACCTCGGTGAACTGGTCGGTGTGTATCGTCTGGCCGCGCAGCCTGCCTCTATCCCACTCCAGTTCTCCGTGGAGGAGGAACTGGCCATTGATGTGCTGATCCCGGCTGGTACCCGCGTCAGTGCCTCCGACAGCATTATATTTTCCACCGATACGGACGTGGTGCTGAAGGCCGGGTTGCTGCTGGTCAACACCACGGCCACCTGTACCGAACCGGGCGTCGCTGGCAACGGATGGCAACCTGCGCAGGTCAGTCAGTTGCTCGATGAGATTGATAACGTTGACCTGCAGGTGACCAATCTGGCGGCCAGTTCTGGCGGCTCAGAACAGGAAGACAACGACAGGCTGCGCGAGCGCATCAAACTGGCCCCGGAATCGTTCACGAATGCCGGAAGCCGTAAGGCATACCGCTTTCATGCCATGCAGGCCCATCCCAATATCGTCGACGTTGCCGTGCTCTCCCCGGTTCCGGGCACAGTTGAGCTGTATCCGCTACTCAGTACCGGCCTGCCGGATGACAGCATCCTCACACTGGTTGAGAGTTTCTGTTCGGACGAAAAAGTCAGGCCACTTACTGATACCGTGCGGGCTAAAACGCCAGTGCAGGTGGATTACACCATTGAAGCCAACATCACGATCTACCGTGACCAGGATGCCAACTCGATAAAAGACACCGCTAACAGTGCCATACAGAACTGGGTGGCGTCCCGTACCGCAGCACTGGGCCGCGATATTGTCCCCAGTCAGATTATCAGCGTGCTGTCCGTTGCCGGGGTCTACCAGGTCGAACTGGTGACACCCGCGCTGAGGGTGGTGGCAGAAAACGAATGGGCAAACTGCACCGCGATCACTCTCAACATGACCGGGGTGTCCGATGGCTGAGCCGCTACAACTCCCGCCACCGCTTGAGGGTGATATCAGCCTCAGAGTACTGGGCAGACTGGCCGGGCGGCTGGACAACATCGACCTGAGCGTACTGATGGTCTATCTGGTCGATATTGTCGACAGCTCCGCGCTGCCATGGCTGGGCGAGCAATTCTCGTTGTTCGGCGATGGCTGGGAGCTGGCGGAATCGGATGATGTACGTCGCACGCTTATCAAATCCGCCATCGAGCTGCACCGCTATAAAGGGACGCCGTGGTCAATCCGGGAAATCATCCGCCGTTTCGGCTTCGGTGAAGTGGATCTGATTGAAGGTACTGGTCAGATCGGCTACGACGGCAAACATACTTACAACGGGCTTTTCGTCCATGGCGATGTTGAAGCCTGGGCGGTTTATCGCGTCATTCTTCAGCAACCCATCACTAACGATCAGGCGGCGCTGTTACGCCAGACGCTAGCAGCCTTTGCTCCGGCCCGCTGCCATCTGGCGAGCCTGGAGTATCAGTCTGTCGCTATTCGCTACAACAACACCGTCAATTATGACGGCAGCTATAACCACGGGAGCAGTTAACTATGGCAAACCTACCCGAAACCCCGCAGTGGGAAGAAGGCGTCTACCAAATCGAGGTCTCTGACCCCGTTCTGGGCGGGCCTGACGGGATATCTAACCGTCAGGCTAAACAGCTGGCCAGCCGCACGTCATACCTTAAGCAGAAGGTCGAAAAAGGCGGAGCAGACCTGGCTGCACACATCGCGGCAGCCGACCCTCATACCCAGTACGCGCCGAAGGCCAGCCCAACATTCACCGGCACGCCGACAGCCCCCACGCCAGCTGCTAACGACAACAGTAAAAAACTGGTGACGACAGAGTTTGTGGCAAGAGCGATTGCGGCTCTTGCTGGCACAGCACCAGAGACCCTGGATACGCTGAAAGAGCTGGCGGACGCTCTTGGAAACGATCCGAACTTTGCGACCACCGTGCTGAACAAGCTGGCGGAAAAGCTGGCCAAAGACCAGAACGGCGCAGATATTCCTGACCCAGCGCTCTTTGTCAAAAACCTTGGTTTAGGTGATGGCACAGGCAGACTGGTTAATGTTCAGCTTTTTACTTCTTCCGGTGTTTACACGCCAAGCATTGGGGCAAAATATATTATTGTTGAGGCGGTCGGTGGTGGGGCTGGTGGAGGTGGTTCGTCATCTCCGACAGCAAATCTGTACTCAGCTGCAGGCGGTGGTGTTTCTGGCTCCTATGGAAAGGCTAGATTCCCAGCCCCATCTGCCCCAGTGTCCGTCACTATTGGGGCTGCAGGGGCCGGGGGGGAAGCCGGAACATCGGCTGTGGGTACAGCAGCAAAAGAAGAAGGTGCCTCTGGAGGGGATACAATCTTAGGAACGCTACTAAGGTGTCCAGGTGGAAAAATGAGTAGAGGGTCTAACTCATTTCCAGCTAATAGCGTTTGCTCATCGGAATTCAGCTCATCTGCTGATGCACCGGTTGTTGACGCTAGCGGCATTCTCCTCGAAAAAGTTCACGGTGCAGTAAGTACGCCAGGGATCATCATGGGAACATTTCTTATCTCTGGTCGGGGCGCTGATTCACCGTTAGGTCGTGGTGGTATTCCCCGTTATCGAAGCGGTAATGATTTGGCAAGCGGTGCGAATGGCTTAGGTTATGGTGCGGGAGGCGGCGGTGCTTGTTCTGGTTCTGGTCAGCCAGGAATGCCTGGTGGTTCTGGTACACAAGGCTGTGTGATTATTTGGGAGTACGCATAATGTCTAATGTATATGCTGTTGTAAATGATGGTGTCGTGATTAATACAGTTGTGTGGGATGGGGTAACAGAGTGGAAAGCAGACGGTGGTAATGCCATTCTTGCTGACACATCAATAGGCATCGGTTGGCTATACGATGGGAAAGCATTTCATGAACCAATACCTCCCATTGTTACGCACAAGGAATTAGTGGAAGCTGCAGAACAGCAACAACGGGTTTTGCTCACTTTGGTCGATGAAGTAACGTCCGACTGGCGGGTGGAGTTGATGCTGGGCGACATTAGCGATAACGACAAAACGAAACTAGCTGCATGGATGAACTACAAGAAGACTGTGAAAGCCGTCGATGTTTCGGTTGCACCTGATATCAACTGGCCCGCTCAGCCGGACGTATAGACTCTCTATGGCGTTGGGTTATCGACTGTATTCTCCGGTAGGTGCTCAGAGGAAGTAGAACGCGCTGGAATTGTAATTCTTTTGCAAATGTTGAAACGCCGCAGCGATGCTGTTTATCTCACGGATATGGACGCATTTATCGCACGGCGCATCAGCAGAAAATGTGTGGTGCCAACGATGGCGTCATCAATCTGGCCTTTATTTACACTATGGGCGAAACAGTGGTGCCACAGCTAATAGATCGTTTTATTCACATTCCAGATAATAAAAATAAGCGTTTTTCCTTTTTTCAAGGAACAACCCTGTCTATTGTAAAGGAACTCAAGGAAGACAAATTCGATATGGCGCTTTGTTCCCATATTGAGGATGAAACGGATGTGGAATTTACTCCGTTAATCAGCCAGGAACTGGTGTTGGTTACCGCCCGCGATCACCCGTTGGCACAGCGCCATGACAGCGAAATCAAGCTGGAGGAAGCTATCTCCTATCCGTTTATTTTCTTTTCGCAGAAAAGCGGCTTGCGCCAATTCATCGATAAAATATTCATGCAGAAAAAACTGATCCCTGAAATTGCCTGCTATGTAGAAGAGGACATGGCAATGGTGGGCTTGGTTGGCATTAATTATGGTATCGCCATCATGCCGCGCATCAGCACACTGGCTCACTCCAATGTGCATGTTATGCGCATTCAGGATCCTGGACAGACCCGTTATGTCTATCTGGCGACGCACAAGGACAGAATACTATCGCCGGCGGCGGAGTCCTTTAAGCAGTTCATATTAAGTTCCTGTCAGTCGATACAGTAGGAATGTAAATATCCCGGTGTGTTCTTCCCTGTCAGCCAGGCATTAAATCTCTATCTGATTCATGCTGATGCGCGCTTCCATGTCACGATAACCAATAAACAGTGCTGTCAGGAAACCGACAGCGGCGAGGCCGACATCAAACCACATGATACTGGCGATACTGATTTGCGACAGCCAGGCGGTAATCAAAGGGACAGTGAAAGTAGCCAAGCTGCCCGCACTGTAATAGATAGCAGTAGCCTTCCCTTTTGCATGGGGAAAACGGAGCGCCATGATCGTTAACCCCAATTGCAAGACGCCTCCCGCAGCAGAAAAACCAATCACAAAGGCAAACACGAACACTGTCGCGACGGTCGGGTGCAGACACACAAACAACAGTGTGATGAATGAGACAAACGTACAGAGCATCAACACCATACTGGAATTGGTGACTTTCTTCGCCAGACTAGCGGTAATAAAAACCCCCGACAGGGAACCTACGGTGTAAAGACTCAGCAATTTGATCGACATCTCATAGGGCATACCCACCACAAACTGTCCATACTGTGCCAACCACTGGCTGACCAGATAGAAGGTGGCCATGGAAATGTATCCATAAACAATGAAACTAACGAGATCCAGTTTAGAACAGGTGCAACCGTTAGTGCGCCTTTGCGCTGACGTGTTCGGTTTTTTATCTACTTTAGGTGTAGGACGAAAAGGGGGAAAAGGATGCCGGAACAGACATATCGCGTTTAGCAACATGATGCCAGCAGCAGTCAGGAACGACCAGCCGAACCAGAGATTAGCCCAAACCAATACGCTAATCACCATCGGTAACAGAAATTGTCCGCAGGAAACGAATGCTTTAATGAGGATATTAGCTGTGCCAGGGCTGTTGGGAAACGCTTCCATCAATGTCGGATAGGTGCCGGAATCAAGAAAACTGTTTGCCATGCCAGCCATAAGGCCAAAGCAGTATGCGACGGCGATACTCTTCGTACCAAGGATACCCAGAAAGAACACCAGATAGAAAATTATTCCCAGGTAGACAAAAGGCTTACGACCAAATCGGTCTGAAAGCGAACCGGCGAACAACAGCAAACTTAGCCGACCGATCCCTAATGACGAAATGACGATCGACACGCCAGCTGCATCAGTTTGCCACTGGTGCTCCAGGTGCTGCATATTCAGGCTCATCAATATGACACCCATCCCATGCACCAGGTAGTTAAGATATAACCCGAACGCAGTCGGTATATAGCGATTTTTCATACAGGCCTTCGGTTCAGAAAAGGATGCTTTTGATGCAATGACCGGTATTATCTTCCCTGCCCGGATGTTAAAAATGCGTAGTCCATTGAATGAGTGATAATCTTGTTTCTCTCCTGGGTTCTCAGCGCAGAGCCTGAAAATTTATAAATGATTCCTGTCTTTCAAAAACCTTACAGCCCAAAATCCTGCTTATCGAAAGTATGACAATACGATTTTTTAGTGTTATTCCAATGAATAAAGTAAGCGGTAAAAAACAGGTGTGACTATTCATCTTCCCCACACTTCACGGTAAAATATCTGACATAGTGAAGATAGAAAAACATGCTCTTAAATGGTCACGAGTAGACTCCAGAATAAAATATTTCGATATCTTTTATATTACCAACTCTTTAGCACAATAAATAATTAATTTTTTATTCAAAACTCATAGATTATTTCTATAGGGAAACCGATGATAAATAATATTGTGAGCCAAGTGACATAAATAAAATAAAAAAACCATTTTAGTTCACATAAATAAGGACATAAATGCAACATGTATACGCTATTTTTGAAATACTCTAAAAATAGCGTATACATTACCAGAAACAGAATTTATCCAACGTTCTGTTCCCTTGTCGAATATTATGAGTCAATGAGAACGCTATAGATGCTATTCTGAATGAGTAGCCCTCTCAATGGGAGACAGACGAGGGACATCGTTGGCAGCGTCATTCAGCAATGCACGGTATATAGACTTAATCTCCTCGACAACCTGTTCTTTTTCTTCGTTGGCATTAATCACATAATGGGCCGCATCATGATAAAGCGGATCACGTATTCTGATCACATCGGAAATCTCATCGGTAATGGATAGCCCCGTCAGCGAAGGACGCTGGTTTACCGCCGGATTGGATTCGAGACGCCTGATCACCATCTCGACCGATGTTGAAAGATAAAACACAATACCTTTATTTTTTATATAATTACGATTCATCTCTGAAATCACCATTCCCCCACCAGTAGCGACGATATAACCGGAAATGGCAACTTCCTTCAATATTTGGCTTTCGATCATACGGAAGGCATCCCAGCCCTGTTCATCGACAATCTGTGCAATCGTTTTATGGGTTTTTCTCTGTACCATTTCATCCGTGTCAACAAAGCTAAGCTTCAAACATCTTGCAAGCATCTTTCCTACTGTCGTTTTTCCTGACGCGCGGGGTCCCACAAGTATGATCGTATTTATCATTTATCTATCCCTTCAACACAATCGTTCCAGATCGCGGGAATAAAGCTCATTGGCGACGGATTGATACACCTTCCATTCCAAAAAGTCACCATCCGTATAAACCGAAAGAAACGCATCAAAATCGATAAAGGATCGCATGGTGTTATTACCAATTCGATTATTTATTTTTTTAATGATAGCGTTAATCCTCTCTTTTCTTTCCTTATTAAGGTGAGATAGTTTTTCAATAACCGAGGGAGGAATGTCCTTTTCCCCTCTTTCCCACATTAACCATTGCTCGGTGTTCCCATCTCCAGCAATATGGAGCGCAGCTTCCTCTACACTCAACAGAAAAAGCTGGCGCATTGCCTGTAGCTCCAGATGATTCATAGTGTATTACTCCTAAATTTTCAGGATTGATCTGTGATCAAATATCACTTTCACACAGCCATGGAGTATGATTAATATCACATTTTTATTGAATAAAAAAAAGAACAGACAAAATATCTTCATTGAAAAATAAATATCTTTCGGCTTTATAAATGTAGTCATTATGTTTGTTTTATATTATTTCAAAGTTACCAGCCGATAATCATATAAAATTAGTAGTAGGAATCGAGTGAATTTGTTATTTGATTAGGCATTTTACGCCATAATTGGTAAGGCATATTAATTTATGCTGAGGAAATAGACAAAATAAAAGTGTTAATATTGAAGAGAATGATGTTGTAGCAGAAACGTCTCGGAAACAATTACAATGTCCAGTCCGATGCTTTTGCGTCACCGCCCTCCATACTTATTAACGCATACGGCTAAAATGTCTGTTTGGCCAAGAGAGATTTTTATGGGGAGGAAGTCAGGGAATCTACCCCTCTGTCGATATTACAATCGATGCCCATCCGGTTAAAACGGAATGGCATTTGTGGGTAATCGCTCTTACTTGACCATTCAATCTCATCAGACTTGACCACTCAATCGCATTAACCTGACCAGTGTGTTAAGTACCACGAAATCTTTTGCTGTTGGCGGTGTACTGATAACCCCCAAGATGAGATTCATCGGCAGTGACATGGATTCGAAACTGAGTTGGAGTAGCGGGATTACTCATAGCGAGTAAATGCTGATTGATGTCATGTGCATAAGGTTATAGGGCTGGGTACTCCCATAACGCAACTACGCAGTAAACACGCAAGCAGGTTGTCCAGCGCCTGAAGCGATCTCAAGAACGATTTTTTCTACATTCCTCTGATCTCACCCAATCTTGGTATTGTGCGCGTTCTATTCTTTTAGCCTTTCGTAGATCTTTTGGACTGACGAGGATCGAAAGGGGTCAGGAGCCTTGTTGCCACCATGCGCCTAAGCGATCAAATTCATGAATTACTTGGTTGCTACTTCCTCGCCAGACCAAACTAGGGTCCGCAATTTCGGCAACGAATTTTCTATCAATCAAGACATCAACTACAGTAAGTTGATTCACTGTCAATTCACCCAGGCTGTAGCCGCCGGTCCAACACCATATATATTTTCCAGGACACTAATTTCTTACTCGGGTCACCAGCGTAAGTATCTTGGCAATATTAACCGGATGAAGCGGGTCTCCACCTGAGAGGCTAAGCCTTCTTCTTCGCACATTGATGTCACTGAAATGTCAATCAGAAATAATTCGATCGCTCATTTCCTGGGTAAAGAGATGCTCTGAGTCCAACCGCCATGTTGATTGGTTGTAACAACCGTTACACTGATGTTCGCAGCTCGAAACAAACAATGAACAACGCGTTCCAAGTCCATTTACCACGTCAATGGGATAGTATTGGTGGTAGTGCATATATTTCCTCAAATTTCATTATGATAGCACTGAGTTTATCGTCGGATCGTGAACGGCCTTCCGCCATTAATATATAACTATATGAAATATATAGTTATTTTACATCACTAGTTGATGCACCCGTGTTTGTAACAAGTTAGACAGATTTCATCATTATCATAATTGAATATTGCATATGCTATATTCAAAGTGTATATATAGCATATGCCAACAAGGAGCCCCCATGGCTAGACCCAAGATCCCACGCAATATCTGTGGCCGCCCAGCAGATAGTTGCTTCAAGCCTAATGCTCGGCCCATGAGCCAACTGGAGCAGGTGCGCTTGAAAGATGATGAGTTTGAAGCATTGCGTTTGGTCGATTTACTCAGCATGCAGTAGCAGGAAGCGGCGGTAGAGATGGGGGTTTCCCGGCAGACACTCGCCAATGTCCTGAAAGCAGCTCGTTTCAAGGTTGTAGACTGTTTGACCCAGGGCAAGGCGCTCATGATGCACCTTGAGGACGAAGGAGATACAAAAAATGATCACTGCAATTCCAATGAATGATGATCGGGTCGCAAGCCATTTCACCAAAGCTAATTGCCTGGTGTTTCTGGATGAGCGAGGAGTTGAAATAAATCGCGTTGATAACCCTGCACTGGCCGCCAATTGTGCAGGGAAACAGAAAATGGTCGACCTGTTGGCGGAACAACGGGTTAACCAAGTCGTCGTTCGCAATATTGGCGAACAGATGTTGGGTAAGTTGTTAGCCCGGCAGTTTGCGGTTTACCAGACCAATTGTGGACGTCGTTTGGCTAGTGAGCTGGGTGATCCAGTCGCCAGTGGCCTAATACAACTCAATCAAGCGAGTCAAGGACGCCAATCCTTGAATCACGAGGCAAAGAAGAAGTCAGGCGGTTGCGGCTGCAATCATGAAGGAAGCGAGCCTGCGGGACATTGTTGCCAGTCCAATGAGCAACATCACCAGGCAAAATCACACTGCCGTCAGGGGCAGAATCAAGGCCGAGGTCATGGACGCTGCCGTCATTCCTGAGCTAATACCGCTGAACCCGAGCAACGAACCACATTGAAACACTAATATTAGCTGTATTGTCTCACCGATGTGTTGGCAACAAACAAGTGTATTTGACTGTATATTGAGTAGATATACAGTCAGGTTTTTATAACTTGGATAATGGTTCGGCTCTTAATATTAGCTTTTTTCATGATTCCCCTGCTGTTTCTGGGATGAATGTTTTATATGTAATTCCTGAGCATCCATATGCTTCAATGTATTTGCATGGGCGTGATGGCGAATTTTTTTGGTGATAAACCAATTGCAGTAGCGATGACTAATGCAGTGGTTTTAAATCACCTACCTAATAGTGGTGACTAAAAAATGAATCCAAACGAAACATTAACCAAGTCAGGTTCGGATGTGTCCAGAATTACCCTTTTCCCAATATCGTTTTTTTCTGTGGTTATGGGATTATCTGGTTTCACATTGGCATGGAAAGGCGCGGACAGCTTATTTTTCCATAATTCTGTAATATGGCTTATTCTGGCTTATGTCACATCCGTTGGCATGGTGGTAATATCTATCATTTATGCTATTAAGGCATGGCGTTATCCGGAGGCTGTTCTTGAAGAAATTCGCCACCCGGTTCGCATAAATTTTTTCCCTGCATTTTCTATTAGCCTGTTGTTGCTTTCAGTCGTTTGGCAACAGGAAACCATGGTTGCAACCTATTTGTGGATGATAGGGGTTGCCTTGCAAATCACTCTCACCTTGTATGTGATGAGCAGTTGGATCCACCACACTCACTACACACTATCACATGCGAATCCAAGCTGGTTTATCCCTGTGGTGGGCAACATTATTATTCCTATTACCGGTAGTCAGCTGGGCTATACCGAGTTGAGCTGGTTTTGCTTTAGCATCGGGATCATTTTTTGGATCGTATTGTTGACGATCATCATGTATCGACTGTTCTTTCATGAGCCATTGCCCGCTCGAATGACGCCTATGTTATTTATTCTATTGGCACCACCATCAGTCGGATTTATCTCCTATATAAGTCTAGTTGGTGAACTCGATGTTTTTGCACGGGTTATTTATTACATTGCACTTTTCCTTGGCCTATTACTGGCGATGAACATATCCAGATTCATTAAAGTGCCTTTTTTTATCTCTTCATGGGCATATTCTTTTCCGCTAGCAGCATTAACTATTGCCTCCATGAGGATGGCTCATCTGACATCACATCTGTTTTTTCAAGCCATATCGGCCGTGCTGTTATGTCTGTTGACTATTTTATTGACTTGGTTGGCGGTTCGAACAGTAAAAGCGGTGTTTGCTGCTGAATTGTGCCAACCGGAATAAGAGCTCGTTAATTGAAATACAGTAAGGAATTACATATGACGAAAATTGTAATTGTTGGTGGGGTCGCCGGTGGAGCTTCAGCCGCTGCACGGGCGCGACGAGTTGCGGAAGATGCGGAAATCATAGTTCTTGAGCGTGGGGAATTTGTATCCTTTGCAAACTGTGGTTTGCCATACCATATCAGTGGTGAAATAGTGTCGCGGGATGCCTTGTTACTTCAAACTCCTGATAGTTTCAAAAACAGATTCAATGTCGATGTCCGTGTGTTTAATGAAGTTATAAACATTGATGCCCAAAATAAAACGATAACCGCCCGGCATATGTTGACGGGGGAAACCTATCAGGAGTCTTATGATAAGTTGTTATTAAGCCCTGGCGCATCACCTATCAAACCGCCAATACCTGGCATTAATAGTCATCATGTATACAGTCTGCGCAATATACCGGATATGGATAAAATCCTTGTCGCACTAGCCGCAGAAAAACCTAAACATGCCACGGTTGTCGGGGGTGGTTTTATTGGGTTGGAGATGGTTGAAGCACTGCACCATCGAGGGATCAAAGTAACCTTATTGGAGCTCTCTGATCAGGTAATGGCTCCTGTTGATCGTGAAATGGCCAATATGTTACACCGCCATATATGTGAAAAAGGCATCGATTTGCGCCTTAAGACCGGTTTGTCCGCCATTTCTACTGCTGATTTTTATCCAGCCGAGCCTGAAGCGACCGCAGTGTATGACGAAACCGTCACACATAGCCATAACCTGGATCTGATTCTGAGTTCCGGCGATATGTTGCAGACCGGAATGGTGATCTTGGCCATTGGGGTAAAACCTGAAACAACGTTAGCTGCTCAAGCTGGCTTGGAATTAGGTGTTCTGGGCGGCATCAAGGTTAACAGCGCCATGCAAACGTCTGAACCAGATATTTATGCGGTTGGCGATGTTGTGGAAACGGAGAACTTCGTTACCGGCGACGCGGCGCTGGTGCCGTTGGCTGGTCCGGCCAATCGGCAAGGACGTATTGCGGCCGATAATATGCTCGGTCGCCACGAGCATTATCACCGGACACAAGGCACCGCGATCTGCAAAGTGTTTGACATGGCAATTGGCAGTACAGGCTTGAATGAAAAAACACTCAAGCGACTGAATATGGCCTATGAAAAGATTTATGTACATACCGCTAGCCATGCCAGTTACTACCCCGGAGCTCACCCGGTGACCTTGAAATTACTGTTTGATCCAATGGATGGTCAGATCCTGGGTGCACAGGCAGCTGGTTTGGATGGTATCGACAAACGAATTGATGTTTTAGCTGTTGCGCAACGCGCTCGGATGACCGTTCAGCAGTTGGCCGATCTGGAACTGACGTATGCGCCACCTTTTGGCTCGGCGCGAGATGTGGTGAATCAGGCGGGCATGGTCGCCAGTAATGTGATGAATGGTGATGAGGCTATTTGTCACACAGAAGAACTATTGCTGGGAGCTGCTGATCACGTTGTGCTGGATGTTCGCAATCCGTCAGAGCTGGAAGCGTCAGGCTCCTTTCCTAATGCGTTGAACATTCCACTCGATGAGTTACGGGATCGCTTATATACGCTACCCGTCGATAAAGAAATTTTGGTGGCTTGCCAAGTCGGTTTGCGCGGACATGTTGCTTATCGCATGTTGGTACAAAATGGTTTTCAGGCTCGCAATCTGACCGGGGGTTATAAGACCTACCAGATGGTTACCGATACATTTTGATAAGCACCAACAACTAGTCGAGGTATTTTATGGCTAAGAACTACACAGAGATTAATCAGGAACAACGTCAATTCGGATCGGCTTACCACAAGGCCAGTCCAGATACCATGAATGCATTTCTAGCTTTGCATAAGGCGGCAATGTACGAGGGTGAACTCAGCATTAAACAAAAGGAGCTGATGGCAACGGCAATTGCGATTGCTGTCCGTTGTGATGGGTGCATCGCGGCCCATGTGGCAGCAGCGCTTAAGGCGGGAGCGAGCGAGCAGGAACTGGTTGAGACCATCGATGTTGCCATCCTGATGGGCGGAGGCCCTGCGGTGATTTATGGCACTCAGGCACTGGCAGCAGTAAAAGAGCTGGCCAGTTAATCGATGACCCAATGCGGCAGGTAATTTTCCACCTGCCGCTAAGTAGGGCTCAATGAATAGTTACCATGAGGTTAGACAGAGTCATGCCCACTGCATAGTTTGTGGCTCGCGTGAAAACAATCCTGATTCGTTAGAGCTCGTTTTCTCGCAACATCCGGATGGATCCGTCAGTGCGCCTTTTATGGTGAGTTCACAACATCAAGGCTATTCGGGACTTTTGCATGGCGGCATAACCAGCACCTTACTCGATGCGGCCATGACCCACTGCTTATTCATGCAGGGAATAACGGCGCTGACGGCCGAGTTGACGGTTCGATTCATGGCGCCAATCCGTGTGAGTCAGGCCCTCACAGTCTGTGCTAGGCTACTCGGCCAGCGCCGAAGCATCTATCAGCTCGAAGCTTGGCTAGTGTCTGGACTGCATATTGCCGGACAGAATATTGCCGCAAATCAACGCCTAGCACGCGCTTCTGCCAAGTTTATCGCGCCAACCGCAGGGAGTATGGCTCATGACTACTGAAGTCCAGATCACTGTGCTTTGCGATAATCATGCTCAAGATGAGTTGCAGACCGAACATGGCTTTGCAGTTTGGATGCATTCGGCCGAGCTGGACTTGCTGTTTGATACCGGTTCGGGTGAAACACTGATCCACAACGCCGATAAGCTTGATATCCGATTAAATGATTGCCAACGGGTGGTGCTCAGTCATGGACACTATGATCATTCCGGTGGCTTGAGCGCACTCTGGCGGTTGGGTGTTCAATGCCCGGTGTTGGCCCACCCAAGTGTCATTTTACCGCGCTATAGTCGCCATTCCCACAAGCCGGTGCGCAGTATTGGTATGCCGACCCCGGTTGTGACTCAGTTATGGGATCTTCCACCCCAGATGAATCTTTGGTGTCTCACCGCACAAATGCTGACGCCCTATTGGGGCACCAGTGGTGAGATCCCGCGCCAGGATACCTTTGAGGATGTCGGTGGGCCCTTCTTTCTTGATGCCGAGGGATTCGCACCAGATAATATCGAGGATGATCTGGCTTTGTGGCTAAATACGCCGCGCGGTTTGGTCATCGTGTTGGGATGTTGCCACTCAGGGCTCATCAATACCATCGCCCATATCCGCCGACAGACCGGAGTTAACAAAGTGGCTGGGATCATCGGTGGCTTGCATCTGTTGCATGCCGATGAGCCGCGTTTGGCACATACCCTGGATTTTTTGCGGCGATGCCAGCTCGATTTCCTGCGGCCAGGACACTGTACCGGCGATGCCGTGATCGAGCGCCTGCAACGGCAATTACCCGATGTGGATGTGAAATTGCTCCATGTTGGCGCCCGTTACAATATTAAGGTTCTGCCAGTCACGACCCAAGAGACGTTGTCATTATGATTGCCTATCTGCAAGGGATCTCCCAGCTGCGTTCATCCTGGAAGTTGTTGCTGGTCTCCGCTCTATTTCTAGAACTAAGCGCCATGGTGTTTCAACATGGGCTGGGATTATCACCTTGTGTGATGTGCATTTATGAGCGAATTGCCACCATGGGACTGATAACCGCCGCGCTGGTTACCACTCGATTCATGGGCCCCTGGTTTTTTGCGGTTTATGCCGATTGTGCCGAACGACAGTGGTCATTTCTCGGCTGGAAACTTCCCCAGTGGTTGGTGCCGACCTTTGCGCTATATCTGACGATCTGGCTGCTGCTCCTGATCGCTAATTTGGCACAAAAGGGGCACTTCAGAACCTGTGCTGAATGAATGACCATTGATTGCACGGAATCGAATATTCCGTGCCGTGAGTTGAAAGGCATAAAGGAGGGAACTATATGGGTGCGTCCCCTGTTACTGATCGGAGCTTTTCTGAGTTGCCAGAGTGTATCTGGCCAAAGAGTGGCTGATTGATGTCCGGACTACCGAGGGGTTTTCAGTCGAGCATGTGCCTGAAGCGAGAAATATTGAGTATCAGCGGATAGTACCGGAGGTATCCAAGCTGGGGATCAGCAAACAAGAGCCCATACAACTTTACTATCGTTCGGGCCATCGGGCTAAGGCCGTGTGTCAGGCACGGCTGCAAAACGGCGACTAACAGGTTATCAACCTAGGCTCTCTTGCTGCTGCGGAAGTCATCGTGTTGGGTCGTGCAAATTAATGAATTCTGTCGGCCGCGCCGCGTGAGCTCACGGAGTATTATGAATTAAAATACTTAATTATCAATTATATACAATATAACTATTGATCTGGGCGCGATCCTGTTTACCTGTTGTATGTTTATACAATATAGCATATGCTATATTGTAAGTTCGCAATCACTAGTGTGTGGAGAGCAATGATGAGTAAACAAGTAATTGATATTGGTATTTCTGAGTCAGCCCGGTTGGATATTGCCGAAGGATTGTCCCGGCTCTTGGCAGACAGTTATACCTTGTATATTAAAACGCACTACTACCATTGGAATGTTACCGGGCCAATGTTTAATAGCTTGCACTTAATGTTTGAAAATCAATACAACGAATTGGCTCTGGCGGTAGATCAAATCGCGGAACGAATTCGTTCATTGGGTTGTTTTGCTCCAGGGACATACCACGAATTTTCACGCTTGACGGTGATGCCGGAAGATCATGATGTTCCTGCGGCCACGGTCATGATTGCAAATCTTGTCATGGGCCAGGAAGCTGTTGTTAAAACAGCTCGTTCCTTATTTCCTATAGTCGATGCCGCCAATGATGAGGCAACTGCTGATTTGTTGACACAGCGTATCCAATTACACGAGAAAACGGCCTGGATGCTACGTAGCTTGCTTGAGTAATTGTTCATTGGTGTTCACATTTACGAGGAAAGCAGAATGAGCTGTGATACCGGAATAAAAGCCAGAAAACCCTTAAAGAAAGAATTAACTATTTCTCATCAATATGAACAATCGGAGAAGAAGCCTATGAGTTCAAGTATGGTTCGACAAGAAATGCCTTCATTTACCCTGGAGGCATATGATGCAAAATCAGGGCATTTTATTTCAGTATCAAGCGATGCCTATAAAGGCAAATGGGCGGTGATCTGTTTTTATCCGGCAGATTTTACGTTTGTTTGTCCGACAGAAATTGCGGCTATGAATGCTAAATACGATGAATTTCAAAAGCTCGGAGTTGAGATTTTGGCAATCTCTGTCGACTCGAAGTTTTCACATAAACGATTTGT
This sequence comes from Prodigiosinella aquatilis, assembly GCA_030388725.1. Classification (NCBI taxonomy): domain Bacteria; kingdom Pseudomonadati; phylum Pseudomonadota; class Gammaproteobacteria; order Enterobacterales; family Pectobacteriaceae; genus Prodigiosinella; species Prodigiosinella aquatilis. The sequence goes on from CP128857.1 coordinate 3,114,859, forward strand.
CGAAACAGAACCCCTGCTGGCTGGATTGCAATTAACCATTGGCGCCGATACCACCAAGGCGGTGAGCGAAATGTTCGGTGTCTTAGTGGAGGAAGAAGGAGTAGCTCTACGAGGTCGATTCCTGTTTAATCCGGATGGCATCTGTGTGGCACAAGAAGTACAAGCAGATTCAGTCGGTCGAAATGTGAATGAATTTTTACGACAGGTTGAGGCTTGGCAATACGCAACCAAGACAGGGGAAGTTTGCCCTGCTGGTTGGAGACCAGGGAAAAAGACTCTGTCGGTAAATACTGATGCCGAGCAAATGACAGGCCGAGTAGGTGATTACATCACTATCGAAGAGATACTGAGTTGATTATTGATGTTAGAATAAAACCCCAGCTTTTACTTTGAGTTCAATATTGCTAAGCCACCATCTAAGATAGTGGCTTTATAACCAGTAGGACGCGAGATAGCAAGTTATCAATAAATAATCAGTTGGCTGGCAAGCATGTTATTCGAGTACTTATAATTAAGTTGGAAGCCATTGTCCGTATTCAAAAATGACGGCATTACTCGGGTTGAATTTTGGAAACCTATCTTTAATTAACAACCACTCCTCGCTTTGGCAGGATGGATTACTTTGGCATGGTGGGTCGCAATTCGATCGGTATTGACAAATACTATAAGTCAAAAGGAGAGCTGCCACATGCTGAATGGCATGGCAAGAGACTTGGCATTGCAGCTAGAACAACCACAAATGAGTCAGGTTGATGTTCGAGGAGTGTTTAGGATGCAGAAATTAGCTCACGTGATACAAGGCGGATTGACCGATTACTAAAAGCGGCTCGATTACGCCAAGGAGGCGCTTGCCTTGAGGATATCCCCTTCCGCCGATATGAGTATTGGATTGCAAATGTTAGTAACGTGTCGGAGGAACGCCAAACATCTGGCGAAAAGCGAAGGTAAAAGACGCAATGCCGGAGTAACCAAGATCCAGGGCCACCTGGGTAACACTGCGATTATTTTTCAGCATGATGACGGATTCCAATAACCTCATTTTCTTTTTCCACTCGCTGAATGAAATACCCGTTTCTTTTTTAAAACGACGCGAAAAAGTGCGTATCGACATACTGGTTTTCTCTGCCCACTCCTCAATGCTATGAGCCATACCCGGATTGGCCTGTATTTCTCTACAGACATGCATAAATGTAGGGGAACGCGGCCAGGATAACGAAAACCCGGCATCCGGCAGTTGTAAAAGAAGATTAACCAATACCGTTACCAGCATGCCATCGTGCTGATCTTCATCATAAAGAACGGGAATGTTTTCCGTAGCGTAATGAATGAATTCCCTGACAAAATGACTGATTATCACTACGTTACAGTAACTGTTGTTAATATTGATGAAATCAGGTTCAAGATATAAACACTCGAGTAGAACATCACTCATAGCCCATATACGATGCGGCGTATTGGCGGGAATCCATATTCCATGGAATACCGGCACAATAAGCGTTTTGCCATCAATCTCCACTCGCATACTGCCTTCACGCGCATAGAGAAACTCAATAAACGCATGTTGATGTCGCACGATATATATCTTTTTTTTCAGCGGGTAGGTTCGAAAGTAGACCGGACGCGGCAAGTCACACACTTCTTCAGGGACAGAAACCGGTAAATACAACTCATATGGCTTCTTTGCCAGCCTGGCGTAATGATGCGGCATAAAGTTGTCCTCTAATCGATAGATAACGACATTATATAATAACATAAGACATCAGATTTTGAGTGATAATCATGCTGAGTTCAGCGTCTTGTCGCAATGAGTAAACGGGATATCTGCCCTTAAATTCACATAGTGTTTTTAATAATGGTTATTGGGACGGCATCGTTTTTTTGAACTGTCCGTTTTGAACTATCCGATCTCAATTTACCAACCCATTAATTACATCTGGAGAGATCAGACATTTCTATGTAATCGCTGACGTTATGATGACAGAAACAGATGAAGCATCTATGCATGCAAAATAACAATGCCGCAAAGCGTTAAAAACAGAATTCGGATGGCAATAGACAACCTGGACGAACGTCAATTCCAGCCAGGTATCTTAATCCGCTAGTGCAACAGGAGAATTGTCGTGAACATTAATTTTTTCGTCACCTGCATCGGTGATGCTCTCAAGTCACGTATGGCACGCGATTCCGTGCTACTGCTGGAACAGCTTGGCTGTACGGTCAACTTTCCGGAAAAACAGGGATGCTGCGGACAACCCTCCATCAACAGCGGCTACATCCAGGATTCTATTCCCGGAATGAAAAATCTTATTGCCGCGCTGGAAGAAAACAACGATCCGATTATTTCGCCAGCGGGTTCCTGTACCTACGCCATCAAAAGCTATTCCACCTATCTGACGGCTGAACCCGAGTGGGTGCGCCGCGCCGAAGCTGTCGCCAACCGTATGCATGATCTCACGTCATTTATTGTCAATCATCTGGGAGTAACCGATGTGGGTGCCCGGTTACCCGGCAAAGCGGTCTATCATCCCTCCTGTAGCCTGTTCCGTAAAATGGGCGTTCGCGAAGAGCCGCTCACACTGCTTAGCCATATCAGAGACCTGGAACTGTTACCGTTTCAAGGCCAGGAAACCTGTTGCGGATTCGGTGGCACTTTTTCGGTCAAAATGGCGGAGATCTCCGGCGAAATGGTCAAAGAGAAGGTCAGCCATATGATGGCCGTTCAACCAGATTATCTGATTAGCGCCGACGTGAGTTGCCTGATTAATATTGGTGGGCGCATCCAGCGCGAAGGTCATCCCGTCAAAGTGATACACATCTCCGAAGCACTGATGAGTCGATAAGGAATTGATATGTATCTGAAAACCAGCGACGTAAAATTCAAGGATCGCATTCGTATCCAGATTGAAGACCCTATCATGCGCAAGGCAGTCGCCAACGCGCAGGAGCGTATCGGCACCAATCGACAGAAAATGGTGGATGAATTGGGTCATTGGGAAGCGTGGCGCGACTATGCCGGGCAAATCCGCGACCATGTGCTCAGTAATCTGGATGCCTATCTCTACCAATTATCGGAACAGGTAACCGCCAACGGGGGCCATGTCTGTTTCGCAAAAACCAAAGAAGAGGCTACCCAGTACATCCTACAGGTTGTTCAATCTAAAAATGCCAGCAAAGTGGTGAAATCCAAATCAATGGTTACCGAGGAGATCGGTATCAACCACGTATTAGAGGAAGCCGGCATCAACGTCATTGAAACCGACCTTGGCGAGTATATTTTACAGTTGGACCAGGATCCACCTTCCCATGTGGTAGTACCCGCCATCCATAAGGATCGTTATCAGATTCGCCAGGTGTTGCATGAAAAACTCGGCTATGACGGTCCGGAAACGCCAGAGGCAATGACTCTGTTTATCCGCCAGAAGATTCGCCAGGATTTTCTCAGCGCCGAGGTCGGTATCACCGGCTGTAACTTTGCCGTGGCGGAAACCGGCTCGGTCTGCCTGGTCAGCAATGAGGGTAACGCCAGATTGTGCACCACCTTGCCCAAAACCCATATCGCGGTGATGGGCATGGAGCGTATTACACCAACGTTTGAAGAAGTGGACGTACTGATCACTCTGCTGGCACGCAGCGCGGTAGGTGCGCGCTTAACCGGCTATAACACCTGGCTGACCGGTCCACGCCAGGCGAACCACATTGATGGTCCGGAAGATTTTCACTTGGTGATTGTCGACAACGGTCGCTCACAGGTACTCGGTTCACCGTTTCGCGATATTTTGCGCTGTATTCGCTGCGGGGCCTGTATGAATACTTGCCCGGCCTACCGCCATATCGGCGGTCATGGTTACGGTTCGATCTATCCCGGACCGATTGGTGCCGTGCTTTCTCCACTGTTAGGCGGCTATCAGGATTTCAAAGATCTGCCTTACGCCTGCTCATTGTGTACCGCCTGCGACTCGGTATGTCCGGTGCGGATTCCGCTCTCAAAACTGATCCTCAAACACCGGCGCATCATGGCGGAAAGTGGCATGACATCCAAGGCCGAGCAGCGAGCGACCAAAATGTTCACTTACGCCAATAGTCATCCGGCGCTGTGGAAAGTCGGTATGGTTGCTGGCGCACGTGCGGCAAGCTGGTTCATTAAAGGCGGTAAAGCGCCGATCGACATTGGTGCCATCGGAGAGTGGACCGAAGCACGGGATTTACCGGAAGCCGACGGTGAAAGCTTTCGCAGCTGGTTCAAAAAACATCAGGCGCAGGGGAATAAATAATGGAAAACCGTGATGCATTTCTGGTCGGGATCGCTCAACAACTTGGGCGCGACGTTCGTCGTACACCAGAACCGCTCCCAACGCTGATGAACAATTATGCCCGCACGCGGCTAACAGAACTGAGCATCCAACAGCGATATGAGGCGTTTATCGACATTGCTTCCAATGTCATGCTAACGCACTGTGAACTGACGTCTGAAGCGGATGCCGCGCAGGCGGCGTTACAACTGTGTGACCGATATGGACATGCTCCGGTGATCGTAAGCGGTGATTCCCGGCTGGTCGCTCTGGGCATTACCCCATGGCTACAGCGTGAATGTCAGGCGGAAGTCTGGTCATCAATCGACAGTAATGCGCCGATCCGCCAGGCCGAACAAGCCAAAATTGGTGTGGTCTACGCCGAGTACGGCCTGACTGAATCGGGTGGTGTAGTACTGTTCTCGACAGCGGAGCAAGGCTGTGCGCTCAGTTTACTACCCGAGTCCTCGATCTTTGTGCTGCGCAAGAGCACTATCCTGCCACGCGTCGCCCAATTGGCGCAGCGCCTGCATCAGATGACGCAGCAAGGCGAGCGTATGCCTTCTTGCATCAATCTCATCAGTGGGCCCAGCTCCACGGCAGATATTGAGCTGATCAAAGTGGTCGGGGTGCATGGTCCGGTCAATGCCGCTTATTTGATCATAGAGGATTGCTGATACGGGCGACGGCACACCGCGCACATGAAGGCGCTTTGCTCGTGCGGCCAGTGACTTAGGGTGATCGCCAAAACAGTGATCACCCTAAGTCAATACGTAACACTTCCATACAGTCTGTCGGTTGTGAAGATATAATGTGTGGTCTATATTCATATCTATAAAAGGTAATGGCGTACTACCTTCCCCAACCGCTATAGAATATAGCTGATGACGCCTGGCTTACGTTTCCTTAATCAAGGAGGAGTATCGTATGTCAGGCTGTTTTCCTCGACATCTGTTTCTCTTCTGCACTATTTCAGGGGAGATTATGTGTTACATGACTGATTATAAAAATTCTGATACCGACATAATTAGCTGCGCCTGGTCAAGAGCCTGTGACATTCCATATTCCTCCGCTCATGGAGGTAAAACTTATCGGTCCCGATACTACCTGTCTGTCAGCGTCAATGAGCCGGGAAAAACCGTCTTCCGGGATTCACTCAATAACGTCAGCAACAAGAGAGACTGCCATGAATATCTATAAACACGCATTGGTTTTAATCCATGATGAGAAAGACGGCGCCGTTTTATTAAGGCACACGGCAAAGATTTCAGATAATGGCAATATGAAAATCACACTTGGACATATTAGTTTCAATTACCTTGCCATGAATTATATTTCTGACTCTCGTACGGAGGGTGTGCAATCAAGAGAAGTAATAGAAGCCAAGTCAATGTTTAGTAAAGTCGTTACGGCTGTTCCTGAAAATGTCGATACGGTCGTACTCGTCACATTACGCAGATTCGATGATGTTGAAAAACTTATCCATGAAAAAAATATAGATCTTGTCATCGCGGGTCATACTAATCGATTTTTGGGAATTATCAGTTCCCGTTCCCTTGAATTTATCAATCACCTCGACGTTGATGTGCTTATAAAACATATTAATGCTTAATTAGGAGTCATTATGAGCTTCAAAATTGAAAAAATCCTGGCCAGAGAGATTCTGGATTCCCGAGGCAACCCGACCGTTGAAGTAGAGGTATATACTCCCTGTGGCGCTTTTGCCAGAGCATCCGTACCCTCAGGCGCGAGCACTGGTGAGAGAGAAGCTATAGAGAGACGTGATGGAGACAAAAACCGGTTTGGCGGGAAAGGCGTCAAGAATGCGGTAAACAGCATCACCCATGAAATAAGCGATATGCTTATTGGTCAGGACATACGGGATCAAAAAGCAATTGATAATAAAATGATTGCGCTCGATGGCACAGAAAATAAAAGCAAACTGGGCGCCAATGCCATTCTGGGCGTTTCGCTGGCCGTGGCTCGTTTAACGGCGTCAGTCTATAACATGCCACTTTACCGTTATATCGGGGGAATGAGCGCCAATTTATTACCTGTACCCTGCATGAATATCATCAATGGCGGCGTTCACGCCCGGGGTCAGGGCGCAGATTTCCAGGAGTATATGATTGCGCCAGTAGGCGCACCTACTTTCCGTGAAGCCATGCGCTGGGGTAGCGAAGTTTATCAAACCTTAAGACAAATTCTCATCAGTAAAGGGTTGAGTGCCGGTGTCGGCGATGAAGGCGGGTTTGCACCTATCGTTTCATCCAATCGACAGCCGCTGGAACTGATTGTCCAGGCAATCGAGCAAGCCGGATATCGTCCTGGGGATGATATCGGAATATGTATGGACCCGGCATCAAGCGAATTCTGTAAAGAGGGTAAATATCATCTCCGTACCGAAAATGTCGCCTTAACATCCCAGGAAATGACAGATTATTATCAGGGGTTGATTAAAAACTTCCCCATCATTCTGCTTGAAGATGGCCTTGCAGAAGATGATTGGGACGGGTGGAAATACCTTAATGACACCATTGGGCACCAGGTGGAATTGGTCGGCGATGACCTGTTTGTTACCAACGTAAAATACATACAGCGTGGGATAGATGAACAGTTAGCCAATGCAGCATTGATAAAACTGAACCAGATTGGCTCATTGAGTGAAACCATCGATGCGGTTCACCTGTGCCATCAACATGGTTGGGGGACATTTATATCGCACCGTAGTGGCGAAACCGTGGATTCCTTTATTGCCGATATGACGGTCGGTTTGATGGCTGGTCATCTTAAAACCGGGGCACCATGTCGTGGTGAACGTATAGAAAAATACAATCAGTTAATGCGAATTGAAGAGGAACTTGGCAGTGCGGCAGTCTATGCAGGTAAATCAGCCTTCGTAACATACTAAAACCAATGTTTATCGGCAGAAGGAACGAACAATAATAGCGTCCACTGAGCATCGTCCGCTATGGACATGTTACATGGACGCTTAATTACTCGCCAACCTTCTGCCAATAATGAATAAAACGCTTAAACCACTTTCCTATTGTTCAAATCCCGATCCCGCTCACAGCGTGAGTAGTATCTGATGCGCCCCTGACACCACAGTAACCTGTACCGATCCTTCCTCAGCCTCAAATGGGATAGTCACATCATCCAGTGTTGCCTGCGCAATCCCCCGGCACCGGTGCGAATCATTCACCACGCGAATAGCATAGTGAGCGTCCCCCAGCGTGACAGCTGCTTCAAAACCCGGCCAGTGTGATGGAATACAAGGGCAAATAATCAACCGATCACCTTCACGATGAATGCCAAGAATGCCCTCGATACCCGCCCGGTACATCCACCCTGCCGAGCCGGTGTACCAGGTCCAGCCACCACGTCCGGTGTGAGGGGCAACGGAATAAACATCAGCAGCGATGACATAAGGTTCAACCCGGTATCGGGAAACCTGTTCCGGCGTTGAAGCGTGGTTGATTGGGTTAAGCAATGCAAACAGTTCTGCGGCTTTATTGCCTTCCCCCAGCTGGGCAAAAGCCAGCACCGCCCACAGCGCGGCATGGGTGTATTGCCCGCCATTTTCGCGAAGACCGGGTGGGTAGCCTTTGATGTAACCAGGATCATGCATAGTGTGATCAAACGGTGGCGTGAACAGCAAAGCAAGTCCCTCTTTTCGCCGAATCAGGTAGTCCTCCATCGAGGCCATAGCCAACGCCGCGCGCTCAGGGATGGCGGCACCGGAAAGTACCGCCCATGACTGCACGATCGAATCAATGACACACTCATCATTGCTATGACTGCCAAGCCAGGTGCCATCATCAAACGTTGCCCGGCGATACCAGGCACCGTCCCATGCTGTGCGCTCAATAGCCTGCCGCACCGACTCGGCATGCTCACGCCAGCGTGAGACGCGCTCCGCTTCCGAAGCATCGGCCAGTGGGGCAAAGATTTCTATTGTGCGGATGAGCAACCATCCCAGCCAGACACTTTCGCCTTTCCCGCCTTCCCCGACACGATTCATGCCATCGTTCCAATCCCCGCTCCCCATCAGCGGTAAACCATGAGTTCCGGTCAATGACAGGCACTGATCCAACCCTCGAGCACAGTGCTCAAACAGAGACGCTGACTCAGCGCACGGCATGGGCTGGAAGAAGATATCATGCTCATCCGGGGCAACCGGTGGCCCATCCAGAAAGCAGATGGACTCGGCCAGAACACTGTAATCCTGACTAACCTGCACATACGTTGCGGTGGCAAAAGCCAGCCAGACACGGTCATCAGAAATATGGGTTCTTACCCCGGCACCACTATGTGGCAGCCACCAATGCTGAAAATCACCTTCGACAAACTGTCGTCCAGCCGCCCGCAACAGGTGTTGCCGCGTCTCCTGAGGAGAGGAGAAGGTCAATGCCATGCCATCCTGTAACTGATCGCGGAAACCATATGCACCACTGGCCTGATAAAATCCACAACGGGCCTGAATACGGCATGACAACGTCTGATAGAGCAACCAGCCATTGAGCATAATGTCCATTGCTCTGTCTGGTGTTTTAACCTGTATCGCACCGGTTATGGCTTCCCAATGCGCTTCAACCTCACTCAGTACCTGATCCAGATCGATTTTCCGATATTTTTCAATCAGGTCTCTGACCTGTTCAACTGAGGTCCCTTGGCCGATACACCAGACTATCTCGGTCTGCTCTCCAGGAGCCAGATGGATCTGTGTCTGCAACACACTACAGGGGTCGACTCCGGCCGCTACATTCCCTGATAACTGGCGGTTTTCTATCAGTGCCGCTGGCAACCTCATTTGTCCATTACGACCGATAAATTCGGTTCTGTCGGCGGTCAATGATGACTGTTGACCCGCTAAATCAGCAAAACCGATGCGTCCTGGGAAACTGCCAGACCAGAGATTATTCACCAGCATCGCGCCCGTCTGTGTATCTACATGGCTGAGTAGATAAGGCGCGCTGGCGCTACGTAAACCACCCAGCACCCATTCGGCATAGGCAGTAATAGTCAAATAGCGCACTTGCGTTGAGGTGTTATGTACTTTCAGGCGAGATATTTTTATCGGATCAACCAGTGGGACATACTGTAATAACTCCAGCTCAATGCCATTGGCATTATGAGCAAACTTGCTATAACCCAGCCCGTGCCGGGCGACGTAGCACCCACCATCATTAATCGGCCATGCTGTTGGCGTCCATAGTACACCGCTGACATCATCATGTACGTACAGCGCTTCTCCACCAGGATCAGACACCGCATCATTACCCCAGGGCGTCAGCTGATTTTCACGGCTGTTTTCCGCCCAGGTGTAACCACTACCCACTTCCGACACCTGAAAACCAAACGTTGGGTTGGCAATAATATTCACCCACGGCGCAGGGGTTGTAAGCTCAGCCTCGAGGACCGTGACATATTCACGCCCCTGTCGGGCAAACCCGCCAATACCGTTAAAAAACTCGAGTTCCTCCGTCAACGGCATCTTGTCCGGCACACTCGGCTTTAACATGCGTGGCAGACGACGCCGAGGAGGTGCATACGGGATTAAGTCAAGTTGATGGGAAATTGCCCCTCGACGGGCAATCAACGATATTCTCGCTACCGATAACAGCAAGGCCCTCGACTCTTGCGACATTAAGTCAGCACGCAGGGCAAATACGGATCCCCGGGTCTGTGCCCCTCCCAAACGCGGTCTGGACTGGCTACTGTGAATCGCTGTTTCGATAGCCATCTGTAGATCCTGTATATAAGACGATGCGCGCTCATTAACGATGACCAGATCCACATTCAGCAACTTCATACGCCAATATTCATGCGCCCTCAGCAGTTGATGAACCTGGGCAATATCATCAATATCATCAATGCGTAACAACACAATGGGCAAATCACCCGAAATCGACATCGGCCAAAGACCCGACTGTGCTCCCGCACCACGGACTATCGATTCAACCGGGGCCCGAAAACGCGGATCGGCATAGAGTACCGGGGCCGCCAAACGTTGAAAATCCGCCGCTTCTTCCGCCTTAACACCAAGATGACGCAATTGCACCTGAGCCTGTGTCCAGGCAAAGGTTTTATCACGTTCAAACGCACTACGATCATGATGCTTATCGATCACATCAATCAGTTCTTCACGCGAGGTAGCGATAACGGTCCAGAACGCCAGACGAACCGTTTTACCAGCGGGAACCGTCACCTGCTGACGCAGTGAAAATATGGGATCAAGTACCGTGCCTGTGGTATTCGACAACGCCTTACGGCCTGAAATAGCATCGGCAGTCATAACTGATTTCCCCCGGCCGATAAAACGCGCACGGTCGGATTCATACTGTATTTCGCTGCCATCCGCCCCTTCCAGCACCATAAAATGTGCAGCCCAGACCGGATGCTCATCCTGGCTTCTTGGCCGACGGGTAGCAATTAATGCAGAAAATTCATCCAGATACTCTGTTTGTATAAATAAACGGGAAAAGGCTGTATGAGCATTATCGGCACTGGGCGGAGCCAGCACGATTTCCGCATAGGACGTCAGTTCAATGTCACGTTGCCGCCGGCCACTGTTCGTCAGGGTAATACGGCGTACTTCACCATCGCTTTCACACGAAACCAATATATCCATCGTAGTGGTCAATGTGCGTTCATAACGGATAAAGGAGGCGTGATCTTCCCCGAAAATAACATCGTGACGATGGGGTGGTTCGCCAATTGCACTATTGATGATGTTAGAAGGGGGCGGCAGATTTCCCGTCGGTTCCATTAACGGATGTTCGTCAGCCGCAGTCCAGATTCTTCCACTGCGCATATCACGTAACAGAATAAAACTCCCCCAGTGATCCCGGGTCGGATCTTCCCGCCAGCGTGTAACCGCTAACCCACGACAGTGACTATAACCGGATCCGGTTGTGGTGAGCATCACAGCATAGCGGCCATTGGAAAGTAAATGTGTTACAGGCGCTCCTGCGGGTATAGCGGAAAAACGCCGCAATATGGCCGTTTCATTAGTGCTTTCACTCCGGCTGTCTTTCACATCGTCTGGTAGCGGTTCAGCAATAGCGACGTGCACTGGCCGGCTTTCCTGTAACAGCAGGTTACAGGACTGGATCATCGGTTCACGATGAAAACGGCAGCGCATATTGCCATCATGTAACGTGTTGGCGATCGCCACCAGTGTCATCCCCTGATGGTGTGCCATGAAGCTGTAAACAATGGCCACCTTTTCATTATCTGGCAAGCGCGAAGGTGTAAAATCCATTGCTTCATAAAATCCATAGCGGCCAGAAGCCCCCAGCGCCGCCAAGCGCTCATAGTTTCGACAGGCGGCAAGCGGATCGATCATGGTTGCCAACCCGGTCGCATACGGCGCTACCACCAGATTATCCGCCAGTCCCCGTTTTAACCCCAGACCAGGAACACCGAAATTGGTGTATTGATAGATGAAATCGATATCACGCGCATTATAGGCCGATTCAGAAATGCCCCAGGGAAGTGATAGGCTTCGGCCATAAGTTTGCTGCTGCGCCACAATCAGACGGGTCGTCTGTTCCAGCAAACTCCCTAATGGAGCACGCATCAACAACGATGGCATCAGGTACTCGAACATCGAACCCGACCATGACATCAGTGCCGAGCTACGGCCGATACGCGTGGCACCCCGTCCCAGACGAAACCAGTGTCGAGTGCCGACATCGCCTTTGGCGATAGCAAACAGACTGGCTAATCGCGCCTCGGAAGCCAGCAGATCATAGCAACTGACATCAAGGCGATTTTCCGACATTAAATAGCCAATCGACAGCAGCTTACGCTCCGGGTCAACAAGAAACTTAAAGTCCATTTCCATCGCCATCGTCCGTGCCCGAGAAGCCAGGTTCTGCAACCGCTCAACCAGCATATCGCGCAGAGCACCAGAGCAGACCCGTTCCCTCTCCTGCTCAACTAACATCGATCGCGCGGCATTCATCCAGAAAATAGGGTCGGCGATCACACCATCATCAGTTCGCGGTAACAACACATAAGTTCGCTGCAACAACGGTTCCAACTGCACAAGAGATGCCGATAACAGACGTTCAGGGGCAAGATCACTGTTCAGTAAATGCTCAATATTGTCTAACGACTGGAGTAGCAAAGGCTCATTCTGAGTCTCCTGATGCCGAGAAAGCGCATCACGAATCAGTTGGAGATGGTCGGCTAATGGCTCACGAACATCCTGTTCCCAGCTCGCTTCCTGCCATAACTCACAGGCATTCGCCAATGCGATCAGATCACCAGCCAGATTGCCACTATCCACCGAAGAGACATAAGCCGGTAATAATGTCTGGAGCATCTGCGTGTCATACCAGTTAAGAAAATGGCCATTAAAACGCTGTAACTGATCCAGAGTGGTGAACGTCGCTTCCAGACGATCAAGCACATTCTCTATGCCAATCCAGCCAAAATCTCGCGCTGACACCGTGGAGAGTAAATACAGACCAATATTGGTGGGCGAGGTACGGTGAGCAATAACCGGTTTTGGACGCTCCTGAAAATTATCCGGTGGCAGGCCATGTTCATGCTCAGTGACAAAGGTTTCGAAAAAACGCCAGGTACGCCGGGCGATCAATCTCAACGCCTGTTTATCCGTCTCGCTAATGTCTTCCTCCCGTGTAATAGCACGCTCTTCACTGGCCCATAATGCCAACGCGGGTGCAGCTAACCATAGTAATGCCAGCGGAAGCCAAAGTGGCCAGTTCCAGGGTGACATCATCAGCGCGCCACCAACCACAATTACGCCAAGCAACAAACTGCCAGCCATGTAAACATAAAAACCCACCAGCGTCAGACGAGGACGCCGCCCGGATTCCGCCGCGGTCGTCCACTCCAGCAAATGCTTGCGGGTGATAGTCAAACGCACCAGGGTACGAGAGAGAGCATCAAGCACTCGCCAGCTATTATCGAGAAGAAACGCCAGCAAAAGGAAGACCTGCATGAATGCCAGTTTGAGGTCACTCAACAGATGTTCGAGGGGATGGCTCTGCTGCAATGACTTCTGGCGTGTCAGTCCCCACCAGCAGCGGGAAATGATATCCCAGAAAATCGGCAAATAAGCCGAGAATGCCAGCACCAACAGCACCGCGAGGAAACCTTTCCACGCCAGCGCCAACGGCAAGACGTTAAAAAGAAACATCATCAACAACAAACTGGGGGCTAAAAGCGAACGCCGTAGGTTATCAACCATCTTCCAGCGTCCTACTGCGGATAACGACGCCGTCTTGCCTGTAGCGGTATGCGCCAGCCCCAGGATCCACGGTAAGAGTTGCCAGTCACCACGCGTCCAGCGGTGTTGCCGCTGGACAACAACGTCATAGCGGGAGGGAAAAGTTTCGATCAGTTCAACATCCGATGCCAGTCCCGAACGGGCATAACTGCCCTCAAACAGATCATGGCTCAATAACGTGTTTTCAGGAATGCGTCCCTCTAATGCCCGTTCAAAAGCATCCACGTCATAGATTCCCTTTCCGGTATAGGAACCATTACCGAATAAATCCTGATAGACATCAGATACTGCGGCTTCATAAGGATTAATGCCCCCCGGCGCAGTGAAAATACGCTGATACCGTGACCCTTCATGTCCTGCGGGCAGCGATGGCGTAATACGGGGTTGCAAAATGGCATAACCGGCGACAATATGCTGACCGCTGGCATCCCAGCATGGCTGGTTAAGCGGGTGCGCCATTTTGCCAATCAGTTTTAATGCCGTATCACGAGGTAAAAGCGTATCCGCATCCAGCGTAATCACATAGCGGACATCCGGCGGGACATAAACAGCTTGTTGCTCAACCGGTATAAAACTGGTATCCGTAGCACCACGCAATAAGCGGTTAAGTTCGTGCAATTTTCCCCGTTTACGCTCCCAGCCCATCCACACATTTTCACTGGCGTTGAACAGTCTTTTACGATGCAGCAATAAAAAACGCCTGCCGGCAGGCCCCGGTTCATAGCGGTCATTAAGCTGCTGGATGGTTCGTGATGCCAGGCTTAACAGCGCGTGATCTCTTTCGATAGTTTCCGTATCGGCATCAATACCATCCGTCAGCAAGGCAAACGTCATGTCGCCCTGGCCACTGGACAGATAATGAACTTCGAGTTGCGCTATTTGTTGCAGGATATCCTGCTCATTGGACAGCAATGTCGGTATCACTATCATGGTCCGGTAACGCGTTGGCACACCATATAATAGTTCCAACCCAGCCAATGGCGAGGCACCGCATAACGCGGTAATCAGGCGGTTAACCCAGGCTATCGCAACTTCAGAAAATGGAATCAGGCAGACGAGGCCGATAAATATCAGCCAGACGGCTGAAACCACGGGGAATGACAATATGGCCCCTATCCCCGCGAATAACAGTGCAGTAAAAAACCCGATTGATCCCAGATAGCCGGTCATGCCAACACGCCGGGTAAACCGGTTAAAACACAGTGCGGCTCCAGGCCGAAAACCGATAGCCGCTTCCAGTTGCGGTCTCCCTTCTGCAATCAGGTAATAACCTGGATCGCGTTTTCGGGCACTGAGATCATCATAAGGCGATAAATCAGGGTCACCATGCGCCATCAGTAAGGCTTCTTTCGCAATATCCAATTCTGTACACGGCGCCCGACGCCCAAGATGCTCAATTGCACTGCGGTATAGATTGCGGGTGGTAAAATCCATCTCATCGAATGCACTACCTTCCCGTAGACACACATCAACCAGACTGACACTTTCAAAAAATGTCGCCCAATCCATGTCGGAAATTAGCCGCATGCTGGTGATAATATTACGCACAGTGACGTTGGACGCGCCAAGGCGTTGCTGGGTGGATTGCACAACTTCATCCATCGAACTTCCCTGCTGGCTCAGTCGGTATTCCAGCCATCCCAGTGCGGGTGTAGTTCGGGGATCCAGATCGCGTAAGCGTTTCACCAACTGAGCCGCAAACGTATCGGACAAAGGTGCCTTGTTGTAACGGGCAATTTCATTAGCCAATGCAGCTTGCCCATCCCCGGCACGCAAAAGATTATTCGCAACGGATTCCGCTTCGGCTCGCGCCAGACGCCCTGCGGTCATTTGGTCGGCCAGACGACGTAGATTTTCAATCAACACAATACGCAAGGTAATGGCAACAGCCCACAGTTCCCCGATCGTCAAGGGCTGCACTTCTTGATATGCCGTGATGAAACGGCGTAATGCTTCTGGATCAATATAGCTATCCGTGTGAGCGACGAAAGCCCACACCAGACCGAATACCCGTGGATAACCGACAAACGGCCCCTGAGATAACTTAGGCAGTTGTCGGTAATAATGTGGGGGAAGATCTTCACGGACTTCACGAATCTGCTCAGCGACCAGATGATAGTTATCCAATAACCACTCGGCTGCCGGCACCACACGTCGGCCTTTTTCCAGTTCGGCGGCATTGGCGCGATAAGCGGCCAGGAGCACTTTAGCATTATCATTCAGTCGATGGTGTAACGGCGGAACAAAAGGCGGTGAACTCGTCACCGTCTGAACGGTAGCCAATGTGCGCCCGTTTTGTTCCAAACGTTCCGGGCCAAATAACTCGCCTCTTACCGGTAGAGTATCATTCCAGGGCGACGAGGATTCACGCGAATTAAACCGTGATCGAGAGAATATTTTCATAATCGCCTTTTAACCTGAGCGCAAAATCCGCACAGGTGGTATTGAAAGTAACGTCAAAAAAGCTGACAAACCTTATGGGTACAGGAGTATCAGTGCTTTAATAAAGTTATGAGAGTGCGAACATCCGCTCGAATTCGCTCACGTCATGAGCGGAGGTGACTAAAAGTAAAGCGAATTTAAGTATAGTAGATAAAATGTCCGACCATTGAATATTCTGTCGGAGCAGGTAGGTTAAAAAACGCCAACTCTATCAAAGCAGGGCGTTATCTGACTCAGCCTGGAATCCTTTCCAGGCATGATTGGCAGGTATCACGTCCGGCACTCAAACACCAATCTGGCTTATCTTTTGAGCGAGCGCTCGCAATTCATCTGCAATCTGTTGCAAGTTATTGTCATCATGAACCTGCGGCCCGGTCGAGTTACGTATCACCAGTTTTGCCGGCAGGATCGACGACGAGCGCTGTGCGTCGTCCTCATTGACCCCAAGCACTCGTCTCACCGCTTCTCTGCCTTGCAAGTCCAGATCCAGCGATACGGTGGTTAATGCCGGATAAAAGAACGCGCTTTCATAGGTATTATCGTAACCAATTACTGATTTCTCTCCGGGAATAGACAATTGATGTTGGTGGAAAGCACTCAATACACCAAGTGACATCTGATCATTACCCACCAGCACCGCCGAGAAGTGCGGTGTTTCCCGCATCATTTGTAGCGCCCCCGCATAACCACTTTGCGCATCCCAGTTACCATGCAACACCGTAACAGGATTCAGTCCGTAATCATGCAGCGTCTCCTGCCAGTTTTTCAGCCGCAGATTGGCTGAAATAGAGTGCTGGGGACCAGCCAACAGCGCGATATCACGGTGCCCCAACTCATAGAGATACTTCACGCTGGCGCGGGTGCCATCCGCTGGATTGAAGGAAACGTTGAACACCGAGCTATAAGGGTCTACATCCAGAAACAGACAGATGATATCGTCATTGTCCGCAGCGATTTTTTCCGCCGCCACCGTTTCCAGTGGGACGTTGATGATAACCTTCTCCACCAGTTGGGACTTAAGTTCATTGATGGAGTCCTGGATAGCATGGTTGACGTTCTCATCAATCATTGAAATCAACACCAGATACCCTTCAACATTCGCGTAACGTTTTACCGCTGCCGCCACCTGGGATGGCGCATGCAACGCCAGTGAAATCGTCACCAGCCCCAACGTCCGACTGCGTTTACCTACCAGTTGTTGCGCCAGACGATTCGGCACATACCTTAATAGCTCAATAGACTGCTCGACCTTGCGGCGCGTGGATTCTGATACATTGGCAGACTTGTTCAGCACCCGGGAAACCGTCTGGTAAGATACGCCGGCATGACGAGCGACATCCTCTAACGTACTGCTTTTCGACTTCATAGTCCGCTCCCTGCAATAGTGATGGTTTAATTGTAACAGGCGCTCCGCCGCCAACATAGTTATCGTTACAATACGCCAAAAAACCACCTTAAAAGTTACTCGTTCACATATTAGAATAAGTGATCAACTTCACTTATCATTACAAATATCGCTGTTTTATTTGCATTAAATCACAATAAATTGATAAGAGAATTGTTTGTTATGTAAATTAGTCCTTTCATAGCCTTTTAAATGTGAACGTATTACAAATATAAAGAGGCATACATGAATATGACGTTGCGTACCCTATCCGTCGCTATTGCAGTGACGCTCACTTCCCCTTCTCTGTTTGCCATTGATTTCCACGGCTATTTGCGATCTGGTGTGGGTGTCTCGCGTAATGGCAGCCTGGAGGAGTGGCAAAAAAACAAGGTAGGTCGTCTGGGAAATGAATCCGACACCTATGGCGAAGTTGAGCTGGGCAGTGAGGTTTACAAAAAAAATGATGTCAGTTTCTATGTGGACAGTATGGTCAGCATGGTGTCTAACGGTGCTACTGACAATGAAACCACTATTGGCGATAACGCTCAGTTCGGGCTCCGCCAGCTTAATTTACAGATCAAAGGTCTGATCCCTGGCGATCCAAACGCGGTGATCTGGGGCGGCAAACGCTATTACCAACGCCACGATCTGCACATCATTGATACTAAATACTGGAATATCTCTGGTGCGGGCGCGGGCGTAGAAAATTTGTCCTTTGGTCCTGGCGCGGTTTCAGTGGCCTGGATCCGGGGTGATGGCAATGATGTGGACTACCGGGTAAATAACGATAACGACCTCAACATCAACTATCTCGACCTGCGCTATGCCGGTTGGAAACCCTGGTCTGGCGCCTGGACAGAATTTGGCATTGATTACGCCATGCCTAATCCGACCAAAAAACAGAAAGAGTATGGTGGCCTGTACGACGCCAAGAATGGCGTGATGCTCACCAGTGAAATCAGTCAGGACATGTTGGGTGGCTATGACAAGATCGTGTTGCAGTATGCCACCAAAGGTCTGGCGCAAAATATGGTGTCTCAAGGCGGAGGCTGGTATGACGTCTGGAACACCACTGATGATGCCACCGGCTACCGGGTGATCAATACCGGCCTGGTTCCGATTACCGATAAATTCTCGCTCAACCACGTATTGACCTATGGTTCGGCAAACAATATCAGCGCTCAAATCGATAAAAGCCGTTTGATCTCGCTGGTTGGTCGTGCACAGTATCAATTCACCGATTATGTCCGCGCTATCGGCGAAGTCGGCGTCTTCTACCAGAAAGATGACCACAAGGATGGCAGTCAGTACAAACAGGGTGGTGAGAAATACACCATTGCTCTGGGGTTAGCAGATGGACCAGCGTTCATGTCACGTCCGGAATTACGCATCTTTGCCTCGTACCTGAATGATTCTGAGCAGGGTCAATCATTCCAGGATGGCACTGCCAGCAATACCTGGAATTTTGGTGTACAGGTGGAAGCATGGTGGTAATAAAAATAAAATAGAATAAACCGCAACATTTCATACTGAAATTAATTGTACATTACTTCCCTCAGCAACTGAGTTTTACTATTGCTGGCAATGTGTTTTATATATGCAAAATAGATTTCAGGCTAGCGGATATAAATTCATTTATTGATAACCACTCGAGGTGGTTATCAATATTTTTTATTCTTAATCATTAATAGAAAAACGCGTTTCAAGTAACTTACGTAGATTATCCGATTGAGTACCAAATACGGCATGGACCTCCTGACCAATAATAATTACGCCTAATGCTCCCGATTTCTGCAACCCGCCAGAATCCACCATAGACAGGTCATTAACGGTAACACGCAGCCGCGTAACACAGGCATCCACATATTTTATGTTCTCTCTTCCGCCAAAGTGTTGTATTAATTTCTCCAGATACTGGTTGTCAATATCACTATCTTCCACCATTTTTTTGGGGTGGGAAAAATAGTTGATAAAAGATTTCAAATTTACCATTATTATTTCCTCATATCATGTAAAAACAAAAACGCCCGCTCAATAGAACGGGCGCAATCCATAAAGACCAACCTATGCCAGATAACGGGATAAAATACGGTAACCCCATGGCAGTAAAGTGATCATGCCCGACAACGCCTTTCCATTCGCCATATCTGCATAACCCGTCGGCAAGGATAGCGTTTTCATCTCATCACTGAAATTCTGCACAATAACGAACTCACGCTCACCATCCGTTCGTCGCTGTGCCGTAACACTATAAGGTAGCACGGTTTCCAGTGCACGAGGCAGATTGAGCTTTGCCGCCAGTGCGCCGAAGAAATCGCGTTGGAACGCCGCATCATTGCGTGAGGCCACATACCAAGCCTCACCCGCGCCGAACTGGTTGACCGTCACAGCGGGACGCCCGGCATAAAAATCACTGCCGTAAGTCGCCAGCGCCGTCGCCCCCTCAAGATGAAGCAATTCACACAGGTGGCGCGCCGACCAGGCCCCTTGTAGCCCTAACGTATTGCCAGGTGTGCTATTAACACTATTGGTTTCACCCTCTTTCAGACAATCGATCTCCTCTGCCCAGATACCCAGCAGCGGACGCAAAGGACCGGGGAAACCGCCAAGATGACACAGGTCGGTCTCATTGACGATCCCACTCCAATAGGTAGCGACAAACTGCCCGCCTTGCCTGACAAAGTCTTCGACGTTTTTGGCAAACCCGTCACGTACCATGTACAGCATGGGGGCAATCACCAGCGTATAACCACTGAGATCACAATCGGCGTTCATGATATCCACGGCGATGCCCTGTTCCCAGAAGGGGCGATAATGCTCCACCACGGTCTTCTCATAATACAACCCATGGTTGCGCGGCCCTTGCGCATCATCCATTGCCCAACGACTTTCCCAATCAAAAATGATAGCCACACGAGCGTCAATCCGGCTACCCGCCACCGGGGCCATAACACCCAACAGGCGACCCAGCTCACTGACTTCCTGCCCGACCCGGGTATCAAGGCGACCAGAATGATCAATCACCGCACCGTGAAATTTTTCCACCGAACCGCGACTTTTCCGCCACTGGAAGTATTGGATAGAATCCGCACCGTGTGCCACCGCCTGCAATGAAGAAAGAATATGCATACCGGGTCTCTTCAGCTTGCTGATTGGTTGCCAGTTGGTGACGCTCGGACTCGATTCCATCAACACAAACGGTTTTCCTTGCTTCAACGTACGCATCAGATCATGGTACATGGCCGTGTAGCAAGCCAGTTCCGTTTCATCCGGCTGGCTATGCCACTGCGGGTAACTGTCCCAGGAGATAAAATCAATCACCTGCGCCAACTGCCAGTAATCGTAATCGTAGAAATACTCCATAAAATTAGTGGTGGCGGGCAGATTCGGGTTAACCGCTTTCAGCGGGACGATTTCCTGTGCACAGAAATCGGTGGCCTGTGTACTACAAAAACGCCGCCAGTCCAGATTTAAACCATGGATGGACACCTCACCCTGCGGTGCCGGTGATTCAATCTGTGACCAGTCGCTATAAGTATGACTCCAGAACGTGCTCCACCAGGCGTCGTTCAGCTTGTCCAGCGTCTGATATCGCAGCTGTAACCAGTGACGAAAATTATCCTGACAACGGCTGCAATGGCATTCGCCACTATATTCATTGGAAATATGCCAGCCAATCACCGCTGGATGGTACGCATAGCGATGTGCCAGCTGGTGGTTGATAGCATTGACCTTACGGCGATAAACCGGTGACGATAGGCAATGATTATGCCGACCGCCATGCAATGCCTGCACCCGGTCACGCCCCACGCGCAGCACTTCAGGGTATTTCTGCGACATCCACGCCGGCCTGGCGCCACTGGGCGTGGCCAAAAAGACCCGAATACCGGCGGCATCCAATTTATCCAGCACATCATCCAGCCAGTCGAATTGATATTTTCCCTCTTCCGGTTCCAGCATTGACCAACTGAAAATCCCCACCGACATGACATTACAATTAGCCTGCTTCATCATTTGAATATCTTGTTCAATTATCCCCGGATAATTAATCCATTGCTCCGGGTTATAGTCTGCTCCATGTAATAAGCCAGCAACCTTTGCACTTAAAGGAGGAAATTTATTCATTACAACCTCTTGAATATTGACCACTGAATTTCTGTATTTACCAATAGATTTCGAGTTGCAGGAAGGTGCCGACTGCGAAAATGCCCAGGAGCCGGCGCAAGTCAAAGAGGGCGCTTAACCAAGGGAGAGACACCACACCTGCAACGTGAAAGATGACGGGTATAACGATGTTGTGCAGAATCAATTAAATACCTTGACGGAAGGTAAGACGTTTCCCCGGCAATCAAACAAGGCTTGATTCTCCCTGGCATTTCCCTCTTTCCATTTATCATGGATATATTTCATGCCCGCTGGCGTTGCCCACCCGGCACCCGGCACCGCAATCCAGGTTGGTTCCCAATAAAACATCCCTTTACCGCGCCCATTAGGCACATCAATAATGCTTTGCATTAAATCGTGAATGAAATCGCTCTGCCCCTGAACCGTTGCCGGATAGCCACCGGCCTTTGCCTCTTTGGCGGTAAAACTGTTTTCGGTATCATCGCAATTTGCCAGGGTGTAACCATAAGCGGCTTCCACTACAATCACGTCCTTACCGTAGCGCGTGCTGATATCATCCATATTGGCTTTCAGCGCACTGATCGGGCCATTCCAATAGGTGTACATTGACAGGCCGATAACATCGAACGGTACATGGCGCCGGGTGATTTCATCGAACCACCAGCGGAAGGTGTCATTCTTGGTTCCCTCAGCCAGATGCAGCATGATTTTCACCTGTGATGGTGAGGTCAGATTTTCCCGCAGACCACTTATCGCGGCGTTCAACAGTCCAGCCAAACGATCAAATTCACCGCCACCCTGCCCCCAGCTTTTGCCTTCCGGCCACAATATGCCGCCGTTAATCTCATTGCCGATTTGCACCATATCCGGCAGCACTCCCTGCTGTTTGAAGGTGGCGATGGTGTCGCGGGTATAGTCATGAATCGCCGTTTTCAATTGTTCATATCCCATCCCCTGCCAGGCCTTGGGCTTGTACTGTTTACCGGGATCGGTCCAGAAATCGCTGTAATGAAAATCCAGTAGCAACTTCATCCCTTGCGCCTTGGCGCGCTTTGCCAGCGCCAGTGTGGTGGCGAGATCATTGTTGCCCCCGCCATACGGGTTACCAGCACGGTCCTTCGGATCGACCCACAACCGCAGACGGACATAATTCACGCCGTTGTGCCGGAGAATAACCAGTGGATCCTGCCGGACGTGATGCTCATCGTAGAACGTGCCACCATGCTGCTCGACATCGGCCAATGTGGAAATATCCACGCCTTTAATAAACCCGGCGGGTTCATTGCGCAGCGGTGTGATTACTATCGGATCAGCCGCCACTGCCGGGGCCGCGGAGGCTAATGCGAGACAAAACCCTAAAAACGCCAGCGTACTTGTATTCATGACATTATCCTTTGGTACTGCCAGAGGTCAGGCCGGATACAAAATATTTTTGCAAGGCCAGGTATAAAATAGCGACCGGTACGGCGATCAGTACCGCGCCCGTCGCATAGGTGGTGTAACTGGCCCCCATTTTCTCGGACACCAGGTTGTACAGACCGATCGGCAAAGTATATTGATCCGGTGTCCGCAAAATGGTGCTGGAAAGAATGAAGTCACCTAATGGGCCGGTGAAGGAAAACAGTGCCACTACAGCGATAATCGGCTTGGAAAGTGGCATGATGATCTCCACAAAGATACGGAAATTCCCGGCGCCGTCCATGCGTGCCGACTCATCCAGATCCCTCGGGATTGCATCCAGATAACCTTTCATCAGATAGGTGTTCATCGGAATCATGCCGGCCACATAAATCAGCACCAATGCCAGGTGGCTATTGATCAACCCCAGTAACTGGGACAGGACAAAAATGGCAATCAACGCAGAAAACTGTGGGATCATTTGCAGCAGTAGAAACAGCATCAGACCGTTTTGCCGGCCTTTGAAGCGAAAACGGGAAAATGCGTAGGCGGTAAAACTGACACTGATCAGCGTCAGTATCATGGTCAGCACGCTGATCTTCATCGAATTCCAATACCATGTCAGGTAGCTAACCTGGCCGTTGAACAGGTCGGCATAGTGCTGAAACGAGAGATTTTCCGGGATGATAGAGCTGCTTAGCAGGCTGTTGCCGGCATTCAGTGATGCCCCGATGGTCCACACCAGCGGGTAGATGATAATCACCGACACCAGCAGAATCAGTAGCCAGGAAAGGGACAGCCGCACCCACTTCTCTTTTTTGATGCTCTTCGACATTGCCATGGTTATCCCCTTAAGCCATATCATCATTTTTGAATGAACGGGTGGCACGGAATTGCCACAATGCCAAACCGACCACAAAAATGGACAGCAGAATGGTGATGGTGGCGGCAATGGCGTACTGCGAAGAAGACATGGTCAGTTTGTAGATCCAGGAGACCAGGATATCCGTGCCTCCGGCGTTGGAACCGACTACCGCCGGGCCGCCATTGTTAAACAGGTAGATGATGTTGAAATTGTTAAAGTTGAAGGTGTATTGCGTAATGATGATCGGTGCAATGGAGTAGAGTACCAACGGCAGTGTAATGGTTTTTAACTTGGTCCAGACACTCGCGCCATCCATGGTCGCCGCTTCGTACAAATCCTCTGGAATGGCCTGCAACACGCCAGTGGTCATGGCGAACACAAACGGGAAACCGAGCCAGGTCTGCATCATGATCAGTGCAGTTTTAGTCCAAAACGGATCGGTCAGCCAGGCTTTGGGGGCAATACCGAAAAACGCCAGAATAGCATTATTGATGACACCGAAAGAGTCATTGAACATGCCGGCAAATACCAGAATAGTGACGAAACCCGGCACCGCCCACGGCAGGATAAAAATGGTGCGGATCAAGGGCTTAAATCGCAAATCCTTTTGATTGACCAAAATGGCCAGCAACACGCCTACACTACACTGTAGCGTGGTGGCCAGCAGCGTCCAGACCACGGTCCACTGCAACACATCCAGAAAGGTGGACCGCCAGATAGACAAGGTAAAAATGTTGACGAAGTTCCTGAGACCGACCCAATCCACCAGCTTTGCTGGCGGGGTGTGGTACAGATTGTAATTGGTAAAAGCAATCGAAAAACCAAACAGAATAGGAAAGATCACCACAAAAACCAGCAGGATAAACCCCGGCGTAATCATCAGATACGGGAAACCCTCACTCAGCAATATCTGATATTGCTGCCGCACGCTGTTAAGCGCCACCCCCTCATCCCGTTTCTGCCCATTGACCCAGGCATCACGCAGTGACAGAGCGTAAACCGCCAACCCGAACACGATGATCAACAGGCTGATAATGCCCTTCGCCAACAAAAAAATGGAGTTATCCCGTGGCACTTGCTCGCCAAGCGTATACAGACCCCACATCCCTTCCATGAGAAAGTCATGAAACACGCCGATAAAGCTGCTAAGCAGAACCAGGAAAATGAGCCCTTTCGCCCACTGCCGGTGATAGAACTGACCGAAACCGGGGATTAGGGCAAACAGCAATGCGACCACTGCATGGTGACACCGACCCTTAACAACGGTTAACTTTTCACTGGGAGTGATAATCACAAACTGTTCCTTCTTTATGACGGGAGCCGCCCTCCCGTTCAGAATAAGCAGAGGCCGGAGTTACTGATTGCTGGCTTTCATCGCCTCAATTTGCATCTTGATTTGCTTCACCGCATCGTCCAGCGCGGCCTTAGGTGCCTGTTTACCGGTCATGCTCAATTGCAGTGCGGCGTTGGCCGGGCCCCAGACTTCCTGCATTTCGGGTACGCTGGGCATGGCGGTCGCCAAACTGGCCTGAATAGCGACGGCGCTGGCCCGCTGATCATTTTTAATGAGTGGGTCATTAATCATCGCTACCAGTGGCGGGATCTCTTTAGTCAGTTGATAACGGGTTTTCACATACTCAGGCTGATTGATAAACGTAATGAATTGCTGCGCCAACACCTTGTCCTTGCTCCAGGTGGACACCACGTAACCTTTCACCCCCAGAAAAGAGTTCATCGGCTTGCCATTGGCCAGTTTCGGTAGCGGCGCAACACCATAATTAATACCGGCGTCGGCGTAAGGCTGAAACGCCCACGGCCCATTGATCACCGCTGCCACCTTTTTCTCGGTAAACAGAGAGTCAATGGCATTAAGACCACTGTCACCGATGATCCCTCTGGGAAATAACCCATCGGTATAGAATTTTTTCAGACTGTTGACTGCCGCCACGCTGCCTGGGGTGTTGAGACCGATGTCCAGAGTATTCAATCCACCTTTGCTGTCTTTGCCAAAGATGTAGCCGCCCATCGACGCCATGACGCCCCAGCTGTAATAAAGCTGATCGAATTTCGCCAGCAAACCGTATCGATTTTCCGCCCGCTGTTTTTTGGAGAAGCGGTAATAGTCATCCAACGTAGCCAACGGCTTAGGCAACAGATTCTTGTTATAGATCAGCACCAATGTCTCTACCGCCTTGGGAATACCGTACAACCGGTTGTTCATGGTAAAGGCATGGATGGACGACGGCGTGAAGGCGGAGACTTCCGCTTTGTCGACCGTCAGTGGTGAGAGCAATCCTTGCACGACCGCAGAACCGAGCTGATCGTTAGGGATCACCAGCACATCTGGGCCAATGCCTGCCGGGCCATCCAAACGCAGCTTCTCAATCTGTTGTGCATAAGGCATTTCCTGCATATTGACTTTCACGTTGTACTGTTTTTCGAAATCACTAACGGCCTGTTTTATGCCAACAGACTTCTTTATGTCCTCCCACACCGTTAATTGCCGGCTTGCCGCTGCAGCGGCGAAAGTGGAATATTGGCCCGCCACCAGCGCGGTCAGGAGCAGAGCGGTTATTTTTTTGATTTTCATCACTCACCTCTTTGTGAAGGTATTACATTTTTTAGATTCACGTTCATATTTTTGATATTCAAGCTATACGTAAACGCTCTATCTAACGACATAACTAAACAGAGCTCACCCATTCCCTCAGTTGTTATACGCTATGCTTAGAACACTGTTAAATCTATACAATTATCATCAATGTGTGATCATGATTGCATAAATGAAACGCGATGATATGGCTTAAAATCTAGCCAAGTTATAGTCTTTTAAAGACTTTTTAGCCGTTATAGTTATTAATTAAACTTTGTTATACGTATCACATAAAGAGAGTAATTCATTCTCTAACACGACTCATTTACTGACAACGTTCCGAGGATCAACCGATGTCCAGCATAAGACTGAGAAATGTCACCAAACGTTTTGGCAAAACGGTGACGCTGCACAATATCAATCTTGATATTGAGGGAGGGGAATTTGCGGTATTTGTTGGTCCTTCGGGCTGCGGCAAATCCACGTTACTGCGCATGATTGCCGGTCTGGAGGAGATTAGCGAAGGAGAGGTACTGATTGGCGATGAATGCGTTAACGATGTCGCCCCTGCTCACCGTGGCGTGGCAATGGTGTTTCAGTCCTATGCGTTGTATCCGCATATGACGGTCGCCGAAAACATGGGATACGGTCTGAAAGTCAACGGTACACCAAAGGCAGAGATCCGCCATCAGGTAGAGATGGTTGCCAAAACACTGCAACTCTCCCATTTGCTGGACAGAAAACCCAAACAACTCTCTGGCGGCCAACGACAGCGCACCGCGATTGGTCGCGCCATCGTACGTAATCCCAACGTGTTCATGTTTGATGAACCACTCTCCAATCTGGATGCCGAGCTGCGGGTTGATATGCGTCTGCATATCGCCAAACTGCACCAGGAACTGAAAACCACCATGGTATATGTTACCCACGATCAAATTGAAGCGATGACGCTGGCGGATAAAATTGTGGTGATGAACGATGGGCGGGTAATACAAATGGGGTCACCGATGGACCTGTATTACAACCCTGACAATCGATTTGTCGCCGGGTTTATCGGTTCACCAAAAATGAATTTTCTACCGGCAACGGTGGTGAACTGGGAACCCGAGAGGCTCACCGTGACCATTGAATACGGTAAAACCCTCACCCTCGCGATACGGACTCAACAGGTAGAGCCCAACATGAACGTGACGCTCGGTATCCGCCCGGAACACCTGTCCACAGCAGGCACAATGCCGTTACAACTGGAGTTTCACTGTGAAGTGGTGGAACGACTGGGCAACAACACCTATCTGTTCGGTCAGTGTCACGGTCATGATGGCTTCAAAATACTGCTGCCAGGAGATGCTCATTTCACGCCCTATCAAAAATTGCAGTTAGGTTTCGATTCCGGGCAGTGCCTGGTATTTGATAAGTTCGGCGAACGAATCAGCGCTGATATTCAGGTTAACCAGCAATAAAAATCCGGACTACCGCTTAGTCAATGCCTGACGTCAGTGCTTCACTCAACCCGGCTCGCTAACACGGTGAACTGGCATAGAGTGCGCCATTCAAGATAATGAAGGATCGGCTACCGGCCGTCACACATATTTTTACCCGTCGCGGTTACCGGTGCAACGTACCAGTAACCGGCGTTAATCAGATTGCATCTCCGTAAACACTGTCACTCTTGCACGACCATCCTGCTTGGACTAGTACAGTGCGGCATCAGCCTGCTGGATAAGCATTTCGCCGCTATTCTATTTTACAGCAGATAAACCTGGAGAAAATAACGGCGCTGCCGGGCCATGCATGAAATCGCCAGACAAGCGAATAACCTTGAATTTGATGCCGCAAATCAACAGCTCAATTCAGGCCTCTTCCAGCCGAACAAACAGCACTGAAACAGGGCCATCAGCGCAATAATACAAATTCGCGGGCTTCTTTATCCAACAGCGCGCGTTTGCGCTCCACCCCCCAGCGATATCCCGCCAGAGCACCATCACGCCTTACCACACGATGACATGGGATCGCCACCGCCAGTCGGTTGTTGGCACAGGCGCTGGCGACAGCCCGCACGGCTTTGGGTGAACCAATGCGCTGAGCGATGTCGCTATAACTCACGGTGGTCCCCGGCGGAATATCCTTCAGCGCCTGCCAGACTCGTAATTGAAAAGCGGTACCACGAATATCCAGCGGCAAAGCCAGATTACGTCCCGGCGCTTCAATAAACCCCACCACCTGGGCGATAACCTGCTCGAAATCATCATCGCCACCGATCAATTCGGCCTGTGGAAACTGATCTTGCAAGTCACAAACCAGCGTTTCGGCCTCGTCACCCAACAGAATGGCGCAAATCCCCTTTTCGCTCTGCGCGACTAGTATATCTCCCAATGAACAGACGCCGACCGCAAACCAGATACGCATCCCTTTGCCGCCTGACTGCCAGGTTTTGGGCGACATGCCCAGTATGGCGTCGGATTGCTCATAGCATCGGCTAGTGGTGTTAAACCCCGCATCAAAAATCGCGTCCGTCACACGGCCGGTTTTACCCAATGCTTCACGCAAACGCTGGCCTCGATGCGCACTGGCGAAAGCCCTGGGCGTCAAACCGGTGACCGCTTTGAATAATCGATGAAAATGAAATGCACTCATACCGACATGCGTCGCTATGTCGGCCAGTTTTACCGCACCGTCGGTCTGCGCTATATAGCGACACGCCTGGGTTATTTTAGCGGCATGAACGGCATCTAGCGGCGGCTGCCCCCTCTTATACCGTCGGCTAGGGCGAAAACCAGCCTTTTCTGCCGCGGCATCTGAATCAAAAAACACCACGTTTTCGCGTTTTGGCAGTCGGGCGGCACCGGATGGCGAACAATATACGCCGGTCGTCGTGACACCGAACACGAAACTGCCGTCAGCCGCACTGTTTCGCTCAACCACCGCCTGCCAACGGGCGTCATCCGTTTCCCAAGGTTCGGGCGACGATGCGTTATCACTCATCATTCTATTCTCCTGTGCACAATCAATACCCGATTTACCGGAGCCATCGTCATCATCGCCAGCCAATGACGAGCCGGATCAGGCCGCATAGTGGCGATTATGCCCGTCACCTAACGACAATAAACTCCGTTATTTGCTTTTTAATTTTACCCACGATAACGCCGAATGATGGCGCGTCATTCCGACACTTATTATTGAAAACGTTTTACCGTGCCGCCATGTTTTCTTATGGTATCTCTTTCGCCATTTCCCACAGATAGAACGACGCAGTGGTTCCGTAGGGGGAGTAGCGACGCCGATAACGCTCAAATTGCTCCCGGGACAGTTTTTTATGATGATACAGTCGCATCATGCCTCGCTGAATGGCCAGATCCCCCCAGCTCAACACATCAGGCCGGCGCAGTGAAAAAATCAATAGCATTTCGACAGTCCAGACGCCGACACCGTTCAGCGTGGTCAGGGTTTTTATCACCGCCTGATCATCCATATGCTGAACCGCCGACAGATCCACTGCCCCGCTGACAGCAGATTGCGCTACCCCCAGAATGTAATGGGCCTTTTTCATGGTCATACCACATGCCTGAATATCCTCCGGGCTGAGGTTGTACACGCTTTCAGGGGTTAATGCGCCATCGCACAATGTTAATAATCGCTGATTCACCGTTCTGGCAGCCGCAACTGATATCTGTTGTTCAACAATATAGGTCACCAGTGCGCTGAATAAATCCGGCATGGACGGACGGCGAATAACACCGAACCGCGCGATAGCCTCCGCCATTCGTTTATCACGCTTGCTTAACCAGTCAGTTTCGGTATCACCATAAATAAAAAAAGTCATGAACACTCCTGATGTCTATGCTCAATGGATATACATACTGGCTACATCGTCAATTGTCTCATTAAAAATTTTTATTTATATCATCTATTCGTTATAAGTAATTCCCGCCAGATACAATGAGTAATTTATTCGGCAATATAGCTTCTGCCGCTATCGACAGAAGCTATTTAATTACAAACCAGTTCGGCTAACGTGATAATTGCGTTTTTCACTTCCGTATTCCAGCCAAAACCCGCATTCAATCTAAATGCATGATCGAAACGATTATCCGATGCAAAAATGGCCCCGGGCGCTATTCCGATACCTTCTAACCGTGCCCTTTTCAATAATTCACGGGTGTTTATTGTATGTTCAGGAAGCGTGACCCATAGTACAAATCCCCCTTTGGGATCAGTGACTGTGGTACCTGGAGGGAAATACTGAGTGATAGTATCTCGTATATGTTTTATTTGAACAGACAACGCTTTTCGTAATTTTTTTATATGAATATCGTAACTACCCGACCTTAGAAACTCAGCAATGGTGGCTTGAGGATAGATGGCTGTCCCCATGGTTGTGGTATATTTTATGGCTGACAATGTTGATGTATGTCTTCCTGCCGCAACCCAACCAATCCTAAAGCCTGGTGACAATGTTTTGGAAAACCCACTACACAAGATCACATTGCTACTTATAGCACGTAGAGGCTTGGGACGATTATTAGCGTAGCAAAGATCACCGTATATATCGTCTTCAATAATGATGATGTCATTATTTTCAGCCAGAGTAACCAAGCGTTTTTTAGCA
The DNA here is from genome assembly GCA_030388725.1 of Prodigiosinella aquatilis. Taxonomy (NCBI): domain Bacteria; kingdom Pseudomonadati; phylum Pseudomonadota; class Gammaproteobacteria; order Enterobacterales; family Pectobacteriaceae; genus Prodigiosinella; species Prodigiosinella aquatilis. Next base: position 3,145,829 of record CP128857.1, read on the forward strand.
TGCTCATCCGGCGTACTTCCCATCGGGTTATTTGCATTTGGGATGGTAATAATTGCTCTAATATTGAGCATATTGATAGCTTTCTCTAACTGTTCTAGATCTAAACCACTTTCTGTCGTTGGTATTTCTATAACAGTCCGCCCGAGTTTCTGTAGCATTTGCAGTATAACGAAATAGGTTGGTGACTCGACGACAACGGTATCGCCTGGTTTAGTTGTCGCCCTGATCGCCAGTGAAAGCGCTTCAATACAACCATTGGTTACAATGATTTCATCGATATCAAGAGCACAACCATAATCTAATGCTTTGCGTGCTATCTGGTGCCTGAGGGGTTCATATCCCATTCCATTTACTGGCGCACCGAGCAACGCAGGTGTTTTATAGATCAACTGCCGCATGATGATGCTTAGTTTATCCGTCGGATATAGCTCAGTTGAGGCATTGGCGAGATCCAACCTGATCCGACAAGGGGTTCCCACTAATGACAGATGGAGATCTTCGTCTGTCGTTAGGGGTAAAAAATCAATTTTTTCTTTATTTTCAGTAAGTAATATTTCTGCGACAAAATAGCCTGATCGAGGATAAGCAGTAATTTTTCCTTTCGTTTCAAGTAAGCGGATCGCCTGTAATGCAGTCATCGTACTTACTTTATGCTCTCGCGCTATTTGTCTTATTGACGGGAGCTTATCTCCCGGTTTTAAGGTTCCACTATCAATGGGTGTACATAAAAACTGCGCTATTTTTACATACTGGGGTAGTTCTTTCATGTTAGCTCGATGAACTGTTATAGAAAATGTTCTATAGAACTGTGTATACAAACATCATACAGGAACAATTAAATTGAGTCCCACGACTTGAGTGGGGAAAATATAATGGAATTATTAGGCCTATTTTGGCAAGAATACGGGTATTTTGCATTACTACTACTATGCCTTATTGCATTCTGCGCCGGGTTTGTAGACAGCATTGCCGGCGGTGGTGGTTTATTCCTTGTGCCTGGTTTTCTACTTGTGGGCATGCCACCTCAAGTGGCTCTTGGGCAAGAAAAAATAGTCAGCACTTTTGGAACATTAGCTGCAATTAGAAACTTTTTAAAAGACCATAAAATGGTTTGGGGTGTCATTGGCATTGGTATTCCATTTTCACTTATTGGTGCATACGCTGGAGCTCATAGCATATTGCTGATAGACCCAAAGTGGGTAGCTAAACTGCTTTTACTACTGATTCCCGCAGGAATTATATTATTCCTTATACCAAAAGACAAAAACATTATCGGTGATAAAAAGGTAGAACAAAATGTACAATTCTATATTAAAACATCAATCACCTGTTTTGTTGTTGGGTTTTATGATGGTTTCTTTGGCCCTGGCGCCGGCAGCATGTTCATCATCGCCTTTCATTACCTGTTAAAGTTAAATCTTATTCAGGCATCAGCCAATACTAAAATATTTAATCTGGCCTCGAATGCGGGTGCTTTAGTTGCATTTGTTATTGCCGGGAAAATTATTTACACACTGGCGCTGCCACTTGTTATTAGTAACGTATTTGGCAATCATGTTGGCAGCAATATGGCCGTAAAAAAGGGGGGCAATTTAGTTAAGTCTGTATTGATTTTCTCCATACTTTGTCTGTTTATAAGTTTATGCGTTAAGTATTTATATTAAGTGAGGTGAAGTCATGAATACTCGGAAAGTTGCATTAGATACAGGAACTTCATCAGGGTTTGGAAAAACCAATGGAAAGAATGATACTAAAACTGTGGCCACTTTTTCTTGTTCACGACAAATCCAGTTCACACATTAGTATTAAGTATATGTATTTAGATACAAATCTATCCTATACTATAAGGTGTATTTCCCTATGATGCATAGTCCCAACATGAAAATCTAAGTGAGGTTTATAAATGAGCTCCGGAATAACGGTAAGAGGTCTTGATTCTAGTGATAAGAAGGCTTGGTTTGAGCTGTTCCAAGGATATGCTGATTTTTACAAAGTATCAGTGTCCTCGGAGATTAAGGAAACCGTATGGCAATGGTTATTAGATCCTTCACATCCATTAGAGGGGTTATTAGCAGTAACCTCAGAGGGTTGCCATGTTGGATTGGCACATTTTAGAGCTTGCCCTCGCAGTCTTTCAGGTAAAGACATGGGATTTTTAGATGATCTTTTTATTAACCCGAAATTTAGAGGTTTGGGAATAGCGGATAAAATTTTTGAGAAACTAAAAGAAATCTCTGAGGAGCGCAATTGGCCGGTACTTAGATGGTTGACACAAAACTATAATTATCGCGGTAGAAGTTTCTACGATAAATATACAGGCTCGGCCAGCGATTTTATTATGTATCAACTTAAAATCGATGTATTGGCATAGCTCTTAATATAACTGAAGATTGGGATCATAATTATGGTGGCCTTACTCACATCCTCGATCACAACAGAAAGAAAGTTATAGATACGCTTACTCCAACATTTGGTGAACTTTTTTTGTTTGATACATCTCAAACTCAGATTCCTCATTTAGTGTCGATGATTAATGTCAACCAGAAAAACAAAAGAATGTCTGTGATAGCAAGATACGGAAAGGCATAGATTAGATGGCTATAAGGAGCTTGTGGTTAACATTTTTTATGGCTTTGATATGGGGAACGTCTTTTCCCGTTTCTAAAATCGCCATTGATATAATAGGACCTTATGCATTTAGGGTTGCAGGTTCACTTATGTCATGTTTGGTTATTTTCATTTTTTTTAATAAAACCATTATTTCAAGTTTTAAAATGATCGATAGGTCAGCATTTATAAGAATATTCATAATTGCTGTTCCAAATGTCTTTCTTGTCCCAACCTTAAACAGTATCGCTTTACACTATATATCAGTGACTAATGCAACCATCCTTGTCTATACAATGCCCTGCTTTACTTCACTTATTCTTATGGCGATATCTGGTAAGGTAAACATCATATCTCTTTTCTCTCTTATTTTATGCCTGACGGGAATAATATTCATTTTGAAGGAAGTGAAGTTTGGGTTGGGTGAAGCAGTAATATTATGTAGCGCAATTTTCTGGGCGGCTGGGGCAGTCATATCACAAAAGATAGTCTCGACTATTCCATTTAAAGCCAGGCTGTTCTGGCAAATGCTGATGTCAACTATATTGGTATGTGCAACATATCCTTTTTTTCAGAATGGTGAGTTACTGCAACCAATATCTAAAGCATTTGTTGACCCGCGTTGTTTAATGTCGGTTCTTTATTTAGGTATTGTGGGTAATGCTGTAGCTTATTACATATGGTTTTATCTCATTCAAAATGAAAGTGCTGAGTATGCAAGCTATGCTACTTTGTTGTCCCCTGTAATTACGGTAATAATAGCCTCATCATTTTTAAATGAGATACCATCAATTCAACAAATTGTAGGCTTCATTTTAATTTTAACAAGTGCAGTCTTAGTTAATTTTTTAAAACCCTTCATGATGAAACTGAGAGAAGCAAGATGAAAAATTTCGCCTTGTGGGTTTTTTAATTCATTTGAATATCGTTCATCCATCGCCGTCTTTCATGAATTTGAACTCAGTGATGGATTTTGTTAACCAAAGAAGAGAAAGATAACCGATCGGTTACGTTCAGATCTGCGTCTAATCGTAACTATTCGTTTAAAGTTCAGAACCGTTAGTTTCAATCACATGTTGATACCAGTAGAAGCTTTTCTTGCGATAACGCGCCAGTGTACCGTTACCATCATTGTCCTGATTAACATAGATGAAACCGTAGCGTTTTACCATTTCTGATGTTGATGCACTAATTAAATCAATAGGCCCCCAGGAAGTATATCCCATCACCTCGACACCATCTTTAATCGCTTCCTTCATCTGTGTTAAATGAGATTTAAAGAATTCGATACGATAATATTCAGTTCAATCAATCCATATAGCGCTATTTCCACAAATACCAGCAAAACGCAAACGACGCCGGCTGTGACCCAGAACGGTTATTTGGCTTATACTATCCCTATCGATTAATTTTATTTATCTAAATAAAATCAAAAAGATAAATTGATCTCACCTCTGTCAAAACGCTAAATTAACCGCAGTAGTGTTACTATCCGGTGAAAAATCGGGAGCAGAAAGGAGCAAGCATGCATAGCAACGAATCCGGCACGACCCTCACCGTCGAACAGGCGCTTGATAAACTGGAAGCGTTGTACAACAGCGCGGTTTGCGCTTTGCGTGACGCCATCAGTGATTTCATCAAAAATAATACATTGCCTGACGTGAAGACACGCGCCAACGGGTTATTCGTTTATCCCGAGCTACGTATCAGCTGGGACGGTACCTCCACCAACCACTCCAAAACCCGGGCCTATGGTCGTTTTACTCATCCCGGTCACTACACTACTACCATCACCCGACCCGCATTGTTCCGCCGTTATCTGGCAGACCAGCTCACCATACTGGCAGGAGAATATTCGGCCATTATTGATGTCGGCCCGTCACAACAAGAAATCCCTTTTCCTTATGTGATTGACGGCTCGAATCTGGTCCTTAACCGGTCGATGAGTGCCGGAATTGCGCAGCATTTTCCAACCACCGAGCTGGCACAAATCGGCGATGAAACCGCCGACGGAATATTTCAGACCACCACGCGCTTTCCCCTATCACACTTCGACGCGCTGCGGGCCGATTTCTCACTGGCCCGGTTACGGCATTACACCGGAACCCCGGCAGAACATTTCCAGCCCTTCGTCCTTTTTACTAATTACACCCGCTATGTCGATGAGTTTGTTCGTTGGGGCTGTGAGCAAATTGCCGATCCGAACAGTCCGTATGAAGCGCTTTCCTGTGCTGGCGGGTCGTATATCACCCCTGACGTCACCCACCCGGAACAGGTCGTTTCAGACCTCACCTGGAAAAATCATCAAATGCCGGGCTACCACCTGATTGCACCCGGTGGCCGGGGAATTACACTGATCAATATTGGCGTCGGCCCATCCAACGCCAAGACCATCTGCGATCACCTCGCGGTACTGCGTCCACATGCCTGGTTGATGATCGGCCATTGTGGCGGCCTGCGCGAAAGCCAGACCATCGGCGACTACGTTCTGGCCCACGCTTATCTACGTGACGACCATGTGCTGGATTCAGTCCTGCCACCGGATATTCCAATTCCGAGCATCGCCGAAGTACAGCGCGCACTGTATGACGCCACCAAAACCGTCAGCGGTATGCCCGGTGAAGAAGTGAAGCAACGGCTGCGCACCGGTACGGTTGTCACCACCGATGATCGTAACTGGGAACTGCGATATTCAGCCTCTGCCTTGCGTTTCAACCTAAGCCGCGCTGTCGCCGTCGATATGGAAAGTGCCACAATTGCCGCCCAAGGTTATCGTTTTCGGGTACCGTATGGCACACTACTGTGCGTTTCCGACAAACCGCTGCATGGTGAAATCAAACTGCCTGGCCAGGCCAACCGTTTCTACGAAGGCGCGATTTCAGAACATCTACAGATTGGCATCTGCGCCATTGAACTGCTTCGGGCAGAAGGTGATCGCCTGCATTCACGCAAACTACGTACCTTCAATGAGCCGCCATTTCGTTAATGAATTGATTTAAAAGGGAATAAAAACGACATGCAACACAAAGTACCGACGATGACACACTGGATACAGGCAATTATTGTCAGTATTCTGGCAAGCGTCCTGCTGAGTGGCTGCGACGATAAAGAGGCATTGCCCCCTCCTCCGCCTCATGCAACAGCGCAAATGCATCAGGTCGGTTGGCCCCGGACTATTGAAACCCTGAAAGGGCCGCTGACATTACAGCATCCGCCACAGCGCATTGTATCAACCAGTGTGACGATCAGTGGTACGCTGCTGGCAATTAACGCGCCGCTGATCGCTTCCGGCGCAACCAGTCCCAATACCGCCGTTTCCGACAGCCAGGGGTTCTTTACTCAATGGAGCAAGGAAGCCACTGCCCGTGGTGTGAAACCGCTTTACATTACCGAGCCGAACGCAGAAGCCATTGCCGCGGCTGCGCCGGATCTGATTGTGATTGCCGCCACCGGCGGTGATTCCGCGTTAAAACTGTATAAACAACTGTCGGCGATTGCCCCGACATTAGTCATTGATTATGGTAATAAAAGCTGGCAGCAACTGGCGCAACAATTGGGTGAAGCCACCGGCCATGATGCCGATGCCCTGCGTATTATCACCCGGTTTGAACAACGGGTTCAGACGGTAAAAAGGATGATTACCTTGCCACCACAGCCAGTTTCCGCGCTGGTGTATTACGAGGATGGTCGTGGCATAAACCTCTGGACGGCATCTTCCGCACAAGGCCAGTTACTGACAGAACTGGGCTTCACGCTGAGTACTCTGCCCGCTGGCATAAAAACCGAAACCAAACAGGGAAAACGCCAGGATATTGTGCAGATATCCGGTGAAAACACGGCCGACAGTCTGAACGGCAAGAGTCTGCTGCTTTTTGCCGCCGACGACAGCACTGTCAGCAAGCTAAACGCCAACCCATTTCTCAACCATCTGGAGTCAGTAGTACAGCATCGGGTATGGGCAATGGGGCTGGATACGTTCCGCCTGGATTACTATAGTGCCAGCGATATGCTCAATCACATTGAGCAGCATTTCAAAAAACCATAACCGCGCGCAGAGAGTGATAGTGATGCCGGTCGACTCACGGCAGGCATCAGATAGAACCTATGTTTATTGCTCGTTTTACCACGCCAGGATCAACGTGCGGGTGCCTCACCGGCTTGTTCCTCTGGTTCATTCTCTTGTGCACTACTGAAGGTACAGTGACGTAACGGACGCACGCCGATGGCCAGCAATCCCCCTAACAGAGCAGCGGCGGCGCCAAATGACAAAATGCTCAGTGTCGGAGTGAGTAACCGTCCCATCATCCCCAGCCCCAATGCTCCCAGAGAATCCCCGCTCACATCCTGCGCGGTACCCAGACTGTTCACCCGTCCCAGCAAGTGATCCGGCGTGTGGCTCTGTATCAGCGTAAATTGCAGCAGAGAAGCGATGGAATTCAGATAGCCATAGCAGACCAGTGCCATTAATGCCGGAAGGATATGCCCAACCAGCCCCAGCGACGTCACCGCCAAAAAAGCGCCCGTAGCACTACCCAGTAGTATCCACCCCGGCCGCGTCACATGCGATACCCAACCGCTGGTAAAGGCCCCCAGCATCGCCCCCAGCGGGACAGCGGAATACATCAGGCCAACCGCCGAAGGACCGGCGTGGTAAACGTCATTGGCCAGTACCGGAAAAAGGATACGCATGGCGCCCACAATGCTCACCAGCATGCCAATTAACACCACACAACCGACCACTTTATTAGTACAGACAAACTGCACGCCATTGACCAGCGCCCGTAACGGATGCTCCGGTTCCCGTGCTCCCGGTTGCAAGGGCGGTAAACGCACCAACGGAATCAATGTGGCCAACGTTCCTATTGCGGCAATGGCGAAATTCCAGCCCACGCCACCCGCAACGATAATCACCCCGCCCAGTGCCGGAGAGAGAATGGCGCCAAGACGCACCGTCAGCATACTCAGTGCCCCTGCGGCAGCGAGGTTTTCACGACCGACCAGCAGCGGAATAACCGCCATTAACGCCGTCATACCCAACGCACCGAAGAAACCATCCCAGGCGGCCAGCACATAGAGCGCCAACAATGACGGTGAATCAGAAAAAGCATTCATGCTCAGAGCCACAAACCCCAACCCACAAGTACCACGTGCAAACAGAATCAGCTTACGGCGATCAAAGCGATCGGCCAGCACGCCACCCAGCAGCAGACCGATAAACATGCCCACGCCATCCAGCGCCACCGCCATACCAACCTGTAACGTTGACCCGGTCATGGACTGAATTTGTACCGGTACACCGACTGCCAGCATACCCAGTGCAAATACTGACAACATACGGGCGACAAAGATCGCGCGAAATGGCGCATTGTTTTTCAGCAAGCTGAAATCAAGCAGAATGGACGATTTAGCCATGATTACCTAAACGAAGGTTGAAGGTTATTCATTGACCATACCCTCTGTCAAAGACGGACAGGCAGCTCGATACGAGGTTTATGTCAATGTATTTGATGAAGAACTCATGCTACCATAGCTCACCAATAACGTTAATGATAATAATAATCATATAGGTTTACATAAAAGAGAGCATATCATTGGGAATGCCACTTCATCAGATTCATCATGACGCTGTCGCGATGCCCCCCCGTTCATATTGTCGTGTTCATACGCGACGCCAGTATGGCGTAGGGATGTGTTTACTGATTATTGCCGTTGTGGTGGCCGCCAGCCTGATACTGGGTGCCAAATCCATTCCGCTGGATGTGGTCTGGTCAAGTCTGACGGGTCAGATAACCAACGCAGACAGCACGATTATTCTTGCTGCACGGTTACCTCGCACTCTTGCCGGTATTATCGTCGGGATAGCGCTGGGTGGTGCTGGCGCCGTGATTCAGGCGCTGACCCGCAACCCGCTGGCCGATCCCGGTATCCTCGGTGTGAATGCCGGGGCGAGTTTTGCCATCGTGATCGGTATTACCGTGTTTGGCATTAACAGCATGGGGTCATCGCTGGGTTTTGCCTGGGCTGGCGTGTTTGTCACCAGTCTGGTGGTATGGGTTATCGGGACGCTGAGTGGAGGTCGTGTCAACCCGGTACGTTTGACACTGGCTGGCGTGGCGCTAAGTGCCGTATTGATGGGCATGACATCATCTATTTCTCTGCTCAATCCCGAGGCGTTTGATCAACTCCGTTTATGGGAGGCTGGCACGCTGGATATCCGCTCCATGCACAACATCGCACTGGTCACGCCCGCCATTTTGCTCGGCAGCATACTGGCACTGATAGCGGCCCGGTCACTAAACACCCTCGGTATGGGTGAAGATCTCGCCGCCGCATTAGGCACCCGGGTGATTCTGGTACGGCTGGTTTCCATCATCGCCATCATGTTGCTGTGTGGTTCAGCCACGGCGTTGGTCGGCCCTATCGGATTTGTCGGGCTGATGATTCCCCATATCGCACGCTGGTGGGCTGGGCCGGATCAGCGCTGGATCCTGCTCTACTCATTCCTGTTCGCCCCTATCCTGCTGCTGAGCGCCGATATTGTTGGTCGCCTGTTGGTGCCGGGGGAATTGCGGGTTTCAATCATTACTGCCTTTATTGGTGCCCCCGTGCTGATCTGGCTGGTACGGCGGCGTAAAGCCTGAGGAGGCACGACATGATTGCTAAAGCGCTGTATTTCAGCACGCCCCGGGACGTAATCTGCGGACGCCTGTCCAAACGTGTTTTATTAATTAACAGCCTGCTGATTCTGTTAAGCCTGCTGCTGCTGACAGTGGCTATCAGCTACGGTACGTTGCGACTGTCGCCTCTACAGGTCTGGCAAGCCTTCGCCGGTCAGGGTGAGCCAGGAATCATCACCGTGATTACTCAGTGGCGGGCACCGCGCGCCGTGATGGCGCTGCTGTTAGGCGCAGGGTTGGGCATCAGTGGTGGCATTTTTCAATCGATCATTCGTAACCCACTGGGAAGTCCTGATGTGGTCGGCTTTAGCACCGGTGCCTATACCGGCGCACTGACGACTATTATCCTGCTCAATGGCAGCTACTATCAGATCGCTGGCGGCGCGGTACTGGGCGGCATGATTACGGCGGTACTGGTTTATTTGCTGGCCTGGCGCGATGGCATCGTCGGTTTTCGACTCATTATTGTCGGCATTGCCATCGGTGCCATTCTGACCGCGTTCAACACCTGGCTGATTATTACCGGCTCGTTGGAACATGCAATGACCGCCGCACTATGGGGCGCCGGGACACTGAATGGCGTCACCTGGACTAAAAGCCAGCCCGCACTATTGTTGGTACCGCTGGCAACCATCACGGCATTGCTGATGGCAAAACGCCTTCAACTACTGGAAATGGGTGATGACAGCGCACGCGCGCTGGGTGTCAATGCCGAAGCCAGTCGCCTGTGCCTGATGTTGTCTGGCATTATTCTGACTGCCGTAGTGACCGCCACCGCCGGGCCCATTTCGTTTATTGCACTTGCCTCACCACAGATTGCACGCCGCTTGACCCGTGCCAGTTCGATCCCCCTATTCTCAGCGGCGATGATTGGCGCCATTTTGCTGCTGAGCGCGGATATCGTGGCCCAGCATGCTTTTACCAATATGCAGCTACCCGTTGGGGCCGTCACCGTCAGCATCGGTGGTATTTATCTGATCTGGCTGCTGATTCGTGAATCACGCCATTAACCGTCAATGAAGAGTAGAACATCAATGCCGCCTCTCTTGCATGCTTCAAACCTGACACTTGGGTATGACAATAAAATCATTGCGAATGACCTGAGCGTTACCATTCCACAAAATTTGTTCAGCGTCATCATCGGTCCCAACGCCTGCGGTAAATCGACCCTGCTGCGTGCACTGTGCCGACTGTTAAAACCACAGGCAGGGGAAGTGTTGCTGGATGGGAAAAATATTCATCAGATCCCCACCAAAACGCTGGCACGTCAGCTTGGTTTATTACCGCAACACACTATCGTTCCAGACAACATTACCGTGACTGATCTGGTTGCTCGTGGTCGATATCCGCATCAGAGTCTACTCCGGCAATGGAGTCAAGCCGATAGGGAAGCGGTTGAACAGGCGATGATAGCGACAAATGTGAGTGCGCTGGCCGAGCGCAACGTGGATGAATTATCCGGCGGGCAGCGCCAGCGAGTGTGGGTCGCCATGGTACTGGCGCAGCAGACACCGCTGCTACTGCTGGATGAACCAACGACCTGGCTGGATATCACACACCAGATTGACTTGCTGGACTTGTTCCGCGAGCTGAATCAACAGCATGGACGAACACTGATCGCCGTACTGCATGATCTAAATCAGGCCTGTCGTTATGCCGACCATCTGATCGTGATGCACGCCGGACGCGTAATCGCCCAAGGAAAACCGACCGATATCATTAACGCGGAGTTGGTAAAAGAGGTGTTTGGCATGTCCTGTATCATCATTGACGACCCGGTATCTCACACACCGCTTATCGTTCCATGCGGGCGCTATCACTTCGCGCCCGGCAGTCAGCCAGACTAAACCTTCCCGTTTTTCTTGCTCGAGGGTTACCACGGAACAACGCTCACCACGGCCCGAGAAAATGGTTTAACGCTGGCTATAACAATGGCTGGGAAACGGGTTCCCCCGCGACCCGACCATTGTCAGCACCACTATGCCAGTTCCGAATATTCCGCCAACAACCGATTCAGCAACGGACCCAGACACTCCAGCGATGCCGGGGAGAGGATATCAGCATGCTCACAAGGCTGCGGATATAGCGCCAGAGAACTCACATACGGTGCCCAGGTTGACTGAATATCCATTCCCGCAGGCAGTGTGTGCGTCGCCACAAACAGGGTTACTTCACCGTGATAATCCGGAGTGACGGCCTGTGAAAGCAGACGCACTGCATCCTGATAATTCGCCACTATGCTGTTGAGCATGGTAGCCTTTTCAGCACGCAGTTGCGGATCGGGTTCCTCTTCCGCCGCCGCCATAAACGCCGCCTGTTCACGCATCACTTCATGACGCGCGTCCTCTTCACTCGGCCCGCTCCAGTCCTGTCCTTCCACCGGATAGGTATCCAGTAGCCCCAAAAAAGCCACCCGTTCACCAACCTGTGTCAAGCGTGCGGCGATGCCGTGAGCGAGCGTACCGCCCAGCGAATACCCCAACAGAAAATACGGCCCCTGCGGCTGAATGTGACGAATGGTGACCAGATAGCGTTCGCATATCTCCTCCAGCGAATCACAATCGGCAATCCCACCTTGTGGTCGTGGCGACTGTAAGCCGACCAGCGGGTAACGTCCGCTCAGATAACGCAGCAGCCCCGTGTATTGCCAGGCAAAACCCGATGCCGGATGCAGACAGAATAGTGTCGGACCCCGACCCGTGCGCAGTGGCAGAATGTCCCCCATCCCCCGGTTTTCCGCTGAATCGGCATCCGTCGTGCCGTCCAGCAGTGCAGCGATATTTTCAACGCTACGTGCCACCATGATCTGCCCGACGGATAATGACCGGTTCAGACGACGACGGATGTCCGCCGCCAGACGCATCGCCAACAATGAATGACCGCCCAAAACAAAGAAATCATCGTCAGCGAAGACGGTTTCGCGTTCTAGTGCATCGGCGAATAGCGTCGCCAGTAAACGTTCGCCGTCCGATCTGGGTAAACGTCCGCTATTCTGCGGCGCGGCGGGTGCCGGCAATGCGTTGCGATCCAGCTTGCCATTAGCGCTAAGCGGGAAATTGTCCATTTGTACATAGCTGACCGGCAGCATGTGGGCAGGTAATTGCCGCGCCAGCGCCTGATGTAATGCATCAGCATCCAGAGAGGTTCCTTCCTGCGGGATCACCCAGGCCACCAGTTGGCGGGCATCCGCGCCACGCAAGCGATTTCCGTGTTCCCCCAGTTCCCGGGCGCACACCACCGCCTGTGCGATACCGGGCTGTGCCAGCAGTTGCTGCTCGATTTCACCCAGCTCAATGCGTTGTCCACGGATTTTTAGCTGATCGTCACTACGGCCAAGATATTCCACCGCGCCGTCTTCCAGCCAGCGGGCGATATCACCCGTGCGATACATCCGTTCGCCTGATGCAAAAGGATCGGCGATAAAACGGCTCGCCGTCAGATCTGGACGTCGCCAATAGCCTTCCGCCAGTTGTACACCACACAGATAGAGATCACCCGCGACACCAACAGGAACCGGGCGCAGATAGCGATCCAGTATATATAACCGGGTATTCCATACTGGTTTCCCGATCGGAACGCCTGGCGCATAACACCGTGCCAACGCGTCACCCGACGCCGGCTGATATGTAACGTCTACGGCGGCTTCCGTCGGGCCATACAGGTTATGCAACGGCGCGGCAACCAGCGCTTGATAACTTTCTGCCAGATCTCGCGACAGCGCTTCACCGCTACAAAATACGCGCCTCAGGCTATCGCATCCAACGTCCCGACGCTGGCGCATTTCCAGCGCGCCGACCCAGGCGGCCAGCATTGACGGCACAAAATGCAGGGTAGTGACGGCATAATCGGCAATCAGTTGCAGCAGCGCATCCGGATCGCGATGCGCTTCCGGCGGCGCCATGACCAGACGTGCGCCGGTCATCAACGGCCAGAAGAATTCCCACACCGATACGTCAAAGCTGCATGGCGTTTTCTGCAATACCACATCATCGCCAGTGAGCGCGTAACAATCCTGCATCCACCACAAACGATTAACGATCGCCTGATGGCTAACCACCACACCTTTGGGACGCCCGGTTGAACCGGAGGTATAAATCACATAAGCGGCCTGTCGCGGGTCCACCGCCACCACTGATGATACCGGCGGCTGATCCACCTCCGCCGCCAGCCGATCCAACAGCAGTGTCATGGCGAGTGGCGCAAAACGCGACTGTAAGTGACTTTCGGTAATAATCAGCCGGGGTTGGGCGTCGTCCACCATTAACACCAGGCGATCATCAGGGTAGCCCGTATCCAGCGGCAGCCAGGCGGCACCTGCTTCCAGAATCGCCATCAGCGCCAAACTGAGCCGCACTGAACGCGGCAACGCCACCGCCACAATGTCTCCTGGCCGCACCCCGGCATTTATCAATCGATCCGACAGCAAGCGGGTTTGTATCCGCATCTGACGGTAAGTCAATTGATGTTCTCCGTCTACCAACGCCACACGTTCCGGTGTACGGTACGCCTGTTCGGCCACGGCCTGATGTAGGGTTCCTGCGGGCACGGCATGATCGGTCTGATTGACGACGGCCAGCAGCGCTTGCTCGTCCGAAGTCTGTAGCACCCATTCACCAAGCGGTACTTCTGGCCGTTTAACCACTTGCTCCAACAACATCAACAAACGCTGCGCCAAACGGTGGGGCTGCGGTACATTCGCCCGATACTCCATTAGCAGACGCAAGCGTTCGCCGGGTAATACCAGCAGAGTCAACGGGTAATGGGTGTAACCACGGTTGTGGATACCGTCACAACGCACCCCCATTACACCGTCACCGGGTACACCGTGATCGGGGTAGTTTTCCACCACCAACAGAGTATCAAAAAGTGTACCACTGCCAGCCAATTGCTGAATCTCTCCCAGCCCCAGATCATCATGCTCAATCAATTGAATTTGCTGAGCCTGTAAACCGGATAGCTGGCTTAATAGCGATTGTTGCACATCCAGTTGCACTCGTACCGGTAGCGTATTACTGAATAACCCGACATGCTGCTCCAGACCATCGATCTGACCGAAGCGCCCCGACACCGGAGAGCCGAAAATGACATCATCAAATCCGCTGTAGGCACTCAATAACACACCCCAGATACCCTGCATCAAGGTATTGAGCGTTAGCCCATACTGGCGGCAACAACTTACCAATCCCTGTTCCAGCGCAGGTTCCAGTAACAGTTCCAGTTCACCGACCTCACTGGTAGGCGACGCCTCGCCAAACAGCAGGGTCGGACGGACACCTTGCAAGACACTCTGCCAGCGCTGACGGGAAATAGCGCGATCTCGTGCCACCAGTTGACGAATAACGTCAGGATAGCTGACACGATGCGCATCCAGCGCGGCTTCGCCATGGTGTAATACGGTGAACAGATCGCGCAACAATACTGGTGTCGACCATCCATCCACCACCAGATGGTGGGCGGTAAGAAACAGCGTATAACGTGGTTCATCGGCATGCTGAACCAGCAGTGCATGGAGCATGGCACCCGGTTGATGAAACAGATCCCGTGCCAGCTCCGCTTTTTCCAGCGTCAGCAACGCTGCCGCCTCGTTCTGTGTGTCCAGTGCCGGCAACGACCGCACATCTAACGACCAGTAAGCCGTGTCATCACGCAGTAACGGTAATAACTGTAACGGTGTCAACGTCTGTTCAGTATCGAAACGGGCTGCCAACTGAGGATGATGGCGCACCACCGCTTCCAGCGCACGACTGAGATGCGCCACCGGCAGCGAGCCGCTTAATGACAGACGGGTTAGTGAATTATAACTCCCCGCCGTTTCAGACACCTGGGCATGAAACAGCAATCCGAGTTGTAGCGGCAGAACGGGCAACACATCAGCCAATGGTCCATACGTTCGTGTCAATTGGGCTACATCGTCGTCCGTTACTCTCGGCAGAGCAACGTCCGCGGCAACCAGTGTGTCAGCCGCCCGCAGGGGATCCTGTTGAGCGAGCGCCAGCAGCGTATCCACCGCCTGAACCATTGCCCGATGCAGTTCATCAATATCGTGTTCGGTAAATATACTCTCGGCCCACCCCCAGTTAATCGCCAGACGGGAATCTGCCGGGTGCTCATCAACAAAAATATTCACTTCCAGCGCATGGCCCAGACGCATCTGACGGTCTTGCGCCACCGCGAACGCATCACAGAAATAGTGTGGAGTGCGTTGGGGCGTCCATTCG
Organism: Prodigiosinella aquatilis; assembly: GCA_030388725.1. NCBI lineage: Bacteria > Pseudomonadati > Pseudomonadota > Gammaproteobacteria > Enterobacterales > Pectobacteriaceae > Prodigiosinella > Prodigiosinella aquatilis. The sequence goes on from CP128857.1 coordinate 3,161,331, forward strand.
CCCTCCCCGGCAGCAAAACGCCCCAGATAGTTGAAGAGGATTTCCGGCGCATACTGTTGCTCCAGTGTAGCCAGCACATTTTCGTTGTCGGTATCCAGATAACGCAGCACGCCGTAGCCAATACCGCGATCCGGCACCGCCCGCAGAACACGCTTTACCGCCCGGATAGCCTGCCAGGGCAGATCATCACCCACAGTGGACCAGCCAATCTGCACCGGATATTCTGCCGTCAGCCAGCCGACCGTACGCGCCAGATCCACACCTTGCCCGGCGTCGATACGCCCATGAGATTCCAGCGTGAAACGCAGTTGGGAAACTGCATATCGCCAAGCGCATGCCATGCTCAATGCACACAGCAACACTTCTTCGACACTGGCCCGATAGTAGTGGGGCACCCCCCCCAGCAACGCCGCAGTTTGCGCCGTTCCCAGCAAAAGACGTTTTTCACATTGTGTGTACTGACGATCATATTCACGATCCAGCCCCCGGTGTCCCAGCCTCGGCACCGCATCTTGCAGCATCGACTGCCAGAATGGCAATTCAGCGCGCCGCCGTGGCATATCCGCCTGTAGATAGGCTGACCAATCGTGCAAGGAGTGCTCTTCCGCCGCCAGCGTGATAGCTTGCCCGGCCATTGCGGCATTTGCAGCCTGTTGTAATTCGGGCAACAGTACCCGCCACGATACGCCATCCACCACCAGATGATGGATCACCAGCACCAACCCGCAAGACTGGTGTTCGTCTTGCAGCAGCGCCGCCTGAACCATCCGACCAGCGGCAGAATCCAGTTGTTCGATGACTGCTTCAAACGCCAGTTCCGCGCTGGAGGCCAGATCATCGGTTACTGCCCATACACAACTACGTGCCGTGACCTCAATCGGGGGTGTCTCACCGACAATCAGCCGATTGTCTCGAGTAAACGCCGCCAATGCCGGATGCGCTGTAATCAGTGCGGCCAGCGCCTGCTCCACATGCGTTAGCTGTAACGCGGCCGGCACCTGTAAAAATACACCGTGGGCGAAACAACAATCGATTCCCTGTTGTTGCGCGAACCAGTGCAAAATTGGCAGTCCGTCAATGGCGCCCTGTTGCAGCACCGACGGCAGGGTATCCCCCGCATCAACTGGCTGCATCGCCAATACCATCCGTGCCGGTGTTCGCTGAGCAAAGATTTCCCGTGGACGTAACTGCCAACCGGCCCGACGCAATAACGTTCCCAACCCCATAGCAGAAATACTGTCGCCGCCCAAGGCGAAGAAATCATCATCGGCTCCCATACGTTCCAGCCCCAGCAATGCGGCAATCGACTGGCAAAGCAGGGCTTCCTGCTCATTTTTCGCCTCACGCCCCTGCGTCAGAGCAACCGGCTGTGGCCGAGGCAACGCCTGACGGTCGATTTTCCCGTTGACGGTCAGCGGTAACGTCTCCATCACCACCAGTACGGACGGCAGCATATACTCGGGTAATTGCGTCGCCAGTTGCGCCAGCAGACCGCCGGAAATATCCGCCATTGCACGCAAAGCATCATCCGGCACCGAACAATAACCAATCAATCGATGTGTGACGCCTATCGATTCCGCAATAACTACCGCGGTACTGACCTGCGGTAACGCAACCAGCGCATTTTCCACTTCGCCCAGCTCAACCCGGAAACCACGAACTTTAATCTGGTGATCCACCCGCCCGATAAATGCCAACTGACCATCGCTACGCCAGCGCATCAGATCACCGGTACGGTACATTACCTCGCCGCAGCGGAACGGATTGGCCACAAAGCGAGCAGCTGTCAGATCTGGACGGCGCAGATAACCCCGCGCGATCCCCGCGCCGGCGATGTATAGCTCTCCCGCCACACCCGGTGGTACCGGCTGTAAACGATGATCCAGCAACCAGACCTCAGTATTGGCGACCGGTCGACCGATTACCGGTTGATCCGCCACCCCAATGCTGGCGCCCAATGTGTCGATGGTATATTCCGACGGCCCGTAGTAGTTGTGAATATCGATTTCCGGGTGCTGCTGCATAAGTTGCCACAGCCGTGGTGTGGCCGCTTCCCCGCCAATCATAATGAAGGCCGGTTGGTGGTTGTCAGGTTCCAGCAAACCGCTGTCGATCAACTGTGATAAGAATGAGGGCGTGATATCCAGCAAATCGATGGGCATCTGCTTCATGTGCTGCACCAGCGCCCAGGCATCACGACGTAACTCTTCATCGAAAATACACAGTTCACTGCCCAGCATCAGGCAAAACAGCGGTTCCCATGACGAGTCAAACGAGAATGACGCGCTATGACCGGCACGCATACGACGACCATGTTGCCGAGAAAATTTTTCAATCGCCGGACCAAACAGCAAGGTGGCATGGGAAAGCAGCAGATTTAGCAACCCACCGTGAGTGCTCATCACCCCTTTCGGCCGTCCGGTTGAACCAGAGGTATAGATCATGTAGGCCAGATGTTCGCTGCGCAGAGTTTCACGACGTTCGGCATTGCTCACCGGTAACGGCGACATGGCATCACATGCAGCCCGTACCACAGCATCATCCAGATATAACCTCTGCGACAGTTCCGGCAGTTGCGGCGCAACCGCTCGATACGTCAGCAGCAGCACCGGTCTGGCATCCTCGCACATCAGCATCAGACGTTCTCGTGGATAATCCAGATCCAACGGCATATAGGCGGCACCGCTGGCCAGTACACCGAAAATAGCCACCAGCGAATCCACCGAGCGAGGAATACCGATCGCCACCACATCCTCAGATCCCACGCCCTGATCTATCAATACCCTCGCCAGCCGCATTACTCTGGCCGACAACTCCTGGTAGCTGAGCCGCTCATCGCCACAGATCAACGCTACCGCATCCGGCTGTTTTACTACCTGCTGTAAAAACATATCCAGTACGGATTCCACGCCGGAAGGCATACTCAGGAGTGGACCGCTGCCCCAACCAGCAACACGCTGTCGCTCAGCGTCGTTGATCAATGACAGTAGACCAATCGCCTGTTGTGGTTGCTGCACCAATTGATGCAGCAGGTAATCGATACGCTCGGCATGCCATTGCAGCGTTTGCCGATCATAACGTGTCGGATTGGCCACCAGCTCCAGATGAAGTGTGCCGTCATGGAAACCGAGCTCAAATTCCAGATCGTCGATCGGCCCCATCGCTAGTGTATGAGTGACGGCAGGCACCCCATTCAGTCTCAGTTCAGTGTTATAGATCTTGAAATTGATAACCGGGCCATACAATCCTTGGCTGCTGCCCACCAGACCAAGGTCACGCCGCAGTTGTTCCGCCTCATAACGTTGATGGCGACGTACTGCCTTGATCTCACGCACCAATGCCAGTGTAACGTCGATCAGCGTCATATCCGGTTGCAGAGTCAATTGCAGCGGCAATACGTTAACCACTGGACCCGTGGCGCATAACGCCTCCGACCCCATGCGCCGCATAAATGGGAAACCCACCGACAAACGTGATTCACCGCTCATTCGGTAGAGGTAGACATATAACGCCGCCATCACGATGTCCGTTGGCTGTACCTGTTGTAACCGCGTATCGCATTTCAGTGCATCAAACAGTGACGCATCGACTGACAAATGTTGATGTAGCGTGCGGGTTCCTTCAGGCACCGGATGACATACTTCTGTCGCCAGCGAGACGGGCGTGGCTAAGTCACTGGCATGTTGCTGCCAGAATGCAGCGGCGCATTGATAAGCCGGTGTGTTCTGCCAGTGCTGATATTCCTCTACCACCCGCACGAATGGGACAAATGGCGTGTCGGCGGGTTGTCGTCCGCGACACAGCGCATTATAGATATCCACAATACGTCGGGTCAGCGCATCAAAAGCGAAACCATCCAATTGCAGATGATGGAAGCGCTGATACCAAAACCAGCGTTCAGGATAGTCTGAAACGCGTATCACGACCTGACGATATAACGGACGCTGCCCATCAGCCGACAGTTCAGCGGCGAGGTCGTCAGCCATCAGCGCACGTGCGGCGGATTCTCCTTCCGCCTCCTGACTCAAGTCCAGCCATTCCGGGGCGATAACCTGCTGCGGCGTCCATCGCCGGGGAATGCGTTGTAACGGCGTACCCTCATCGTCCAGATAAAAACAGGCATGAACCGTATCCGCCTCCGCCAATCCCTGACGGATGGCGGCATCAAGACAGCGACGATCCAGACTCCCGCACAATTCAACAGCATGTGCCACAGTAAACGTATTACGTTGGCTGGCGATTTGATCAGCAATCCAGATTCCAGGCTGGGCGGCAATCAGGGGCAGTTCCAGATATTCCGCCTGAACATCAGGCGTTAACATTGTTTCAGACACGTTGTTTTCCTTACTTCGCAACGGGGAAATATCGCAATACCGGCTGATAATTCGCGCTCTCAGCGTTCAGTCACCGATATGGTTTTCAGGTCAGCCGGTCGCATGTCGAGCCAGTGATTTTCGATGTACTCAATGCAAGACGCCCGCGATTGTGGTCCGAATACCCTTTTCCACCCCGTGGGTAATGCCGCGAACACCGGCCACAGGCTGTATTGCCGACGTTCATTCATCAGCACTGAAAAGACCAGGCTGTCATCATCAAACGGGTTTTGCTGTTCCTGATGCATTCATATCACCTCATCTGTTGGTTTCATTCGTATCCGGCCACATCAGCCAGCAACCAGCGAGTGCCATCAATCAGGCCACCGCGCCAGCAGAGCGCATCATGACCACCGGCGTAGACGCGGTAATTCACCCGATGTCCGGCGGCGACCAGCGCCTGGTTCATCTGCTGATTGACAAAATCAATATCTTGTTCACGATCACCCGCTTCCTGAAAGATGGTCAGTGGCGTTTGTGTGCCGACACCTTGTCGTACCTGTTCCACCAGCCAACCGGGCTCATGGCTGTCGCACGCGTTAAACTGAGTGATGAACTTCAGATTCGGCCACCAGAACGAACCGGATTGGGTCAACACCCGACCAAACCGGTGTGGCCAGTGCAAACCGGCATACAACGCCGCCAGTCCACCATAACTTTGGCCGGCTACCACGGTTCGCTGTGGATCATCGCTAAAAGAGGTGTGCTGTGCCGCCAACGGCAGCAGCTCGGTCTGCACGGCCTGCCAGAAATTTGCGTTGCACGTCAGCTCCCGCTCACGACAATCCATGTCAATCACATCAATGAATAACCAAACGGCCGGCGGTAACTGGCCGCTGACCGTTTCTATCTCCAGCGCGGAGTACAGTGGTATTTCCTCGGCCCAGTTCTGTCCATCCAACACAATGATCAGTGGGCGCTGCGTTGGTAGTGCAGTATTACCCGTGCTATATAGCCAGATACGTCGCTGATTACGCAGTTGCAGGCTTTCCCATTGGAAAATCTGCAACCGCCGACTGTCCGGCGCGGTTGCCTGCCCCTGATCCAATGCCAGCCATGCCTGTTGAGACGGGGCATACGGCATATGAGCCGCAGAAAGAGATTCCCCCCGATGTGTGAGATGTGGTTGTAGTGGATTAAGCGGATCGGCAATGGCATGCGGAAACAATGAGCACCACCACTCACGTTGTTGCTGGCAACGTTGTTGACGATCACCGCTAAACGCCGGCGGCAATTGCTTCCCGGTAACCGGAATCAGGCTGTAACTTCCTCGCCAATCATCTTCAATATCCAGTGACCAATGCCAGACATCCGTTCCGGCCAGACGCTGTAAACTTTGCGGCTGAAAACTGTGGTGATCGGTAACACCGTTGACATCAATGTAAACCTGCTGAATGGCGGACTGCCGCTCATCTCCGGCAGGATCGCGCCAGAAGAACGTCACTCGCACTCGTTTCCCATCCAATGATTCCACTAACGGCGTCCCCATACTGGCGATACCACGCCACCAGTTTTCCTCCCCCGCCGTCGGCGATGAAATGAGTTCTGCTGCGCAACCCGACGACTGCGTTTCCGACATGTAAACCTCCCAGGTTATGGCCTCTTCAATTTGCTTACACTTAGTTAACAAAACTAATGCTTTATATAAAAACACATAGCCAGACACACAAATACAAATAATATTGAGAATTATTTACGTTTGCAATAAGATAACGACCTCTCTTTTCATGAGAGTGCGAAACCAACGTGTTTTACGGGCTACCAATCTGAAAATTCATACCACACGCTAATCGCGTGAGGTGGTTAACGTGGATTTTCGGCACATGCCATAACCGACATGGTTCAAAACAGCTGATGTATTTAAAACAATGCCGTCTTCTGAAGGGATCACTACATGTTTAAAACGACAAAAAAACCATTAGAAAATATGATGTTTTTGCACGCCGATAATCGCAGCATGCCGCTTGTTTTGGCGTCTGCTCTGCTCATGACGCCGCTGGCGCATGCTAAGGCAGCGACTAATACAGCAAACACCAGCGACACCATTGTTGTCAGTGCTGACACCACAGAAAGTGTTACCGCACCACTGCAAGGGATCGTGGCCAAAGAGAGCGCCTCAGGCACCAAGACCAATACCCCACTGGTGAAAACACCACAGGCCATCAGCGTGGTAACCCGTGACCAGATGGACGCACAGGCGGTTTCCTCGGTAGCAGACGCCTTTAACTACTCCAGCGGTGTCGTCACCAACTATCGAGGCTCTTCCAACCGCAATGATGAAGTTATCTCCCGTGGCTTCCGCTATACCGCCAAATTTCTTGATGGCCTGAGTTATGGTCTGAGCGGCCAGGGCGCCGCACTGGGTAAAATTGATCCCTGGTTGCTGGAACGTGTCGAGTTAGTGCATGGTCCGGCGTCAGTCCTTTACGGACAGGTAAATCCCGGTGGGATGATCAACATGACCAGCAAACGCCCAACCGCTGAAGCGATCCATAAAATAGAGTTCAGCACGGGGAACCAGCATCTGGGCGAGGCGGCGTTTGATTTTGGCGGCGCGTTGAATGACGATAAAACCCTGCTTTACCGTCTGAACGGTATCGCCAGCACCAAGCATGAATTCGTCAAGGACTCTAAACAACAACGAGTAGCGATTGCGCCAGCGATTACCTGGCTACCAAACGCCGATACCAGTTTTACGCTGCTGACCAGCTACCAGGATGACCCGAAGGCTGGATTCCGTAACTTTCTGCCAGCCTACGGCACGGTCTTGGGAAACAGTGCCGGTACGGTACCTTACGATCTGAATGTCAGCGATCCGAACTATAACCAGTCAAAGCGGGAACAAACCTCAATAGGGTATATCTTCGATCACTCCTTTAATGACGTATTCTCCTTCCAACAGAACGTCAGATACAGCCAGTTGAATGAAAAATATAAGTATCTCGTTTACACCACCGGGGGGTCAGAAACCAGCACCATACTATCCCGACGTCAGCAACGGGAAGAGACTGAGGTCGGTGAATTCGGCGCGGATAACCAGCTAAAAGCAAAGTTTGATACCGGTGAAGTCAAACATACCGCCGTTGGTGGTCTCGACTATAAATGGCAAAACCGTGACTATAAGTACTGGCGATTGGGAGGCAATCAGTACGATTTTGACTGGGCTAATCCTGTTTATGGCGGGTCTGCCATTGTGGATGACAGTGCATTGAATCTCATCACCAGCACCAAGAAAAAACTGACTCAAGTCGGGGTCTACCTGCAAGATCAGTTGGAATGGAACCGCTGGAATCTGCTACTGTCTGGTCGTCATGACTGGAGTGAAGTCCGCACACTGGATCGCACAACTGACAGCACAACCCAGCAGAATGACCATAAGTTTACCGGTCGTACCGGCCTGTTATATGCCTTCGACAACGGCATTTCTCCTTATATCAGTTACAGTACCTCGTTTGAGCCCAACCTGGACAATGGCGCCCCTGGCTCCGATCCATTCAAGCCCACGACCGGCGAACAAAAAGAGGCCGGAGTGAAATTCCAGCCCAAAGGCAGTAACACACTACTGACCGTATCACTGTTTGATATCACCCAGAAAAACATTACCTCTTACAACAGCGTGCTTGGTTATAACGAACAAATCGGCAAGGTGAAATCCAAAGGGGTGGAAACTGAGGTACATACACAACTGACGCCAGAAATCAGCCTGATGGCGGCATATACCTATACTGATGCGGTCACCAAAGAGAGCAACACCGCCAACCAGATCGATAAGAGCCCGTCATCAATTCCTCGCCATACCGCGTCAGCCTGGGGTAGCTATCGCTTCCTGGACGGTGCGTTGAAAGGCGTTACCGTTGGCAGCGGTGTGCGTTATATCGGCACCAGCTATGGTGATAACGCCGAGAGTTTCAAGGTTCCCTCATATGCCTTGTATGACGCCATGGTCCGTTACGATCTGGCCGAAGCGTCGTCACACCTGAAAGGGGCAGCGGTACAGCTCAACGTCAATAACCTGGCAGATAAACATTATGTTGCGTCCTGTAGCGGCACCACCTCCTGTTTCTATGGCAGTGGTCGTAGCATTGTCGCCACCGTCAGCTACAGCTGGTAACCCATCGTTATAACACCGGGGCACGACGTCCCGGCCTGAAAGGCAGGCGCGGATAGCGTTGCAGCACCGTGTCCTGAACAAGTCACACGCACTAACCGTCGTTCATTTATCTGTAATCGGTACATTTACCTATAGAAATGCGAATCGCACCTGTTGCGATGCTCATTTAACAGACATAAGGAACAAACCGTGTCTATTCAATCTGCTCAGCCTTTATTTACTCACTCCTCGTCTCTGGATATCAGCGATCTTCATCATGACGATTTTCTTTTCCTGTCACCCGACAAAAGTCTGCATGCCCACGGATGTTATGCGTCGCTAACGCACCCGGTTGATGATGGCGCGATGCTCAACGGCCATTTTCAGCATCAGGTTCGTCGGCTATTCGCTCAGGCACACCGCGATGGTATTGAAAAACCGCTGATTGTCGGTGCTATCCCTTTTGATAAAGGGCAGCCAGCCAATCTGTTTATACCACAGCGTCAACACTGGTTTTCGCGCGACACGCTGGCAACCGGTGCACAAACAGAAGTGGCTATTCGTATCCGTCAACTGCGCCAAATACCGGCCAACGCAGACTTTTGCCAAATGATCCGTGAGTGTGTTAATGCCACCCGCAGTGGCATACTGGATAAAGTGGTACTTTCCCGCCTGCTGGAGATAGAAACCGATCAGCCGCTGGACTCAATCCACCTGTTATTACAGCTTAATCAGCAGAACCCCGGTAGTTATAACTTTCATGTGCCGCTGGCTCAGGGCGCGCTGCTGGGAGCCAGCCCGGAACTCTTGTTACATAAACAGGGCAATCACATCACCTCTCAGCCCTTGGCCGGTTCCGTCCGCCGTAGCGAAGATTCCGGCGAAGATAGCCAACTGCGCCAATCATTGCTGGATTCAGCCAAAGATCGTCACGAGCACAACCTGGTAATCAGAGAGATGCGGCACGTGCTGGCCCCTCGCTGTCGCACATTACAGATACCGGGAACCCCTTCGCTACTCAGCACGCCAGTGCTGTGGCATCTGGCGACCCACATTATCGGTGAAGTCAGTGACCCACTGGAGAATGCACTGTCGATCGCCTGTTTGTTGCATCCAACGCCGGCGTTATGCGGTGCGCCATATCAGCAGGCTAAAAACCTGATCGACAAACTGGAACCGTTTAATCGTGAACGCTTCGGCGGCATTGTCGGATGGTGTGATGCACAAGGTAATGGTGAATGGGTGGTGACCATCCGCTGCGGTGAAGTGCATAAGAACAGCATCAGACTATTTGCCGGTGCCGGTATTGTGCCAGACTCACAGCCCACGGCGGAGTGGCACGAAACCGGCGTCAAATTAAGCACCATGTTGCGCGCCTTTGGCCTGAGGCAGGATGAGGAGTGTGCGGCATGAGCATTGAATTCACTCGCTGGCCAGCAGAGCGGGAACAACGCTACCGGAAACGTGGATATTGGGTCGATTTGCCACTGTGCGATATTCTTGATCGTCAGGCCAACAACGATGCTATCGCCCTGATCTGCGGTGAGCGGACGTTCAGTTATCGACAGCTACACCAATCTGCCAATCGTCTGGCTTCCGCGCTTCTGCGCCGCGGGGTGCAACATGGGCAAACCGCACTGGTGCAATTGGGGAATATCGCCGAATTTTACCTGACCTATTTCGCGCTGTTACGCGCTGGTATAGTGCCGGTGAATGCCCTGTTCAACCATCAGCGCAGCGAACTGTGTGCCTATGCCGAACAGATCACCCCGACACTACTGATCGCTGATCGCAGTCACAACCTGTTTCACGATGACAGTTTCATTCAGGAATTACAGCAGCGTTACCCTTCCCTGCAACACATTATACTGCGTGGCGATAATGGCTCCCCCGACGATCTGACGATATTGCTACAGGCAGAAACGCCTATATTGCCAACCTCCCCTACGTCGGCTGACGATGTCGCCTTTTTCCAGCTTTCCGGCGGGAGTACCGGCACGCCCAAGCTGATCCCACGTACGCACAACGATTACTACTACAGCATTCGTGCCAGCGTGGAGATCTGCCATTTTGATCACCATACCCGCTACCTGTGTGCTTTACCGGCAGCCCATAACTATCCGATGAGCTCACCGGGAGCATTGGGCGTATTTTTCGCCGGCGGCAGCGTGGTGATGGCAGGTGATCCCAGTGCCACCAGCTGTTTCCCACTTATTGAACGTCATCAAATTAATGTCACCGCGCTGGTTCCGCCGGCCGTCACGTTATGGCTGGAAGCCATCGAACTATGCGGGAACAACACCCCGCTACACAGTCTCAGGCTACTGCAAGTCGGTGGCGCTCGCTTGAGTGAAGCGCTGGCCAGACGTATTCCGGCCTGCATCGGCTGTCAGTTACAACAGGTTTTCGGCATGGCGGAAGGTCTGGTGAACTATACCCGGCTAGATGACGATGAAACTCATCTGTTCACTACGCAAGGACGTCCTATCAGTGAGGATGACGAAGTGTGGGTCGCCGACGCCGAGGGAAATCCCTTGCCATGCGGACAAGTGGGACGACTGATGACCCGCGGCCCTTATACCTTCTGTGGCTACTATCGTAGCCCACACTACAATCATCAAGTAATTGATAAAAATGGTTTTTACTGCTCTGGCGATCTGGTTATCCAGACAGAAAACGGTTACTTGCAGGTTGTTGGCCGGGAAAAGGACCAGATTAATCGTGGTGGAGAAAAAATTGCCGCTGAAGAGATTGAAAACCTGTTGTTACGTCACCCCGGAGTGATAAACGCCGCGCTGGTGGCAATTCCGGATCCGTTGATGGGAGAGAAAAGCTACGCCTTTATCGTCACCCGCGAAAACATCAAACCCGTGGCCCTACGTCGCCATCTGCGCGAACAAGGCATTGCCGACTATAAATTGCCGGATCGTTTTGAACGCATCTCGTCACTGCCCGAAACACCGGTAGGCAAAGTTGATAAACAGCGGTTGCGCCAGCTCGCACAAGCAGCGCGCTCAACCTTAATTGCAGGAGAATAACCCATGAGCATCCAGAAACTGACTGACTACCCCCTTCCCACATCCGGTGAACTGCCTGGCAATAAAGTGAACTGGTCATTGGAACCACAACGAGCCGCATTACTGATTCATGATATGCAGGACTACTTTCTTAATTTCTGGGGCGAAAACAGCGCGCTGACCACTCAGTTGATTCAGAATATCGTGCGCCTGAAACGCTTTTGCCGTCAGCAAAGCATCCCGATATTTTATACCGCCCAACCCAATCATCAGCACGATGCCGACCGAGCCTTGCTCAACGATATGTGGGGGCCAGGTATCAATCGCTATCCCGAACAACAAAAAATTGTTGCGGCCCTGACGCCGGAAATCACCGATACCGTACTCGTCAAATGGCGCTACAGTGCGTTCCAGCGATCCACGCTGGAACAACAGCTCAGTGATGCCGGTTGTAATCAGCTGATGATATGTGGCGTCTATGCGCATATCGGTTGTCTGACCACAGCCAACGACGCCTTCATGCGAGATATCAAACCCTTCATGGTCGCCGATGCACTGGCTGATTTCTCGCGAGAAGAACACATGATGGCGCTGCGCTATACCTCAGGTCGTTGCGGATGTGTGATAACCACCGAGCAGTTGCTGGCAGCCACGTCATCGTCCATAAGTTACAGTCCATCACGCCTGCGATCCGAGTTACTGCCACTGCTGGATGACGATAGCGCCGACATTGGCGATGATGAAAACCTGCTCGATTACGGGTTGGATTCTGTGCACATTATGTCGTTGGTCGCGCGTTGGCGACAGGCTGGTCACGACCTGGACTTTATCTCGCTGGTGAAAAAACCCACCATTAGTCACTGGTTGTCGCTGCTCAATGCCCTACAACGGGAGGAAGCATGAACCAACAGCTCGATTTTCGTGATAAGCAAGTATGGGTAACCGGTGCCGGACGTGGTATAGGCTATGAAATCGCCTGCCGTTTCACCCAGGCCGGAGCAAACGTTATCGGTTTTGATCTGGCGTTTCCTGATTACGATACCCCTTTTACGCCCTGGGTGCTGGATATCAGTGATGCTGCCGCAGTCGCCGACAGCTGTGGCGAGTTACTGATGCGAACGCCCCGCCTGGACGTTTTGATCAATGGGGCCGGCATTCTGCGCATAGGCGCGACTGAAATACTCAGCCAGCAGGACTGGCAGGCGTGTCTGTCGGTCAATGCCGGCGGCGCGTTCAACCTGTTTCAATCCGTCATTCCCCAGTTCCAACAACAACGTAGCGGGGTCATTGTTTCCATTTCATCCAACGCCGCGCATGTTCCCCGGGCAGGTATGGCGGCATACTGCGCCTCCAAAGCCGCGTTACGCAGCTTATGTCTGACAGTAGGCCTGGAACTGGCCCCCTATGGTGTCCGTTGTAATCTGATCTCTCCAGGCTCGACAGATACGCTGATGCAACGCGGCTTGTGGCACTCCCCCACGTCAGAACAAGACACCATTACCGGGTTCCCCACACAGTTCAAGCTGGGCATTCCGCTGGGAAAAATTGCCCATCCGCGAGATATCGCCAACGCGGTTCTGTTTATGGCATCCGACCTGGCCGGCCATATCACATTGCAGGACGTGGTGATTGATGGTGGCGCAACACTGGGGGCCTGATCATGTACCACCGCACACCATGGCTGGCGGTGGACATAACCACAGAGGCACTAAATACTGGGCATCGTATTCAAATGCGGAAAGTACAGATTTCCAACCAATAAAACATATTGTGCTGTATTTCAATATTCACGACGGCGGTCATTGACTGACAAATAACGTCAAATCTCGTTATCGACATCAGAAATATACCGAAAATTTTACTATTCCCCGAGCATCATCCGGCAGAGTTTTAACAACTATCATGATCAACGGTTCCGAAGCCGGAACCGGCAGTAACTAATTCTGTACAGAATAATTCAGTTTTCATACACTGCATGAAGTTGTTTATTTTCATTCTTGAAAATGATGATAGTAACAAAACAGTAATATATTTGCTTTATATAATAAGGCAAATAGGAATAATGGAAGTAGTAGTTCTATGGAGGGAGAAATGAAGATATTTTTGGCCACCCTAGGTTCCGCGGGTGATGTTTATCCTTTTATCGCCATTGGCGAGTCACTTATACAAGCCGGTTATGATGTTTATCTTTGTACCAACCCTTTTTTCGAAAAGACCGCGCTTGAAAGGCATCTAAAATTTATTTCCGTGGGTACCAATGAAAATTATCTGGCCGCTGTTAACTCCAAACGACTGTGGCATCCGAAATATGCCTATAAAGAAATTTGTCACTTCATGATGCAACAACAACAGCCGCTTTATGATGCACTGAATAGCGTGACAGATGAATCCTCAATTATACTGACTTCTTTATGGGCGTTTTCTGCCAAGATGTTAAGTGAGAAAAAAGGCTGCTGTGTTATTCCAGTCAGAGTCAGCCCTTCAACTTTCATGTCAGCTTATGACACCGCGCTTCATCGGTATACTGCCTGGTTATCACACTTCCCGTTCAGAATCCGTAGCGTCATGCTAGGGCTAATCGAAAGATATATTATCGATCGGGAATTAGCCCCCGATATTAATCAATTTCGCGCATCTATCGGCTTGCCTAAAATTCATAAAATCCTTACATCCTGGACGCATAAAACAGATTCCAATGTTATTTGCCTTTTCCCGGACTGGTTCGCCGCGCCACAACCTGACTGGCCGCAACATATTAAACAAGTCGGGTTTCCTCTGTTTAATTTATTAGCGCATCAGGAAACCGATGATCTGGACTGTTTTTTTAATGCCAGTAACAAAACCGTCATTTTTATGCCAAGCTGGGCACTTAGTGCTAATAACAGCGTGGTAGCCGAGTTAATAGTAAAAGTCAGAAAAAAAGGATTTCAATGTCTTATTATTGGGAAAAAGAATTCACTTTATGACCATGATAAAGGCATCCGTATTGAGAACCACATCAATTTGGAAAAATATCTGCATCGTTGTGTCGCTATTATCCATCACGGTGGTATTGGTACGACCGCGCAATCTTTCTTCGCGGGCATACCTCAACTGATTATCCCCAGCGCATTTGATCAGTTCGACAATGCACGGCGCATCAGCAATCTTAATTGTGGTTTGGCCCTCAGTGAGACAGACGACGCTATCCTTGACGAAAAGCTGGGACGCATTCTATTTGACCGCTCCATCTCCCAACATTGTTGCAGCATAAAAAACCAGTTTCAGGCCAATCAGAATGTGTACGAGCAAATAGTCGCCACCGTGCGTGCCGCGCAACTGAATCACGCCCCCCCGATGGTCTGAAAACCTGACCTTCCTGAATAACCCAATCCGGTTTGATACATTTCCGGTCATTTTTCGTATCATCCAGATTGGGTTCAGTTCACAAAAACCATTCCGCACAAATATTTCCCCGGTAATGCCCTATTTTTTCTCGCGTTAACCGTCAATACTATTTTATACCCCAAGTAATTCGAGTTGCAGGAAGGCGGTAAGAGAGTGAATCCCGAGGAGCTTACTCAGGTAAGTGATTCGGGTGAACGAACGCCGCCAACACACCTGCAACTTGAAGTGTGACGGGTATAGTCATTTATCTCATCACCCGATGACAACACGCAATAAAAAAGTGCATGCAAATTGCATGGCCCATTGGTTGTATAAAGACAAACACCTTAAATGAAACCAACAGGAGTAATTATGGCTTCAGGAAAAAGGTTTCTGACAGTAAGCCTGGCCGCATTGCTGATCAGTGGAACCGTTCATGCCGCATCTATTCCCGCCGTAGAAGCAAAAAATGGCATGGTTGTCAGTTCACAGCATCTTGCCTCACAAGTGGGCATTGATGTGCTAAAAATGGGCGGAAACGCCATTGATGCAGCCGTCGCCGTTGGTTATGCCCAGGCCGTGGTGAATCCGTGCTGCGGCAACATTGGTGGTGGTGGGTTCATGACTATTCATCTGGCCAATGGCAAGAACACCTTTATCAACTTCCGTGAAACAGCACCCGCAGCAGCGACAGCCAAAATGTATCTGGATGCCGACGGTAACGTGAAGAAAGGTGCCAGCCTATACGGTTATCTGGCTGCCGGGGTGCCCGGTACCGTACTCGGTCTGGAAACCGCACGGAAAGAGTATGGCAAGCTAAGCAGGGAACAGGTGATGGCCCCCGCCATAAAACTGGCGCGCAAAGGTTTCATCCTGACCCGTTACGACACCGATATTCTGGATACCACTGTCAAGCGTTTCAAACAGGACCCAGAAGCCGCTCGCATTTTCCTGCGTCCTGACGGCAGCCCGTTACAACCAGGTGACCGATTGGTGCAAACCGATCTGGCCAATACGCTACAGGCAATTGCCGATCAAGGCCCGGATGCGTTCTATAAGGGGAAAGTGCCTCAAATCATCGCTGACGCAGCCAAAAAAGGTGGCGGAATACTGACGTCGGCAGACTTCGCCAATTACAAAGTGACTGAAACCGCACCTATCAGTTGTACTTACCGTGGCTACAAATTTGTCTCTTCCCCACCCCCTAGCTCCGGCGGCACCACGATGTGTGAAATATTGAATATTGTTGAGGGTTATGACCTGAAAAGCATGGGTTTCAACTCCGCACAATCAGTACACATTCTGACCGAAGCCATGCGCCATGCCTATATGGACCGCAACACCTATTTGGGTGATCCGGCCTTTGTAAAAAACCCACTCGATCGACTGCTGAGCAAAACCTATGCCGCCGAGATACGAGAAAAAATCAAGCCGCAAGACGCCACGCCTTCCACTCAGGTGAAACCTGGGGCAGCGCCGCATGAAAAACTGGAAACCACCCAGTATTCGATTGTCGATAATCAGGGCAACGCGGTCTCCACCACCTACACCATCAATGGCCGTTTCGGTGCGGGAGTCATCGCCCCCGGTACCGGTTTTTTCCTCAACGATGAAATGGATGATTTCACGGCCAAGGTCGGTGCGCAAAACCTGTACGGTCTGGTACAAGGAGAGCGTAACGCTATTGCGCCCGGTAAACGTCCGCTGTCGTCCATGAGCCCGTCTCTGGTCACCAAAGACGGTAAAATATTCCTGGTGCTGGGTTCACCGGGAGGATCGCGGATCATTACCATTACCCTGGAAACCGCACTGAATATCATCGACTACGGTATGGCGCCACAAGAAGCGGTGGATGCGCCACGCATTCATCATCAATGGTTACCGGATAAGGTCTACTACGAGCAACGCGGATTGTCTGCTGATACGCTGAATTTATTGAAAGAACGGGGTTATGACATGGTGGAACAAACACCGTGGGGCGCCGCTGAACTGATTATGGTCGGCCTGCCTGGCGCAGCAGGCGTCTCCTCGGCATCGTCTGGCAATGACGCCGCCGTATCCGGCAAAGTCCGTGAAGGATACTTGTACGGTGCCAACGATTCACGCCGCCCGTCCGGTGCCGCTATCGGTTATTGACGCGCCACAACACTGCCAAAGAGAGTGAAAGCATGGTGATGGAAAAACACTGCTTTTACCCTCCAGAAGCAGAGAAACGCATGGCTATGCATTTGTATGCATAGCCATGTATAGCGTAAAAAACGGGTAACGATGAATATAGCGGAAAGCACCAGTGAAGCGAATACGGGCCCTCCCGGTGCTTCCCCACCTCAGCGTGTTACTTCAATGGCAGATAGATATCAGTAACCAGTTCTGTTTCCCGCGTTTCCGGAAACAGATTGACATAATGAAAGTAGAGCGGAAAATCCCTCAGTTTCTCACCGCTCTGTGGTAACCAGTCCAGGTACAAGGGGGAAATGCTTTCCCCCAGACGCTGATGTGCGCCATAGTGTCTGACTCTGGCACAACGGCCACCGGGGATTGTTTTGGCGATGACGCCCTGAGCATTGACTGGGACGTCGGCGGTCACTTCACCACAGATGTCAAAGCGATACAGTGCCGGCTCTGTGGTTTCGGGATTATCGTAGGCAATACCAAACGTCCGGTTGCTGCCTTGCGGCGACAGGCCGCTTTCCCGCCGCCAACGGATAAACCGATCGATGGTATCGTTAAGCTTTTCCATCGGACCACAGTGCTCAAGTGCCGCAACCCGTGTGGTTTTGAAATCAACGATGTCAACCTGCATAATGATTCTCCTTTCCGGTAAACGGAATCGATACACATAATGTCAGGTATCCCCGTCGGGAGGCCGTTGAAAAGTAGACAGCGGCTGGCCAAAGGTGCGCCTGAATAAACGCATAAACGACCCCTGTGTTTTAAACCCGGCCTCTAGCGCTACATCGATTACCCTAACGCCGCGTTCAAAATCAAGCAGTAGTGGCGCACCGCAGCTGTAGGATATATCCAGAAACGGTGAGCCAATACAGTCAGTAAACATCGATGGAAGTGTGAAAAAGTAGAAACCCGGCTGAGACACGCCACCGTCGTCGATTCATGTAGATGATCTTAGATGCAGTCGAGCACCTTGTCGAAACGTGAAACATACCGCTGTTACCGCCCCGCTGTTCACCGTACTGTCCAATACCTGACATAACCCGTCAGGGCACAGCAATCCCGTCAGTAAAGCAATTGATAAAGTCGTTCAACCATTCGGCCTGCATGCCTGGTCGGTGTACCAGATAATAGGCGGCGCCGGTCTTCACCGTGTCGTCAAACGGCATTATCAACCGTTGTTGCTGAATATCCTCCGCCACCAGCGTGATATCCGCAATAGCAATACCAAACCCTTGAATTGCCGCGCTGATAGCCAAATCCATGGTGTCAAACTGCTGGTTACGACGCATCACCTGCTCGTCGATGAGGTGCGTTTTCAACCATAACCGCCAGTCCCGTTGGTCATAAGTCGGATGCAAAAACGTCAGTCGGCACAGCGACGCCTGCGTCAGCGTACCCGGCCCGTCAGGCAACAGATGTGGCGCCAGCACCGGCGACAATACTTCATCAAATAATTTGCCGTCATGCTGCTGCGGTGCAACATCGGGCGCGAAAACGATGGCCACATCGAAGTCTTCGATTTTGAAATTGACATCATGTTCCGTGGTAGTGGTCAATGACACATGAATATCTGGTCGCTCCTGCTCTATATTCATCAGCCGTGGTACCAGCCAGCGCATCGCACAGGTCGGCGCCTTCATGCGGATAATCCCGTTCTTACGATAGGCGTTATCGGTGGCCGTAAACAGCCGGTCAAACGCGTCCCTGATTTCCGGCAACAGTAAACTGCCTTGCTGTGTGAGCCGCAGTCCTCTGGCCTGACGCTGGAACAAAGAAAACCCCAGCCAGGCTTCCAGTACCGCAATTTGACGGCTGACCGCGCCTTGCGTGACAAACAACTCTTCCGCCGCACGGGTAAAATTAAGATGTCGCGCCGTGACCACAAAGGCATGCAGTGCATTAAGAGGAGGCATTCGCTTGTTCATTCGATCCTTTAACCCTAGCCTGGTCATTTTTTATCGCATAAGCCATGCGTTTTTCTCATGGCTATTATGACAACAATTCGATTGTGGCGACAATACGAGAAACGTCTAATGAGTGAATACTTATTCATTTATAACGGCAAAAAATGGAGAACACTATGCCGATTCAAACCCCGGTACAATTCAGTTCTAAATTACCGGATGTAGGTACTACCATCTTCACCGTTATTGGTCAGTTATCCAATCAACACCATGCCATCAACCTGTCACAGGGTGCGCCCAATTTTCCGTGTTCTCCAAAGCTGATTCACGCGGTCACCCATGCAATGGAGCAAGGCCATAACCAATATGCGCCAATGTCCGGGCTGGTGTCGTTGAAAGACATCGTGGCTGAAAAAGTGAAACGGCTTTATGGGCAAACTTATGACGCTGGCAGCGAAATCACGATTACCGCCAGTGCCAGCGAAGGACTGTATGCCAGTATATCGGCACTGGTGCATCCGGGGGATGAGGTGATCTACTTCGAACCGTCGTTTGACAGTTATGCCCCCATTGTCCGGTTGCAAGGGGCCACGCCGGTAGCGTTGAAATTGTCCGTGCCGTCATTTTCCATTAACTGGGATGAAGTGCAGGCCGCCATTACTCCACGTACCCGGATGATTATCATCAATACGCCGCACAATCCCAGCGGGCAGGTATTGAATGCCGAAGACCTGATGCAGCTAGCCAACGTAACCCGCAACACCAATATCGTGGTACTTTCCGATGAAGTGTATGAACACATCGTGTTTGATAATCAGTTGCATCACAGCATGGCAACACATAATGAACTGGCGACTCGCAGCGTGATTGTGTCGTCATTCGGTAAATCCTTCCACGTGACCGGCTGGCGAGTGGGTTTCTGTCTGGCACCTGCCGATCTGATGAATGAAATCCTGAAGGTACACCAGTTCCTGATGTTCTCCGCCGACACGCCGATGCAGTACGCGCTGGCGGATTACATGGCTGATCCGGCCACTTATCTGTCACTATCCGCGTTCTATCAACAGAAACGAGATCTAATGGTCGCTCAGCTAAACGGTGGACCGTTTACATTACTGCCTTCGGCCGGTTCCTTCTTTATGCTCGCCAGTTATGCTCATTTCAGTGATGAAAGTGACAATGATATGGTGAAGCGGCTGATTATTGATCATGGTGTTGCCACCATTCCACTGTCGGCGTTCTATGCCGATGGAACGGATAATAAATTGATTCGTTTGTCATTTTCCAAAGATGAAATGACTATCTGCGCCGGAGCAAAGGCTTTGTGCCAGGTGGAATAAAGACGTCTGATAGAAATCCCATATATGTTTCGTTAATTATCGTGTTATTCACCAGAGAGCATCCTAGAAATGAAAAAACTAAGCATGTTGCTGTTATCGCTGGGCTTCCTGTCCTCCACTGTGGCATTAGCACAAACTGAGCTACGCTTCGGTCTGGAAGCAGAGTACCCGCCATTTGAAAGTAAAAATGCTCAGGGCCAGTTGGTAGGGTTCGATATCGACCTGGGGAACGCTATCTGTAAAGCCGGGAATTTTAAATGCACCTGGGTGGAAGGATCATTTGATGCTTTGATCCCAGGGTTAGAGTCCAAGAAATTTGATGCCATCAACTCGGCGATGAACATCACTGATAAACGCAAAGAAGCCATTAATTTCACCAACCCGATTTACCGTATCCCAACTCAACTTGTCGGCAAGTCGAACTCGGGTCTGACCCCAACGGTGGCAGGGCTAAGAGGTAAAAGCATCGGCGTCTTGCAGGGCTCGGTTCAGGAAGTGTTTGCCAAAACTCACTGGGAACCGCAAGGCGTCACCGTTATCTCCTATAAAGATCAGAATCTGGTGTATAACGACCTGACGGTTGGTCGTCTGGATGGTACGCTGGTTATGGCCGCAGCCGGACAATCTGGTTTTCTGGACAAACCCGAAGGCAAAGGTTTTGCGTTTATTGGCCAGCCCGTGGAAGACAGCAAAATTCTGGGCAGTGGCATCGGCTTCGGGTTACGCAAAGGTGATACCACGTTAGCCACCGAACTCAACAATGCCATCAGAAAAGTTCAGACCGATGGTACCGTTAATACACTAGCAAAGAAATACTTCCCCGGCTTTGATGTGCGGGTAAAATAAGTTGTCAATCCGTTCCCTGTATTGAATATAAAAACCGACCGAACAGTGTGTGTCTGATGACGATGTATGCCCGGGATATCCGGGCATACGCAAGCATAACACCGGGTCTGACAACTATTCCGTTTTCACCCCATATTCTGCTTTCACTCCACCGCCCAACGCGTTATACAACGTCACCAAATTATCCAGCCGGGTTTGCTCGGTGCTGATCAAAGACTTCCTGGCAGTATAAAGCGTTCTCTGGGAGTCCAGCGCATTGAGGTAAGTATCCACGCCTTCCCGATAACGGTCGTTAGCTAACTGATAACTACGTTGCGCTGAAGCGACATATGCTCGTTGTGCCGCGAGCTGTTCATCTATCGTTCCCTTACGTGCCAACGCATTCGCTACATCTTTGAACGCTGATTGAATCGTCTTCTCATAGCTAGCGATATAACCTTTTTTCTCTGCTTCGGCATAACGCAATGAAGCCAGATTTGAACCACCATCAAAAATCGGCAGGCTAATACTGGGAGCAAACGACCAGACATGGGCACCACCACTGAACAATGACGATAACTCACCACTGCTTAATCCATTACTGGCAGTCAGGCTAATACTGGGGAAAAACGCTGCTCGTGCCGCCCCAATACTGGCATTAGCCGATTTCAAGGTATGTTCGGCCGCTAACACATCAGGACGCTGAAACAAAACATCAGAAGAAATTCCCGCCGCCACTGGTTTGATAGCCGTCGCCAGAGAAGCGAGATTCTGCGGTAACAGTGTCTCCGGTACAGGCTGTCCGACCAGCAGAACAAGTGCATTTTTATCCTGGGCGACACTGGTCATGTAACTGGCAACATCCGAACGTGCCTGCTGATAAGTAGTTTCCGCCTCCGCTACATCCACCCCTGAGGCCACGCCGTTACGTTGACGGCTACTGGTTACCTCCATCGACTTCCGGGCACTGATTACCGTCTCCTGCGCCAATGCCAGATTGCTGCGATCAGTGGCCAACGCGATATAGGCAGACGCAGTATCGGCAATCAGCGTCAGCCAGGTACTTTTGGCCGTTTCTGTCTCAGAAAGATACGCTTCCAGCTTTTCGCCAGTCAGACTCCGGTTTTTACCAAACAAGTCCAATTCAAACGAACTGACGGACAAATCCGCATTATAACTACTCTTCAACTCGGTGGTGGAGTTTGAGCCGGAGGTCAATGAGCGACTGCGTGTACCATCAACGCCTGCGGTAAGCGAAGGGTACTGTTCCGCTCTTTGGATGCCATATTGCGCCCGGGCCGCCTCAATATCCGCCAGCGCTTTGCGTAAATCACGGTTGCTGGTCAACGCCATTTCAATGACCCGCTGCAGGTTGGTATCCACAATGACACTCCGCCAGGGAATATCACTGGCGTTAAGAGCCGCCGGTGATGCCGCCGGATAGGACTGCCCCTTTGGCCAGTTAGCTACCACCGGTAACGCCGGACGCTGATAGTGCGGATCCAGAGAAACGCATCCAGACAGCATCAGGGCACTGCTCAGTAACCAGAATTCATATCGCATTTACGCGTCTCCCTGTTTATCATCCGTCGTTACAACTTTCCCGGCACGACGGGGGAATACGCGTCTGACCAGAACAAAGAACATCGGCACCATAAAGATGGCCAATGCCGTCGCCGTCAATGTACCGCCGACAATACCACTGCCGATGGACACCCGACTATTGGCACCCGCGCCAGTAGCAATGGCCAACGGGAAAACCCCGGCAATAAACGCCAGAGACGTCATTAATACAGGCCGCAAGCGAGTTCGTGCGCCTTCCAGTGCCGCCTCATATAATGAGGCCCCACGTTGATAGGCCGCTTCGGCGAACTCCACAATCAGGATGGCATTTTTTGCCGAAAGACCGATGGTCGTTAGCAGCGCGACCTGGAAATAGACATCATTTTCCAGCCCACGGAAGGTCGCGGCCAACACAGCGCCCACTATGCCAAGCGGGATAACCAGTATGACTGAGAAAGGAATACTCCAGCTTTCATACAGCGCCGCCAGACAAAGGAATACCACCAGAATGGAGATGCTATATAGCGATACTGCCTGACCGCTGGCTAACCGTTCCTGATAAGACAAGCTGCTCCACGAATATGTGGTGCCCGTCGGTAAGGCTTTCGCCAACACTTGCATTTCATCCATCGCTTCACCAGAACTGACACCAGAAGCACCGCTTCCCTGAATCTCATACGAGGCCAGTCCGTTATAACGCGACAGACTTTCCGGCCCATAAGTCCAGTGGGTAGTGGCGAAGGACGAGAATGGCGTCATCACACTGCCACTGCCACGCACGAACCATTTGTACAGATCATCCGGTTTACTGCGGGCATCTTCTTCACCCTGCATGTATACTTTTTTCACTCTCCCGCGATCAATAAAGTCATTAATGTAAGTCCCCCCCCAGGCACTGCTCAGCGTGGACGTCACATCACTTATTGATAGTCCTAACGCTTCAGCCTTTGCGGTATCAATATCGACTTTCAACTGCGGCATCTGGGCCAAATCATTGGGGCGAACCGCCGAAAGTTTGGAATCTTTGGCCGCCGACGCCAGCAGCATGTTACGCAACTGCAACAACTTGTCGCGATCAGTCGTACCGGTTGCCTGCAATTCAAAAGTAAAACCATTGGATTGCCCCAGTCCGTCCACCGCGGGCGGTGTCAGGGCAAAGACTTTGGCGTCGCGGATACTGGAGAATGCTCCCATCGCACGCTTGGCTATTGCGTCGGCACTGTTCTCCGTTCCTGGACGTTGAGACCAATCTTTCAACGCCACGAATGCCATACCCGCATTCTGGCCGCTCCCGCTGAAACTAAAGCCGGTAATAACAAAGATAGCCTTGGTATTTTTTTTTCTCCTTGGTAAGAAAATAGTGCTCAATCAGTTTACCTACCTTGTCCGTGCGATTTGCTGTCGCCCCTGCCGGCAAGGTGAACTGCACCATCACGCTGCCCTGATCCTCCGTCGGCAGAAAGCCGCCCGGCAAACGCGCAAACAATACTCCCAGCACGATCAGTATCACACCGTACAGTGCCAGATAACGCCACGGACCGCGCAGTATCCGGGAAACGCGTTCGATGTAAGATGACTGCAAACGCCCATACCGCTGGTTAAAGGCGGCAAAAAATCCTCGGGGTGCGGCTATATGCACCACCGGTTTTAACATTGTGGCGCACAATGCCGGCGTCAATATCAAGGCCACCAGTACCGACAGCAGCATGGAAGAAACAATCGTGATGGAGAACTGACGGTAAATCACGCCGGTAGAGCCACCAAAAAAAGCCATCGGCAAAAAGACCGCGCTCAGCACCAACGCCACACCCACCAGTGCACCGGAAATCTCTCGCATGGACTCTTCCGCCGCCGCAACGGGAGACAATCCTTTATCCCGCATCAAACGCTCGACGTTCTCCACCACTATAATGGCATCATCCACCAGCAAACCGATAGCCAGCACCATGCCAAACAGCGTCAGGGTGTTGATGGAATAGCCAAACACCGACAACACGCCAAATGTCCCCAACAGCACTACCGGAACCGCAATCGCCGGAATCAGCGTCGCCCGCAGGTTTTGCAGGAAGACAAACATGACAACCACGACCAACAGAATCGCTTCAAACAGGGTTTTTACCACCTCTTCAATGGAAATTTTGATGAAGTCGGTGCTATCTCGGGGATAGGCCACTTTATAGCCCTGCGGCATGCTACCTTCGAGTTCAGCCACTTTGGCTTTTACCAGCTCCGAGGTACTCAGAGCATTGGCTCCCGGGGCCAGCATGACGGCAATCCCGGCAGCGGGATGTCCATTCAACCGCGTGGTATTACTGTAATCCTCACTTCCCAATTCAACACGCGCGACATCACCTAACCGCACAATGGAGCCGTCAGACTCACTTTTCACCACAATATTCCGAAACTGCTGTGGTGTTTTCAGCCGAGACTGCGCCACTACCGTAGCCGTTAACTGCTGTTCACTGCTGGAGGGCCGGGCACCGATTTTACCAGCAGACACCTGTGTATTTTGTGCTTTAATCGCCGATGAAATATCGGAAGGCATCAGACTATAAGCCGCCAGACGAGCCGGATTCAGCCAGATGCGCATAGCATATTGTGAACCGAAGACCTGCACACTCCCCACACCGCTCACGCGTGCAAGAGGATCCTCCAGGTTACTGGCCAAATAATCGGCGATATCCGATGAAGAGCTTTTATCTGTCGTATCATATAATGCGGTGATTAACAAAAAGCTACTCTGCGATTTGGTGACGGTTACCCCTTGTTCTTGCACTTCGGTCGGTAAGCGGCTTTCTGCCTGCTGAACCTTATTCTGTACCTGTACCTGCGCGATATCCGGATCAGTACCTTGCTTAAAGGTAACCGTGATCTTCACTTCGCCATCAGAACTGCTGGAAGAAGAAAAATAGAGCAGGCCATCCAGTCCGGTCAGTTGCTGTTCTATAACCTGTGTCACGCTGTTTTCCAGCGTTTGTGCTGAAGCCCCCGTGTAAGTGGCCTTAATAGCAATGGATGGCGGAGCAACATCAGGATACTGGGCTACCGGCAGTGTTTGGATGGCCAGCGCCCCACCCAACATAATGACAATGGCAATCACCCAGGCAAATATCGGCCGGTGAATAAAAAAGCGAGAAAACATACTTAACGATTCCCTGTATTATTGTCTGTCAGTGAGGGTTGTTGAGCAGTCGAACCGTCTTCTACTGCTTGTACCGTATCGCCGGGCGCTACCTTATCGGTACCTTCAATAATCAACCGGTCACCAGCCTTCAGTCCGGAAGTGACTAGCCATTGGTTACCAATAGCCTGCCCGGTAACCACCTGACGCTGTTCGACCTGTTGTTTATCATTCACTACCAGTGCCGTCGCGTTGCCTTTCACATCCCGGGTGATGCCCTGCTGTGGCGCCAGAACCGCTGCGGGATCAACACCGTCTTCCACCGACGCGCGGACAAACATTCCAGGTAACAGGGTTTCCTGTGGATTGGGAAATTCAGCCCGCACCGTTACGGTGCCACTGGATTCATCCACTGACAACTCTGCCAGTTTCAGGATCCCTTTCTGCGCATAGGGTTTATCATTTTCCAATGTCAGTGTTACCGGCGTCTGCGCATTTTTTTGCTGTTCCCGCATTGCCAGCCGTTGGCTGCTGGACTGGGTTAAGTCAACAAAAATAGGATTGAGCTGGCGGATAGTAGCCAGTGAGGTAGTCTGATCTGCCGTTACCAGCGCTCCGGGAGTTACCGAAGAGATACCGATACGCCCACTGATCGGGGCCTTGATTTTGGTATAAGCCAGATTAATCCGTGCAGTTTCCAGTGATGCTTTTTTTTCCGCCACCGTGGCCACGTCTTCCTCGTAGCTGGCTTGTGCATCATCAGCATCCTGCCGGGAAACACCATCTTCCTTCACCAACCGGGCATAACGTTCAGCTTTCAATTTGGCCGAACGCACCGTAGCCTCTGCGTTTTTCAACGCCGCCACGGCTTGATCATAAGACGCTTGATAACTGGCGGGGTCGATCTGATACAGCACTTGTCCGGCTTTCACCTCACTGCCTTCGATAAACAGTCGTTTCTGGATAATTCCATCCACCTGCGGCCGAACATCAGACACCATTGCTGCCGTAACTCGCCCGGTCAATTCGCTGCTCAACACGACAGGCTGAGTTTTCAACGTTTTGACCACAACTGTTATTGGGGCATGATCAAACTTTGGTTCGACAGCACGATCACAACCCACCAGAGAAAAGACCATCAATAAAAGAAATGCTTTACTTTGCATGAAATAATGCCTTTATATTTAAAATGGTTATTCATTCGCAATATAAAGAAATTTGAGTAAGTCGTCCGATAACGTTCTGTAATGTCCTGTAAGTATAACTGTCTACAGTAGACGAGAGGATAATGTGCAACCAATACAGACGAAAGATGACAAAGCTCAGACCCGACGCGATCAGATCATCTCCGCTGCCATAACCTGTTTTCGCCGCTCTGGCTTTCATGGGGCTGGCGTGGCGGAAATCGCCACACATGCCGAGTTAAGTGTAAGCCAGATTTATCGTTATTTTGCCAAAAAAGACGCCATCATCGAAGAGACCGTTCCGCGTATCGTTGATAAAAAAATCCAGCTGCTGATGCTGGTGGAAAAAGATCCACATTCACGCATGGCACATGCGCTGGCAACACCGTCATTAATCGGTGATAATCTGATGCATGACGACGACAATGCATTAACACTAGAAATGGCTACGGAAGCAACACGGAATCCCCGCGTCTCAGATATTCAGCAAGAAGACGACGCCAAATTTTCCATCAGACCGTTACCTTGCTGCAACGACGCTACCCTCAATGTTCACCCGAAAGCATTGCGGCACGGGTAGAATTTATGACAGTGCTATCAGAGGGAACTACTTTTAGATCGGTACTCCCGCAAAAAGCACCGATCGCTACACTAACTCAGCGCTATCAACATATCTTCCAGTTAACTTTTCCCGAAGACAATCATTCATGAACAACATCAAGAAGCCCTCCCGACTCGGCTATGCCATTGTGCTGGGAATGTTGGCCGCACTAGGGCCGCTGTGTACAGATTTGTATCTCCCCGCGTTACCCCAATTAACGACAGAACTGACAACGTCTGCCTCTCGAGCCCAGCTCAGCCTGACTGCCGGTTTGCTAGGACTCGGTGCTGGCCAACTCATCTTTGGCCCACTCAGTGATACCTTAGGTAGAATGCGTCCATTACTGATCTCATTGGCACTCCTTTTGGTGACGTCGATATGGTGCGCACTGGCACAGGATGTCAACCAGTTGATCGTCGCACG
The DNA here is from genome assembly GCA_030388725.1 of Prodigiosinella aquatilis. Classification (NCBI taxonomy): domain Bacteria; kingdom Pseudomonadati; phylum Pseudomonadota; class Gammaproteobacteria; order Enterobacterales; family Pectobacteriaceae; genus Prodigiosinella; species Prodigiosinella aquatilis. The sequence goes on from CP128857.1 coordinate 3,189,310, forward strand.
TCTCCTCCAGGGGCTCGCAGGCGCAGGCGGCGCCGTACTCTCCCGTGCGGTGGCGCGCGATCTTTATACCGGGCATGAATTGACCCGCTTTTTCGCCCTGCTGATGCTGGTTAATGGTCTCGCACCGATTCTCGCCCCCGTGTTGGGTGGAGCACTGTTGAGTCTGACCGACTGGCGCGGCATTTTTATCGCGTTAGCCGTTATCGCCATCCTGCTGCTGGTACTTTCTTCGCTACGGTTAAGTGAAACACTGCCACCAGCATGTCGAGTCACCGGGGGAGTTGGTGTATTGCTGTCCTCACTGGGCAGTTTGCTCAAAGAACGTGAATTTATGGGATTATGTCTGGCACAAGGGTTGTCTGGCGCAGGACTGTTTGCTTATATCGGGGCATCCCCGTTTGTGCTACAGGATATTTATCACCTCAGTCCACAGATGTTCAGCTTGTGCTTTGCCATTAATGGCGTGGGCCTGATTGCTGCCGGCCAGTTTTCTGCCGCACTCAGCCTACATTGGGGAGAAACCCGGGTGCTGAAACTGGGGCTAAGCATTGCCGTTGTTTCGACAGCAATCCTGTTGGTTACCGGTTATTTGCACGCCCCGTTATTGTGGATATTGGTGCCACTGTTTTTCGCTGTCATTGCTATCGGATTGATTGGTCCATGCTCGTCAGCCCTGGCGATGCAAGGCCAGGGAGACAAAGCAGGCAGTGCTTCGGCCTTGATTGGACTGAGCATGTTTGCGCTGGGTGCCGTCAGCGTACCGTTGACCGGGCTGACAGGAACATCCGCCTTCTCAATGGCGCTGGTTATGATGCTGTGTTACGTACTGGCGATCATGACCTATGTTGGGCTAGTCCCAAAATCCAAAAGGAAATAACAAGAATACTGATTTAACAATCACCACCTCCCGAGGAGGTGGTTTAACGCTGACAATCAAATAGCCGGGAAACCAATATCCCGGCTATTCTCTTTTTATATAATTATATTCCCTGATGTGGCACACAATTACCTTACAAATAGAACGCTTACTGCTAAAAATATTTCCTTCCGAACAATCATTAATATCGCTATACCCAATAAATGCCGAGTTGCAGGAAGGTGCACGTGAAGGCATCCCGAAGCTTACTAAGGTAAGTGATTCGGGTGACTGGGCGCCATTAACGCACCTGCGACCTGAGAGATAACGGGTATATCTTTTAACCCTAAACGGGCGGCGCCAATCGCACCATTAAAAGCGGATGACGACGCTTTTAAAAAACTGACGGTTTCAAAAGGTAATGGTTTTCTGATATAGCGTTTGATGTGCTGAATCAGCATATCCAACGGGAATGCGGTCATATCAATTACCCCACCCCCCAGAACCACGGCGTCAGGATCAAACAGATTAATCCCCGTCGCGATCGCTTTTGCACCATCGTCAATGAACTGGATAATGTCGCCATCGTCTTGAGCGTGAATAAAAAGATCCGATAGCGCATATTCTCTTGATTCTTTTTCATACCATCGCCGTAATGCCACACCTGAGCAGATCGTCTCAAGACATCCTGCATTACCACAACCGCAATGTCGGCTATTATTGCCATAAGGAATATGCCCAAGCTCACCAGCGACGCCATGGGCACCAGTAAAAGGCATACCATTCATCCAGATAGAAAAACCAAATCCGGTTCCCAGATAGCACCCTAATACCAACTTGTTAACCAAATTGAATTCATTGACATCATAAAACAGCTGCAAATTGACATCACGCTCAAACAATACCGGACATCGCAATAAATTCTCCAGCTTCTCAGCCAGTCCTTCGATATCATTTTTATGGCAGGGAAGATTCGGCGTCGATATAACTGTTTTTTTATCTTTTTCTACCAACGCCGGAAGGCCCATGACAATACCAGAAATAAAGCGTTGAGCACCCACATAAGCGTGAATAAATTTTGCTATGCCCTCCGCCAAACCTGTCTGAATAATGTTATCTGTTTTTTCCCGTGAGGTGACCAATACTTCATTTTTCAATGACAGTACGCATATTCGTATATGCGTTGCTCCCATATCCACGCCAACGACAACCGGCTGTTTGTTATTCATGCTACACCTCGCGTTGTGCCGCCTGAATCTGGCTTTTCATTACTTCCCAGGCATTTTCAATATGCGGCGAGTGGTTGAATAACCCAGAGGTACCCACAATAAACACATCGGCACCAGCATCTATTAGCTTCTTATAGGTATATTGATTGCACGAACCATCCACTTCAATTTCATAAGCAAGATTATTTTTTGTTCTGTAATGCTTTAATTCAGCAATCTTATCCAGCATTTCCGGGATAAATTTCTGACCGGCAAACCCTGGATCGACCGTCATGACCGTAATTTTATCCGCTTTATGCAAATAATAATGCATTGCCGCGATAGTAGTTTCCGGGTTCAGAATCAAACCAGCACGCATATTAAGCGATCTGACTTTATCTATGAGACGAAATGCCTGGCCAGATAAGGTTTCCGGATGCAATGTGATGAATCCTGCGCCCGCTTTAGCCAACGGTTCAATATAATCTTGTGGATTCATCACCATCAGATGACAATCCAATGGCTTACTGGCTATTTTCTTTACTTGCTGTACAAAAAATGGCGACAATGTCAAATTCGGTACAAAATGACCATCCATAATATCAATATGGAAATAATCAGCATGACTATCAATGAATTCTATCTGCTCTTTAAATTTAGACAGATCCATACACATTAATGAAGGGGAAATTTTCATCTTCTATTCCTATTTACTAATCAGTCGATCGAGTGCCACTGCCGCAATAATCAAACCGCCCATGACCACTAATTGATAATATGTCTGTACCTGGAGAATATTGAGCCCATTATTGATAGTACCTATAATCAACCCGCCAATAACGACCGAAAAAACGCGCCCTTTTCCGCCAAAGAAACTGGTTCCGCCAATAATCGCACTGGCGATGGCATAAGTTTCAAATCCCATACCAGCCAATGGCTCTGCCGCGCCAAGCCGTGCCGTTGATACGACGCCTGCCAGACCGGCGCATATTCCAGAGATAACAAAAACGATCAGCACATGAAACTTGACATCTATTCCTGAGAAAAATGCCGAATTTTTATTTCCTCCCAAAGCATAAATGTTTCTACCAAGCCGGGTATGTGCGGTAATAAACCATAGAATAATCGCTACAACCAGCGAGAAAATAACCGGCATCGGAATACCTAACAACGATTTAGCAAAGAAATTAACAAAACCGAAAGAAAAACCATAAACGGAATTAGCATCAGAGATAACCAATGTCATCCCTCTGAATATGGCGTTAGTTCCCAGCGTAATAATAAAAGGATGCAGTCTGGTCCAATTGACCAAAAGACCATTAATCGCCCCCAAACCGCCCCCGACGATGACACCGCCAATCAACGCCGCCAGGAAGGGGTCGAATCCAGCCAGCATGAGCTTGGCCGTAACCATACCTGATAAAGCGAGAATCGCGCCAACGGATAAGTCGATACCCGCGATAAGGATGGCAAAAAATTCCCCCATACCGATTAAAACGGTAACGGAACTCTGTACAAATATCTGGCTGATATTACTCGTCGTTAAAAAATACTCGCTTGAAATACCACCAAAAATCGCAACGATAATGGCCAATATAAAAAACGTGCCATACTTTTCCCAAAAGCGAGGGAAATTAAATGTTGATTCTGACATTGACATAATCCTCAATCATTTGGCAGAGCCCATTTCATAATATCCTGCTCCGAGAGCCCATCTTCATTAACCAATACATTGGCAAGCTTCCCTTCACAAAATATGGCTATACGGTCACAAACAGACATAATCTCTGGCAATTCGGAAGAAACCATTAATATCGTTTTCCCCTGTAAGGTAAGTTCGCGCATGACTTTATAAATTTCCGCTTTGGCACCGACATCAATACCCCGTGTCGGTTCATCAAAAATCATCACCTGCGGATCACAACACAACCATTTTGAGATAAGGACTTTCTGCTGATTACCGCCCGATAACTCAGTAATATTCTGGTCCACAGAACGGCACTTTAACGACAATAATTTTCTTTGTTCTTCGGCTATGCGTTTTTCATCATGACGGTTAACCGACCCTATTGCGCCTTTATATCCACCCTCTTTCAGGCTTTTACTGATTGCCATATTCTGTTCAATTGAGAAATTGTCAAAAAAACCATTCTCTCTTCGACTTTCGGTGATATATCCCATGCCTTTCTTTAACGCATCAAGTGGCGAGCGAGGCGTTATCTCCACACCGTTCAGTAAAACCTGACCAGAGCTGATAGGCTCCGCACCAAAAATGCAATTCATAAACTCGGTACGTCCCGAACCTACCAATCCGGCGAATCCCAAGATTTCGCCTTTCTTTACTTGAAAAGAGATATTCCTCACACGTCGTTTATCTTTACTGGTAATATCCTTGACTTCGAAAATAACTGGTTCGTTTCCCGTACCCGTTTTTTCTTTTATCGCAGTAAATTTATTTTGAAGCTCTCTTCCTACCATCAGTCTGACAATATCGTCATTACTGACATCGCTAATTTCCCCTGAACACACGCTACTTCCATCTTTCAGCACCGTGAAACGGTCACAAATTTTTCTGGTTTCATTCAGCTTATGGGAAATATAAATGATACTTTTCCCTTCCTGTTTTAATCGTTTTATTAAAATAAAAAGATACTCAACTTCTTTACTGGTCAAGGATGAAGTCGGCTCATCCATAATAATAACTTTGGCATCCAGCATCAGGGTTTTGGCAATTTCCAACATCTGTTTATGGCTGATTGACAAATTACCAACTTTCTCAAACAGATCGACCTTTAACCCTACCCGGAGCAACATCATCGCGGCACGTTTTTTCATCTCTTGCCAATGAACAACATTGATGCCACAAAAACGTTTTACCGGTAATTTTCCAATAAATAGATTTTCCATCACTGTCAGTTCATCAATGACACTTAACTCTTGATAAATAATTCCTATTCCGAGTTTTGCCGCCAGTTTATGGTCTATCTTTCCATACTCATTACCGTCAATAAATATATGACCACTATCCGGTTCATATCCACCTGACAGTATTTTCATGAGAGTTGATTTCCCGGCACCATTTTCACCTAATAGCGCATGTATTTCTCCTGAGTTAATCGCTATATTGACAGAACTTAATGCATGGACCGGACCAAAAGACTTACCGATCCCTTCCATCTTAATATATGGAATGGTCATATAACTCCCCGGATTAGTGATTTAAGACGGCAAGTTTTTTACCGTCTCCAGGTACGATTATTTTGTCACTAATACTGAATCAACCATCTCGACTTTAGGTGCCTGACCCAAAGGAATCTGTTTGCCTGACTTCACAGCGTCGACCAATAACTTCAAGCCCGATGCACCAATATCAGCAGGGTTTTGGGCAACCGTTGCCGTTAATGTGCCTTCACTGATCATTTTACGGGCTTCCGGTATACCATCCGTTCCCACAACAATAACCTTGCCGGTCTTGCCAGCATTCGCTACAGCCTGTGCTACACCCATGGCCATAGTATCGTTAGCACAATAAAATGCCTTCAGATTCGGATGCCGCTGTAATACGTTGGTGGCAACATCAAGGGCTTTGATTCGATCCCAATCCGCAGGTTGGCTGGCAACAAGTTTAATAGCGGGATCAGCCTTAAAAGCTATCATTGCTCCGGTTCTTCTGGCATCGCCGGAAACATTACCTGCTTTACCTTCAATAATGGCAACATCCCCTCCTTGCGTGCCTAGTCGATTTATAATGAATTTTGCCCCTTTCTCACCGACAGCCTGATTATCTGTAGTGATAAATGCCGATACATTACCGTGAGCTTTCGCCAGATTATTAAGATTTATCTTTTCATCCAAGTTAACTAAACGAATACCCTTCTGATACGCTTTAGAGACAGGGATCACCAGATTAGATGCAGACAACGGCGCGAAAGCGATACCTTTATAGTGTTTATTTACCAGATCTTCGAATAACTGCATCTGTGCCTGAAAATCACCTTCAGAAGCGGAGGCAAATATATCCACCGTTACACCAAGGTCTTTGGCTTCTTTCTCTATTCCGCCTTTCATTTCAACCCAGTAAGGATTTGATAACGTTTTAAGAATGACGGCATAATCGGCAGCGTGAGCCATGGCAGAAAAACATAATCCCAATAGTGCGGCACCCGTCGTTTTCAATAGCGTATTCATTACTCTTTCTCCGTGAGATATACCCGTCATCTTTCAAATTACAGAGGCGTTGTCTTACCTCGCTAACCCTTGTTACTTATCAGCGTAAGTTTCCAGAAATTAACTCGGTTGTTACCTTCCTGCGTTTTGATATCTATTGGGCATAGTGATGAATGCTAAAGCTTTAGATAACTCGCAATAGCACTGGTTTTTTCCAGATTTTTACTGGAAGTCTCAATATCCAGCCGTGCTACTGAAACAAAAAATGCATCTAACAACGTTAACTGCAAAATACGTGCAGAGGCATTTCTCCCTAACAGGGGTGTCTCAGGTGCAGGCGAACAAATATTAAAATCAGCCAATTTGGCAATGGGGGAATTGGCGCTATGTGTAATGCAAATTATTTTTGCATCATTATTCTTGGCGATAGAGACCGCTTTCATCAAATCACTGGTGCGCCCAGAATGTGATACCACTAACACAACATCCGTTGGTTTAAGCATCGACGCCGACATCATCATGATGTGAGCATCCTGATAAGCATTACAGCGCACACCAATGCGTAAAAATTTATGCTGTATATCAGCGCATATCGAATTAGAACCGCCTACGCCATATAACTCTCGCTGATTTGCGCTATAAAATAGTCTGGCAGCCTGGTATATCTCTTCCGGGTTAACGATGGTTTGTCCTTCGGCAATCGTTCGCAGCGTCAAATTAAACACTTTGTTAATTGCATCTTCCGGGCTATCCGTCAGTGACAGCTCCGCAGAGGAGTCATGTTCCGCATGCTCAAAATATTCAACAATAGCGCTTCTTAACTGCCTGAAACCACTGAACCCAAGAATTTTCGATACCTTGACTATCATCGCTTCTGATACATTCAACGCATTAGCGACGTCTTTAATCGCGGTACTGTCACCGACATTACCCGTCGCCAGAAACCATTCGGCGATCCGGCTTTCATTCGCCGTCATGCCTTCCTGCTTCATACGAATATAAGGCGCAATGCTTATACCCCTGGGGATCGTTTTCTCTGATTCAGTTTCGCTCATTGTTATTACCTGGTTTATCCATATCCCGGTAATGATAACACCATATCTGATAGTAAAAATATGCAACAAACTTCACAAATATTGTTTTTTTATAAATTAATAAAATTCATGAAAAGATACCGCTCAATGGGGCAAATCGCATCATCACAGATGAGAAAAATTATTATTTTTTATTAAAATCAATAATATATTGATTATTTTAGCAAACAGACACGATGAATCATTCGTTATCCATCAGCATGGCAAACTCATTGTCATCATATAAATGCCCAGAAAATCAGTTGTGGACATGGGTTTCAATCCTATAAACTTCACAAAATTAATTTATTTGTGAAAATAAATCAATAAGCCACTCTCGGTCAGTACAGACCAACTGGCTGGCCTATAACTCACCTCTGATACAGCAGGAACTGACACTTATGAAGATGGCAATCGGCAGTGACCACGTTGGTTTTGACATGAAAAATGACATCATTCAGTACCTATCATCCCAGGGTATTGAGGTTATTGATGTGGGAACAAACGCCAGCACGAGAACGGATTATCCGATTTATGCACGTAAAGTTGCAGAATCCATCATTGCAGGTGAGGCCGAGCTGGGCATTCTCATCTGTGGAACGGGAATCGGTATCTCGATTGCGGCTAACAAAATGACCGGTATCCGTGCAGTTGCCTGTAGCGAACCCTATTCAGCCAAACTGTCACGCGAACATAACAACACCAATATATTGGCTATGGGCGCGCGGGTTATTGGTTCAGAAATGGCAAAAATGATTATTGATCAGTGGCTCAGTGCCCATTTTGAGGGTGGACGACATCAGGAACGGCTCGATCAGATCAGCGCGATAGAGCATTCGCAGCACATGAAGGGATAAACAGACAGCCCCCGGCTCTAAGACAAGAACCGGGCGCTTTTAAACATTAATTCATACTTTCCGGAAACAGGAAAGGATTGATACTACTGCGCGCAAAACCTTCCTCTTCCATTTTGACATCCAGTACCAGCGAAGCCAGATCATCTGCGACGGCTTCGACGCGATGATCCTTTTCCTGGTACAGGATTTTCAGATAAGTACCACAGTCACCACAACTTTCAGCCTTAATCGCCGACTGCTCGTTATCCAGCGACCAATAGTTGAGATCGCCGGATTGTTCACAGTTACTGCATTTCACACGCACCATGTGCCATTCCGTTTCACACAGGTTACAGTGCAAATAGCGCAGACCGCTGGTGGTACCTAACTGCACCACACCGGAAACCGGCATGCTGCCACACACTGGGCAAAACTGACGATGTTCACCCTGTTCGGCCCGAGCCTTACCCGGCATCTGACTTGCCATCTGCGCCCAGTAAAGAGAGAGCGCAGCCCAGATAAAAGGGGCTTTGTCATTACTTTCCGCCGTAAATTCATGATTGAATAATGCCGAAGCCATGGCTTCCCATTCCTGCACTGGCATTTTTTCCAGATTTTCCAGCGTCGATAACACCTGACCGCTGGCATCTGGTTTCAGCGTTTCAATCAGTGCCTGCAACAAAGTATGCCAATGGGCATTGCGGGGGAAAGTCGCAATATCCAGCGGTGGGCGACGACCGGCTGCTTTTTGCAGAATATCGGTTAAATCCATTTGCAACGGATGGTCATGCAGTACGGTCTGCTGGGCGTCAACTACCGTAGCGGCAAAATGCAGGTAGTCGCTCAGCGGGTTGTTTTCCGCCAGTTGACGCAACCGCTCGACGCGGCTGCTGTACAGACTTTTCAGATTGGCAAAAAGCAGCGGTGGGATTACTCCCACCGTAGATGATTGTTCATTACCGCTTAACTGTTCCTGAGGAACAATACGAATACTCATCAGGGTTTATTTTCCTGTTGTTTACGTTGGATTTCACGATACCAGCGTGGGTGATGTTTCTTCGCCCAGGATGTCGATACCCAGCCTTCAACCATCGCCGTAATGGTTCCCTTGACCCATAACGCCGCATAAATGTGAACCATAATGACCAGGATCAACACGACCGCTGAAATTGAATGAACCAGCAAGGCCAGGCGAATAGCCGGAATCGGGAAAGCGCCGGCAAAATAGGGACGCCAGATAACGATACCGCTGGCCAGCAGCAGCAGCAAACTGACAATAGCCAGCCAGAACACGCATTTCTGGCCGAAATTATATCTACCTGTGTCGCCAACTTCCTGATTTCCGGCAACCTTATGGATATTTTTAGCCCATTCGATGTCATCACGCTGAATCAGGTTATGCTTCCAGTAACGGAAAAACATCAACAGAAACGCCGCAAACATCACCACACCAATAAACGGATGCAGAACCCGTGCCAGCTGTGGTGTACCCAGAATGTTCATCAGCCAGTTTAATGATGGAAAGAAAAATCCCAACCCACTGAGTGCGGCAAACACAAAACAGAAAGCCACAATCCAGTGATTGATGCGCTCAGACGCACTGTAACGCTGAATCCGATTACTCTTTTTCATGCTGTTTGTCCTCGTGCTTCTGCTCATCCGTCTCTGACTCGTCCTCTTCTACCCGGTTGGGACCGACACCGACATAGTGGAATACACTGGCAGCGAAGGCCGTAGCAAAACCAATGGCCGCCAAAGGTTTCCAGACACCCTTCCAGAAAGTGACCGCTGGACTAATGATTGGATTGTCAGGCAGACCATGATAAAGCGGCGGACGATCAGCGTGATGCAACACGTACATCACATGTGTGCCACCGACACCTGCGGGGTCGTACAGCCCGGCGTTTTTATAGCCACGGTTCGTCAAGTCTATCACGCGCTCCGCCGCCAACACTTTCATCTCTGCCTTAGTGCCGAAATGAATCGCCCCCGTAGGGCAGGTTTTCACACAGGCAGGTTCCTGACCGACATCCACCCGATCCACACACAGTGTGCATTTGTATACCCGGTTATCATCCTTGTTCATTCTCGGCACATCGAACGGGCATCCCGCGATGCAGTAACCACAACCGATACAGTGTTCCGACTGAAAATCCACAATACCATTGGCATACTGGATAATGGCACCTTCCGACGGACAGGCTTTCAGGCAGCCGGGGTCAGCACAGTGCATACAGCCATCTTTACGGATCAACCATTCGAGTTTACCGTTTTCCTCAACCTCGGAAAACCGCATAACCGTCCAGGACTTGGCGCTCAAATCAGTGGGATTGTCGTACACACCAACGTTGTGCCCCACCTCATCACGAATATCGTTCCATTCCGAACAAGCCACCTGACAAGCCTTACAACCGATGCAGGTCGTAACGTCGATCAATTTGGCGACTTCCTCTTTATGATCGCGTACCTGTGGCGGCGGTGTCAGTGAATTGGTCGCGGAGCGACGGATAATATCTTGCGATTGCATTGCCATAGTATTTCTCCGCTACGCCTTTTCCACATTCACCAAGAACGCTTTATATTCCGGCGTTTGACTATTGGCATCTCCAATATTCGGCGTCAGTATATTGGCCAGAAAACCTTTCTTCGTCGTGCCCTCAAACCCCCAATGACAAGGCACACCGATGGTTTCCACCGGATGCCCCTCAATCATCAGCGTACGGACACGCTTGGTCACCACTGCTTTAGCCTTGATGTAGCCCCGTTTGCTACTGACTTTCACTACATCCCCGGCCTGAATGCCTTTTTGTTTCGCCAGCCCTTCGCCAATTTCCACAAACTGTTCTGGCTGGGTAATGGCATTCAATAACGCATGTTTGGTCCAGTGGCGGAACAGCTCGGTAATCGCATACGTGGTTGCCACATAGGGGAACTCGGCAGCCGTGCCGATACGCAGACGATCCGCGTCATACAGGCGTACAGCCGGATTATGTATTGCCTTGCTATAAACCGGATTGAACTTCAGCGGAGATTCCATAGGTTCGTAGTGTGCAGGGAATGGTCCATCCGCCATTTTGTCAATCGCGAACAAACGCCCCAGCCCTTCCGACAGCATGATGAAAGGCCCGGCACTACTACCGGGTGCCGCTGTCGCCGCATAATCGGCCACATCGGTTCCCGTCCATTTTTTGCCATTCCAGCGAATCAGCTCACGGTTGGGATCCCAGGGTTTGCCCTGCTCATCGGCAGAAGCGCGGTTATATAGGATGCGGCGATTTTGCGGCCAGCTCCAGGCCCACCCTGGCGTACATCCCAGCCCAGAAGGGTCGGCATTATCACGCAGGGCCATTTGATTCCCCTGCTCCGTCCAGCAGCCTGAGTAAATCCAGCAGAAACAGGCGGTACTGCCATCATCACGCAACTGCGAAAAATCTGACAACAACTGACCTTTTTTGAGGATCAGCTTACCTTGGTCGTCAAACAAATCCGCCAGCGCACGACCATTGGCCTCTTTGGTGATCTCTTCCGCCGACGGATCCGCCGGTTCCAGATAATCCCAGGCCATGTTGAGTACCGGTGCCGGATTGGCCCCTCCCTCTTTCGCGTACAGCTCGCGCAGGCGCAAGAAGATGCCAGAGATAATGACACCGTCATGACGCGCTTCACCAGGCGGTTCCGCGCCCTGATAATGCCATTGTAGCCAGCGTGCGGAGTTCACAATGGAGCCATTTTCTTCGGCAAAGCAACTGGACGGCAGGCGAAAGACTTCGGTCTGGATCTGGCTGGAGTCCACATTGTTCAGTTCACCGTGGTTCTGCCAGAAACTGGATGTTTCCGTCGCCAATGGATCAATAACTACCAGATATTTGAGTTTGGCCAATGCGTCCCGGGCTTTGTTGGAATCGGCAAACGCGGCAATCGGGTTAAATCCCTGCACAATATAGCCGTTTACCTTGCCATCCAGCATCATGTGGGAATAGGCCAACGCATCGTAGCTCTTATCCCATTTAGGCAACCAGTCATAACCCCAGTCATTTTCCTTCTGCGCGTTGTCTCCCCAAAAACTTTTCAACAAGCTGATAAAAAACTTAGGTGTGTTTTTCCAGTAGTTGACCTGTTCCGGCAGCAACGCCTTCGGTGTGGTCTGAACCAGATAATCCTGTAACGTGGGCTGTTTTTCGGAAGGTAGCGGAATATAGCCAGGCAGATTCAGCGATAACAGCCCCAAATCGGTATAACCCTGGATATTTGAGTGCCCACGCAGCGCATTGACACCGCCGCCAGCCATACCGACATTACCCAATAACAGTTGGATTATCGCCGCGGTACGAATGATCTGAGCACCGGCCGTATGCTGTGTCCAACCCAGCGCATACATGATAGTTGCGGTACGGTCGGGAACACTGGTTGACGCCAGCAATTCACAGATAGTGAGAAAATCCTGCTTCGGCGTACCACACACGCTGGTGACCATGTCAGGCGTATAACGACTGACATGATCTTTCAGCAAGTTCCAGACACAACGCGGATGGCTCAAGGTTGGATCGCGTTTGGCATAGCCATTTTCATCCAGTTCATATTGCCAGGAGGTGCGGTCATATTTGTGTTCTTGCTCGTTATAGCCGCTAAAGATGCCTTCATCAAAACGATAATCCGCATCAACCAACAAGTTGGCATTGGTATAGGCTTTGACATACGCCATCTGCACCTTGTCATGAGACAGCAGGTAATTTACGACGCCGAGCAAAAAGGTGGTATCCGAGCCTACGCGAATAGGCGAATACAGATCGGCAACTGCGGCAGAGCGGTTAAATCGTGGGTCAACAACAATCAGTTTAGCGCCGTTTTTCACCTTGGCTTCCAGCGCCCATTTAAAGCCTACTGGGTGCGCTTCCGCCGGATTGCCTCCCATCACCAGGACGATGTTGGCATTTTTGATGTCGACCCAGTTATTGGTCATGGCCCCCCGGCCAAACGTGGCGGCAAGTGCGGCAACAGTTGGCCCATGACACAGACGAGCCTGTGTATCGATACCAACCATGCCCAACGCCCGGGAAAAACGTTGATCCAGCATACCGGTTTCATTACTTGCTGCCGAAGAACAGAGCATACCGGTAGTCGGCCATCGGTTAACGGTTACCCCAGCGCTGTTTTTTTCCACGAAATTGGCATCACGGTCTTCTTTCATCAGGTGGGAAATACGATCCAAAGCCTCGTCCCAGCTGATGCGTTGCCATTTATCAGACCCTGGCGCACGGTACTGCGGATATTGCAGGCGTTGGGCACTGTGGATGAAATCAATCAACCCGGCCCCTTTAGGACACAAAGACCCACGACTAACCGGATGGTCTGGGTCACCTTCGATATGATAAATGGATGATTTTGCATTCTCGGCACCATCACCCAGGCTGTACATTAAAACACCGCAACCGACAGAGCAGTATGTGCAATTATTCCTCGTTTCTTTTGCACGCAATAATTTATACTGCCGTGTTTCTGCCAATGCCACAGCGGGAGAAAATCCCAAAGCCGTAACCGTGGTTCCGGCCATACCGCCTGCGCATATTTTAAAAAATTGTCGTCTGCTGATCTGCATCGGGAACTCCTTGCACCACATCACCCAGAGTCATATCCCATCTATATCCACCCGCTTTCAAGTTGCAGATGCGCTGACTACGCCCAATGGCTCGACTATTTCTGCGTCTCGCCTCTGTGAGCTACTACAAGCTGCGTCAAAATCCATCCGCCAGGAGCAGATTTATCACCGAAATAACTTATCTGAGTAAACTCATCGGGATTCATTTGCTTGTCGACTTCCTGGCACTCGAAATCCATTGGATATAGGTGGTAATTGTTTATTGATTAATATATACCCGTCATTATTCACGTTATTGGCCCTCAGTGACTCGCCATCACTTATCAAAATAAGCGCCTGGGAATTCACTTGGTTGCCACCATCCTGCATCTTGAAATTTATTGGGTATAAATTGTTTTCAGACGTGAATATGGCAAAGCCACATTAACTGTAATACATTATGCATCCGTTAATAAAAACCTCAAGTAATTATCTTAATAACAACAAATCCATCACATATACTCACAATAATCGCGTTTTTTTAAATCAATTGGCCAGATTAATGATAATGGTTATCATTATTTTCACGATGTGATTGCTTATCGCTATAAATATAATTACATAACGATTATTGTATTAATTCACGATAAAAGAGATATAAGGAGGATGTTTATCTTCCACGCAAAAAATAAGGCGGCATTGTCTAAAATACGGCGAGATACTATTTATCCCGACAGTAAAAATCATAAAATCAACACCTGATGCTATTTTAAATATAAACGACAACGCCAAATTCACTGTTTTTATTCGGTTTTAAATAACGCCAATATACCCAAAATAATTCGAGTTGCAGGAAGGCGATAGAGAGTGAATCCCGATGACCTTACTCAAATAAGTGATTCCGGTGAACGAACGCCGGCAATATACCAGCAACGGGGAGATGACATAAATCGGCGCTGCCCTGCTAATGCCAGGCAGCGCAATGGATCTATTGAAACATGCTGTTCAGATAACGATTCAGCATCACTCGCGAGGTAAAACCATGTGGAATGCCAATAAATGCGGGGCTCACAGCCTGAGGATCACGAGGGAAACGGACATACGCCGGGCTGCTGCGTAATGCCTCTGCCGGATAAGCATATTTCAGACTTTTCGGACCTTGATCTGGATGAAGAATAAATGAGGTACGCCCCATTTTCGCTTCACGATTCACATACACATAGTATTCGCCTTTATAAAATCCATAGGCTTTATCCGTAACATAATCCCGGGTAAAACCTGCATGCTCAAGAACTTGAGCCACTTCATCAGGGCGCAGATACATCGCCAATCCTCCATCTATACTAATCGGAATCTGTGACCATAGCTCACTGAGCATCACGAACAACCAGACTTATCCGAACCTGAAGCACTGGTGATAACTTCTTTGCTGTTTTTCCGACGCTAACTCGTTCTCTCTTTTATTTCCACGTCTATGCTAGAGAATGGTTAATACGAACGGTGTAACTGACCGTTTCACAACAAAAGGATGGAAAATAATGAAGAAAAATATAATCCCCATGTTTACCCTCAGTACCCTGGCGCTGATTCTACCGTTATCGGTACAGTCAGCTGAACCGGCTCAACCACCGGCCAGCTATCAGTTGCAACAGGTGTTGATTTTCAGCCGTCACGGCATCCGGGCGCCACTGGTGGGATATGGTGACATTCTGGCTGAATCGACGCCCCATCATTGGCCAAAATGGAAAACCGAAGGCGGATTATTGACACCCAAAGGGGCAAAGGTAGAAGCGCTATCTGCTCAATATACGCATGAATGGCTCAGTCACTACGGCGTTCTGCCAGCGAAAGGTTGCCCGCCGGAAGGCGAGGTATTCGTGTATGCCAACAGCCTGCCACGGACGATTGATACGGCCAAAAGTTTTGTGCAAGGTGGATTTCCTGGCTGTGCAATAACCGTCTACCATCAGGACAACGTAGGCACTATGGACCCTACCTTCAATCCGATCATTACCGCCAACGTTACCGATGATTTTAAGAACAAGGCGCTTGATTCCATCAACCAACATGCTGGCCCCGGCGGCGTCGATGGAATTAACCAACGACTGCAAAACAATTATCAGGTGCTGCAACAGGTGATGGATTATCGACACTCTAAAATCTGCATGGAAAAGAAAACCTGCACACTGGCTACACAGAGTAACGTCGTGATTCTCGCACAGAACAAGGAGCCGGGAATCAGTGGTCCACTGCGAATGGGTACTGGTGCAGCCGATGGTTTCATGCTGCAATACTATGAAGGCTACCCGAAACATGAAGTCGCCTGGGGCAAAATCAGCGATAAAAAACAGTGGCGTCAACTGGAAGAGATTAAAAACCTATACCATGAAACACTGTTTGGTTCGCCGGCCGTAGCGCAGAATGCCGCCGCACCATTGCTGACTTTTATCAGCGCCATATTGAATGGCACACCGTCAGATAACAAACTGGCCGCCACAGCGCAAAAAGCTAAAGTTACCGTATTGGTTGGTCATGACTCCAATATTGCCTCCCTGCTTGCCGCGATGAAAACCGCGCCTTATCAATTACCCAATCAGTATGAAAGCACCCCGATCAGCGGCAAGATCGTATTTCAGCGCTGGCATGATGAAAAAACTAATCAGGATCTGATGAAAATTGAATATGTCTATCAATCTACCGAGCAAATCCGTAACGCTACGCCGTTGTCACTGAAAAAACCGGCACAGCGGGTGACGTTGCATATTGACGGTTGTAACACTGACGCTAACGGTTTCTGTCCGATGTCGGACTTCAAGACCGCTATCGCCCATGATCTGCAAGGACAATAACCGGATACCTCACCAGCAGTCTCAGTGCTACCGGTGAGGGTTTAGCCGATGAGGGTATCAACTCAAGACGAGAGGCGACCAGCAGCAATCAGCGCCTGCCCCAACGACAAACCGCCATCACCGGCGGGCAAGCGGCTGGGCTGCAATACCTCAAACTCAGACAGCGATTGTCGAAGTAACTGTACCAATAGCCGATTGTGCATCACGCCGCCGGAAAGCACCACCGTGTCGACCTGAACCTGTGCCGCAGCTCGCTGAACCAGCGCTGCCAGCCCCTGTGCCAACGCCACATGAAACGCATACGCCTTGTCGGCCGGGGCAGCACGATACGCCAGCCACTGCCGCCAGAAAGTAGCCAGATCCAGCGTGTTTTCCAGCACAGGCATCGTAACCGGCGGCTTCGCCTGCTGATGTTGTCGGGCCAGCGCCTCCAGCCAACAGGCCGCTTCGCCCTCCCAACTCTGGGTCGCGGAAGGAAAACCGGTCGCGGTAGCCACCGCGTCAAATAGCCGTCCGGCAGAGGATGCCAACGGCGCATTAAGACCTCGCTCGATCGCTTTCGTCAGTAACGGTACCGAGGCCGCCGGAATAACGGCGGCCTCAGACAAATCAGCCCAGTCAGGTACAAACTTCAACCACTGCGCCAGCAAGTTACGCCATGGCTGGCGGGCTGCCAGATCACCGCCGGGCAGGGCCACCGCCGGCAATCCGCCCAAGGACCGGCAATGTGCATAATCCACCAGCAAACATTCGCCTCCCCACCACTGACCGTGGTCGCCATAACCGATACCATCCAGCGCCAGGCCGATGACCGGCCCGGCATCACGCGGGCGTTGATGCTCCGCCATACAAGCCACAAGATGAGCATGGTGGTGCAGCACCTCAATACACGGAATCTGTTGTTGTAACGCCTGCTGTTTTCCCCGCTGATGACTGAGATAACCGGGATGAGCATCAACGGCGATTGCCTGTGGCGTAAACCGGTAAATATCCTTAAACAAAGCGATCGCCTGCTGGTACTGCTGTTCGATATCACTGTCTGCCAGATCGCCCAGATGCTGACTGACAATAGCGTGATTCCCTCGCAGCAGACAGAACGTGTTTTTCAGATCAGCGCCCATCGCCAACAGCGACGGTTGCGAGTCAAAACCCGGTGGCAGCGGTAAGGCGTCCGGTACATAACCTCGTGCGCGTCGCAGCATTTCAGCATGACGCCCGTGCATCCTCACCACTGAATCATCCGCCCGCTGAACGATGTCACGATCATGCAACAGCCAGTGATCGGCAATACCCGCCAAATCGGATAGTGCCTGCTGGTTACTCAATGCCGGCGGTTTACCACTGGCATTGCCGGACGTCATCACCAACGGGCATCCTACCTGCTTCAGTAACACATGCTGTAGCGGATTAGCGGGCAGCATCAACCCGGCGTCGTCCAGCGCAGGGGCGATATCCACTGCCAGCGGCCCCGATTTACGCAGTGGCAGCAGGACAATCGGGGCGGCCGGACTTTTCAGTAACCGTAATGCCGCCGGGATATCATCCGTCGTCGTGCAACGCACCAGCCACTGTTCATCAGGCAGCATAACAGCCAGCGGTTTTGCTGGCCGGTGTTTACGCTGCCGTAATAATGCCACCGACCGCGGATTGGTGGCATCACACGCCAGGTGGAATCCGCCCAACCCTTTTACCGCCACAATCTTCCCGGCCAGCAATGCCTGCGCGACCTGAACAATAGCATCATCGTCCGTTGTCAGTGTTGACTGACCATCACTCAACCACACATGTGGCCCACACGTCGGACAAGCGTTCGGCTGGGCATGAAAGCGGCGATTAGCCGGATTCTGATATTCATGCAAACAATCCGGGCAGAGTGGAAATGCAGCCATCGCGGTATAGGGACGGTCATAAGGCATTTTGCGGATGATGGTAAAACGTGGGCCACAGTGGGTGCAATTGATAAACGGGTAGTGATAACGACGGTTGGCAGGATCATGCAGTTCCTGCTGGCAGGCATCGCAGGTGGCGGCATCCGGCACTACCTGGGTGTCCATCTGCCCGGCACCGCTGTGTTCTATCACAAACTCGGTGGGAATAGCCGACCAGTAATAAGACTGATGCTTCACGCTGTCGATATAGGCCAGCGGCGGGCATTCCGCCTGTAACATCACTAAAAACGTGTCTGCCGCCGACGCAGGATAGAGATGAATCAGCACGCCGGCACTATCATTACTGACGTTACCGCACAGTTGCAGACGGTGGGCAAGCTGCCAGACATAAGGGCGAAACCCCACCCCTTGCACTTTACCTTTTACGCGGATTTCAATGCCGTTGTGGTTTAATGACATAGAGAGTCTGTGGGCACCGTAAATAATGTTGAACGCTAAAAAATCCTGTGTCTCCCACCACTATCCGGTTTACGTCCAGCCTGGGACGGGTCAGCCACCGCCGCCGCCCCAAGAACCCGATTACGCCAGAAAAAACCACGGATTAAGCGCATAAACAATGGAAAAACACTTTCTTGATAGCCCAGGAATTAAGGACACTAGCAAATTCTCGGCATCGGCTCACTGTGCGGCAAATCCAGCAGACGAGTCGCGCCGAATACCCCGCACAGACGGACCTGTTCTTTCTCTGTCACGCTACCTATCGTGGTGGCATCACGCCCCAACGGGTGAGCACGCAACGCATCCAGTACCGCGTTTTCGGCCTCGAGTGAAACCACCAGCACCAGCTTGCCTTCATTGGCAAAATTCAGTGCTTCCAGTCCCAATAGCTCACAGATACCACGCACTGCCGGTTTCACCGGGATCGTGCTTTCCAGTACCTCCATGCCACAACCACTGGCTTGCGCATACTCGTGCAAAATAGCTGTCACACCACCGCGGGTGGCATCACGCAGCGCACGCACGCCGTCAATCTGTCGCAGCGGAGCAATCATCGGTTCCAGTACCGCGCAATCACTGGTCAACTCAGCTTCCAGCCCCAGATTCTCACGTAGATTGAGGATGGTGGCACCGTGGTCACCCAGCGTTCCACTGACAATAATCTTATCCCCGGGACGGATTTCACTGGTCCCCCAGCGCACGTCCGTCGGAATCACACCAATACCCGCCGTATTGATGAAAATTTTATCGGCAGCACCGCGCGGCACCACTTTGGTATCACCGGTCACAATCTGAATACCGGCTTCCCGCGCCGTTTGTGCCATCGAGTTGACGATGCGCATTAACGTTTCACCGCTAAGCCCTTCCTCAATGATAAAACCACAGGAAAGGTAAAGTGGTTTGGCGCCACTGACGGCAACATCATTGGCCGTACCGCATACCGCCAGCTTGCCAATGTCACCACCGGGGAAAAAGATTGGATCAATCACGTAGCTGTCAGTCGTAAACGCCAGCCGGTCACCGGCACTGGCCAACGGCGCCAACGGCAAACGCGCCTGATCTTCCCGTTGCCCCAACAATGGATTATCAAACGCTTGTAAAAACAGACTCTCAATTAACTGCTGCATCGCCTGACCACCACTGCCGTGGGCCAGCGTGATCTCTTTTGGCTGAACTACTGTCGTCATCAGGCACACTCCCGGCGATATTGATAATAAGCAGCACATGCCCCTTCGGAAGACACCATCAGCGCGCCGATGGCATTCTGTGGCGTGCAACTCTGGCCAAACAGCGGGCAATCACCCGGTTTGCAGCGTCCGGTCAACACGTCACCACAGCGGGAAAGCGGCTCATCCGCCACATCCTGTTGCTGCGGCATGAAACGTCGCTCAGCGTCGAAAGCGGCATAGGTTTCACGCAGTTGCATACCAGACAAGGCAATTTCACCCAGACCACGCCATTCACTACTGGCTTTGACCTCAAACACCTCATCCATCGCCTGCTGAGCCAGCGGATTGCCATTATCCGGCACAATGCGACGGTATTGGTTTTCCACCACACAACGTTCATCGTGCAACTGTTGCACCAGCATCAGCAACGCCTGCAAAATATCCAGCGGTTCAAACCCCGTCACGACAAACGGTTTATGAAACTGGTCACACAGCGGTTGGTAAGGATACGCGCCGATGACCATACTGACATGACCTGGCGCCAGAAAACCGTCGATACGCAAATCGGGCTGTTGCAGTAGACTGCGCAGCGTCGGAATAATGGTGATGTGCTGGCAAAATAGCGTGAAATTTTTGATACCACGCCGTTTCGCCTGCTGCAACGTCAGCGCCGAACTGGGCATGGTGGTTTCAAAGCCCAGCCCAAAGAACACCACCTGCCGGTCAGGATTTTTTTCCGCCAACACCAACGCATCCAGCGGCGAATAGACAACCCGGATATCCGCACCGTGGCGACGGGCATCCAGCAATGAGCCGTTGCGCCCCGGAACGCGCATCGCATCGCCAAACGTGCAGAAAATTACCTCTGGATGGGCGGCAATCTCCAGACAGGCATCAATACGCCCCATCGGTAATACACACACCGGACAGCCCGGTCCATGAACAAATTCGATTTCCGGTGGCAATAGCCGATCCAGCCCAAATTTGAAGATAGCATGAGTATGCCCCCCACAGACTTCCATCAACTGTAGTGGTCGCGTCTTCAGTTGCGGCATATCCGCTACCAATGCCTGAATACGCTGCAATATCGCTTTGGCTAATTCAGGATCACGGAATTCATCAACGTACTGCATAAATGGCTCCCGTTTGCCGTACTTCATCCAGTTCCAGTCCGACAGCCTGCATTGACTGCAAAGCCTCCAACGTATCCTGAGCCTCCTGTTCATCCAGCAAGCTCATAGCGAAACCGACATGTACCAGCACCCACTGCCCTACCAACGTAGAAGGTTCACCTTCACACACCAACGCGATATTCACCGCACGCTGTACGCCACACACATCCACCCAGGCAGGCTGATGAATATCTTCACCTACCGAGATCACTTTACCGGGGACACCTAAGCACATAGTTGCCCCTCCAGCCAGGCCAGCCATTCGTCCATCCCCTCCCCGGTACGGGCAGACAAGGCAATGACCTGAATCTCCGGGTTCACCCGGCGAGCATTGGCCACACAAGCTTCCAGATTAAAGTCAAGATATGGCAACAGGTCGATCTTGTTGATAATCATCAGTGATGCCGCAGCAAACATATGCGGGTATTTCAGCGGCTTGTCTTCGCCTTCCGTTACCGAAAGGACTGCCACTTTATGGCGCTCACCAAGGTCAAAACTGGCCGGGCACACTAAATTACCAACGTTTTCGATAAACAGCAGACTGTTGTCCGGCAGTTGTAGACGATGTGCCGCATCATGCACCATCTGCGCATCCAGATGGCAGCCTTTGCCGGTATTGACTTGAATGGCGTTCACTCCAGTCGCACGGATACGCTCGGCATCATTGGTCGTTTGCTGATCACCTTCAATCACCGCGCAGGGCAGATGATCCTGCAACAGATGAAGCGTGCTGGTGAGCAAGGTGGTTTTACCGGAACCGGGACTGGAGACCAGATTCAACACCAGAATATTCTGCTCCGCAAAGTGTTCCCGATTATGTGCAGCCAGATGGTTGTTTTTACTCAGGACATCCATCTCAATCTTTAGCAGACGCTGCTGGCCAATACCTGGTGAGTGAGTCCCCGCCACTCCCTGACCGTAATGCAAATCCTGCTGATCGACTGTTGGCTGAAACACCTCTTCTTCATCCGGCGCGGCGGACACTCGGGTCACTACCGGGGCAGAAACCGGCTCCGCAGACGGCGCGGCATAGTAATAGTGATTGACGTCGCCCTGATGGTAATAATGATGGTGATGAATAATGACATAACGCGCCTCACCCTCATTATGGTGATGATCATGATGCCCGTGAGCATGATGGTGCTGATGTGAGTGAGTATTGGGATGAGAATGGCTGTGTTCGTGATCATGTTCGTGATCATGTTCATGTTCGTGATCATGTTCATGTTCATGTTCATGTTCATGATGGTGGTCATGTGAATGAAGGGGTTCATCGCCTTCTATTCTACTCTCCCCTTCACCGCAACCGCATGTGGTACACATAGGGATAATTCCTCCCGGTTACAAAACCGTTTCTGACACTTTTCGTTTTTGCCCGGCAAGCATTCCGGGACAAGTGGTCACTCAATGGCGAGCTGTTTTATCTGCAAACTGTCACCGCCATCAACGCGTAAATTATAGCTGCCGCAACGCGGACACCCAGCGTCATGCTGCGTGATTTCGACTATCTCGCTACACTCCCAACACCAGGCGCGCGCAGGCTGCACCTGCAAATGCAGTTCACAGCCATCCGCCATCGTCTGACGGCATACGGATTCAAAACAAAAGCGCAGCGCGCTTTCTTCAATACAGGACAACGCCCCAATCTCCAGCCACACTTCTTTTACTTTCCGTGCGCCATGCTGACGGGCCTGTTGTTCAATCAGTTCCAGCGCGTTGTAGCACATGGAAATCTCATGCATGCTGCTAACTCCGATTTAGGCTGAACAGCGCTCGTCGGCCAAGATTCTGCGGTACTTCACCATCCGTCACTGGCAGGGACAGCGCCATTTTGGCACTTTGCTCCGCCAGTTGTATCGCCTGCTCTCCGCTTAATGCCGAATCTATCGGCGACATCAGCGAACAGGAGAGATACTGAATGCCATCGTCCATTTCACCGACGATAAAATTGACATGACCACACGGCAGACTCAACGCCAGACGCTCTGCCAGAGTACGCCTCGGCCAGTCCTGTTGCGGACCGGGCAACACCAGCAGACTCATCATCCAGGGCGTCAGCAGACAACCGAACCATTGCTGTTCAAATAGGGTAAAACCGCAGGCCCGGACCGGAACTGCCGCCCGATAAAAAGGCAGTGACTGCATTTTTTCCTGCGCTATCCGGGTAAATATGGCTTCCAGCCAGGCCGCCGGATGATGATCATGCACCGGAATAAGTGAATTTTCTTTGCGCTCACCCGGCATAGTGTGTTGATCGTCCACCAACATAGCACTGTGTTCAGGCTTTTCCATATTACTCACAAGGCACCTCACTGCACTGACGCTCAGTCACTGTCACACCACCGTGCCGTAATGCGGCGACAATATGCAGCAACGCCGACTCTATCGCCGCTGTCGCCGTAGCAGATAACCCAATCCCTGGCGCCAACGAGTCAGGTTCTACGCCCACCAGCGTGAGTTGTTTCGGGAACTCACCAGTAAGTCGCAGTGCCATCAATACATCGGACAAGCCTAACTGGTGCGGGGATATTTTGCGGGTAAACAACGCCGGTACTTCGTCATCGTGTAGTACCACCACGTTTCCCGGCGCGTTTCCCGTCAGCACCGCATCCGCGACAATCAGATGATCACGGTCAGCCATGGTTTCAAGCAGCTCCATCCCCGACGTACCACCATCCTCAATATCGATGGCGGGCGTAAAGATAAAGCGCTGTTCCAACGCCTCAATAATACGCACACCGATAGCCTCATCGCTCAGCAACAGATTACCTATCCCCAACACCAGTATATTCATTACAGCACCTTCACCCGTGTGACTTCATTGCCGTTTACCGTATCCACCACGTGCACCGCGCAGGACATGCAAGGGTCAAACGAGTGAATGGTACGTACTACTTCCAACGGTTTATGCGGATCGGCCACTGGCGTTCCCACCAGTGATTGTTCATACGGACCTGCTTTATCTTCATAGTTACGCGGACTGGAGGTCCAGGTAGATGGCACAACCGCCTGATAGTTGGTTATCTTGCCGTTTTTGAACACCACCCAGTGCGACAACATACCGCGTGGCATTTCGCCGAAACCAACGCCGCGAAACTCGGTATCCGGAGAAAAATCCGGCTTAATGAAGGTCTCGTGATCACCTTTGCCAATGTTGGTTACCAACGCCTGCCATTGGTGTGCCAACGTATCCTTCAACACACAACAGTGTATGGTGCGGCCAATCACACGGCCCAATGTGGAATGCAGTTGTTTCTCTTCCAGCGTGCGACCACTGAGTTTCCGGTAAGCAGCGCCAAGCTGTGCGAAATGGGTTTCTGTATCCTTGTGTTTGGCAGCCAGACTGCATAACAACCAGGCCACTGGCCCTACTTCCACCGTGTTGCCATAGAACGTCGGTGATTTCACCCAGGAATATTTCCCATCTTCCTGCCAGCCCGTGTAATCAGGACGAGTGAGTCCCTCCCACGGCGCCAGGGGTTCGTCATCCTTGTACCAGGCGTGCTTACCACTCTCCTTGATGCCATCGATCAGGAACTTATCGTTATGACTGGTAATCGGCCGGAAGGTGGAAGGATTGCCGCTTTCAATATAGCCCCCCGCCAGCAGGAAGCTACCGCCCTTGTCATCGGTCGGCAATTCCGGCACGCTCAGATAGTGGTCAGCCCCACGACCCAACGTCAACCACTGTGGGTAATAGGCCGCAATAACGGCACAGTCCACTTTATAAACCTGCTCGATAAAATCCCCCAGCCGGTCAATAAAGCTTTTCACATACATCAGACGCTCAAGATTGAGCACACTCGGCGAATCCAGATTAATGGGGTTGGCAACGCCACCCACTGCCAGATTCTGGATATGTGGTGATTTACCCCCCAGAATCGCCACAATCCGGTTGGCGTCACGCTGACATTCCAACGCCTGTAGATAGTGCGCCACGGCAATCAGATTGACTTCCGGTGGCAATGCCATCGCCGGGTGCCCCCAGTAACCGTTGGCAAAGATCCCTAATTGCCCACTGGCGACCAGATCCTTCAGCTTCTGCTGCACCTTGGCAAATTCCGCGGCGCTATTGAGTGGCCACTCAGACAATCCTTTCAACAAATTAGCCGCTTTTTGCGGATCGGCTTTCAGTGCTGAAGTGACGTCTACCCAATCCAGCGCGGAAAGTTGATAAAAATGCACGATATGATCGTGAATACTATGTGACGCCAGAATCAGGTTACGGATGTATTGTGCATTAACCGGTACGTTCAGACCCAATGCATTTTCTACTGCACGTACAGAAGCAATCGCGTGCACTGTGGTACATACGCCACAGATACGCTGCACAATAATCCAGGCATCACGCGGATCGCGGCCCTTAACGATCTCTTCCATGCCGCGCCACATAGTGCCGGATGACCAGGCTTTGGTGACTTTCCCGTTTTCAATTTCGCAATCAATGCGCAGATGCCCTTCAATGCGGGTAATAGGATCAATGGTGATGCGTTGGCTCATGCTTTACCTCGGCCTGATGATTCTTATGAACGCCTTCCAGCGCGGGAAGTACCGGCAGCAGGCGGATTAACAAGATGTATGCGCAGATTTCAATCGCTACGAAACCGATAGAAATCAGAATTTCCTGCGCTTTAGGGAAATAGTGGTAACCACCACCAGGATTGAATGCCAGCAGTGAATAGCTCAATCGCCACAAAGCGGCGCCGAATAACATACTGACTGCACCGATAAACAGACAGCGCGAGTCGCGGCGACAACGCTCCAGACGGAACATCAGCAGCGGGAACAGCATCAGTGCCGATTCACACCAGAACATGATGGAGTAGCGATCAAATGCCAGCAGATAACTGGTCTTGTGGTGCCAGAAAATTTCGCCGAAACGCACCACCAGAAACAGTAAGACCAATACATCGGTGACGCGCGCCAACCGGTTAAACAGCACTTTTTCATCCGGTCCCCGTCCTTTCAGCCCCGCCTGCACCAGCGAGCCTTCGAAAATAACAATCGAGAATCCCATGATAAAGGCGGTCAACAGCGACAACAGCGGCAACAGTTCATAACTCTGCCACAGCGGATGCACTTTATAACCGGCGGCAATCATCAGCGACCCCATTGAGGACTGGTGCATGGTCGGCAGTAACGCCCCCAACGCGATGATAAAGAACATCACTTTATTCATCCGCTGGAGCGAAACCTTCCAGCCAAAGCGTTCCATGATGACCGGCGCAAACTCCAGGGCCATCACCCCGATGTAGATGGTCATACAGACCGCTGTTTCAAACAGCACCGATGAGGTGTTGAAGAAACCGGGAATGAAGAAGTACGGTAAATTCCAGTAACGTCCGACATCAATGGTGATGGACAGCCCCCCCAACGAATAACCAAACAGGCTGGCCAGCAGCGCCGGGCGTACCAATGGATGGTATTGACCACGGTTAAAGACATATACCGCCCAGGCTAACGCCCAGCCACCACAGGCGAACCCGGTTCCGACCAGCAGGTCGAAGGAGATCCAGATCCCCCACGGATACCCGCCATTCAGGTCAGCCACCGAGCCAAGCCCCAACACCAGACGTTTGAGAATAAGTACCGCACAGATCACCACAAACGGTGCCAGCAGCATCACGGGCCAACTGACCTGGCGCCCACCCAACGGACTTGCTTTATGCGCCGTCATGATCGTCCTCCTGTGACTTATCATGGTCCTGCCTGTCTTCACGGGTATTTCGATGGACCAGTACGGAAATCCCGGCTAATAACGCCAGTGGTAGCACCATGCCTTTATACAGCGTGTGTTGAATATGCTCGGAACGTTCGCCGGTAGAAAGCGCATCCAGTTTTGGCAAGTCCAGATTCTGGTAAGGCACTCCCGCCAACACCAGTACCTGAGTGCCGCCAGCTTCTTTTTCACCATAGACATAGCGATCATATTTCGGCACGGCGTGCAGATAGGTATCGTTTTTATCCAACATCTGACGCGGATAGTGATACTCATCACCCGGATTGAGTGCCAAACGACGTTTGGCCTCTGCCAGCAGATCCTCACGAGTACCGTAAATCACCGCGCCGGTAGGACAGACTTCAACACACCCAGGCATGCCGCCTTTATCCAGACGCTCAACACCGGGCTGATTACATAATTCGCATTTATGAATTTTGCCGAACGGATTTTCATAGTCATATTTCGGCACATCGAACGGACAGGCCACCATGCAGTAGCGACACCCGGTACAGATGTCGGGGTCATAGTGCACCACACCGGTTTTTGGGTCTTTCTTTAATGCGGAAACCGGACACACCGACACACAGTTAGGATCAACGCAGTGCATACACTGTTTTTTAATGTAAGCATAACCGTTTTGCTCCTGATCCTTGTTTTTACCATCACCCGAGCTCCATACCTGGATAATGTTATTGGTGTAAGGACTCAGTTTGTCGTTGTTGGACCAGGTCGGCGCACCGCCGGTGTAAATTTTACTGTTCGGGTTGTGTTCCAGATGGTTGACTTGCTGGCATTTGGTCACACATGCCTGGCAGCCGATACACAACGTGGAGTCATACAGCATCCCGAGTGCGCCGGGGATCGGCGGCTTATTGGTCGCCTCCGCCTGACTGGCCAGCGGTGTGCCAGCCAGTAACGCACCGGCAGAAGCCAGTTTAAAAAATTGCGTCTGTTCACGGCTCAATCCTCCCGGGATGATTTTCCGGCATCCTTCTGTTTTTGCTGACGTCCCAGTTCGCGTACCGCCATCAGACTGACACCCGCAACCGCACCTAGCACACCACCAATAAGCCCGGTCGCTGTCGCCGACCTCTGTCCACCTTCAGGACTGTTAGTTGCCGGCTTTTCAACTCGTGGCGTTGGATTCTCCACGTTAGCCAACTGGAAAATCCCTTTGGTAAAACCAATCCCTTTTTCGTTGCAGCCATAACATGGATGGCCAATCCCTACCGGCCAGATACCGCCGCCGATATCGCAGAACTCCAGCGTCGGACAGTTGCCATAGGTTTCCGGCCCTTTACAGCCCAGATGGTATAAACACCATCCCTGACGATGACCTTCATCACCAAACTCTTTGGCGAAACGACCGGCGTCGAAATGCGGGCGACGTTCACAGTTTTCATGAATCAAACGACCATAGGCGAACATCGGACGATTGTGACTATCCAGGGCAGGGGCGCGGTGATAGGTAATAATATGGGCTACAGTGGCCAGGAAGTTGTGTGGATTAGGTGGACAACCGGGGATGTTAATGACCATTTTACCCGGTAATACGTCCTGCAAGCTGACGGCACCAGTCGGGTTTCCTCCCGTTGCCGGAACGCCGCCCCAGGAGGAACAGGAACCGATGGCAATGATGGCCGCAGCGTTTTCTGCTGCGTTACGGATATGTTCGACAATCGGCTTACCCGCCACCACGCAGTAGATGCCACCGTCTTTTATCGGTATCGACCCATCCACCACCAGTACATATTTCCCTTTATATTGTTCAATAGCGTGGTGTTTGTTCTCTTCTGCCTGTTCACCAAAAGCAGCGGACAGCACTTCGTGATATTCCAACGAAATGGTATTTAACAGCAAAGTCTCAACAGTCGGGTGAGTCGAACGCAATAATGATTCAGTACAGCCGGTACACTCCTGAGCACCAATCCAAATCACCGGTGGACGCTGCGGTGATGTAATGGATTGCGCTATTTCTGCCGCAGCTGAATCAGTCAACCCCATGGTTGCGGCGAGTGCTGCACATAACTTCATAAAATCACGACGATTAACGCCGTGATGGGAAAGCATTAAATTTTCCCCACTCATTTTTTATTATTCTCCTGTAACTCAGACGGAGTAACATGCGGATGTGTGGGAATATGGTAATGAGGAAATTAGTTTAACCGACTTGATCTCTATCAATCCGCAGGGGAATAACCCTCTTATTTATGTATATTCTGTGACTGTATACACATGCTGTCTTTTTAAATTTTTTTTCATCAGGTGAAATGAGAAATTATCGCAATCACTCGTTAAGACCACTATTTTCACTTTTACTGGTAGTGCTTAATCGATTTAACGCAGATAATTACTCAAAAATAAAATAAAATAAAATACCATGTTGATTTTAGTGGATTTCTATTAAAACTGCTGATGCTCGTTTTGTTATTTTAACCTGTATTTATTACCATGAGGCTTATATTCACCGCTGTATTATAGTTACTTTAAATACTTTAGTTTAAAAAGCAAAAAAGTCTGACGGATATTATCTTTTCCTAAGCCAGTAACACACTCTCTAGGCGCAAGTTTTAGTGGCATTCACGATATTCATCGCTGTTTTCATACTGAAATAGATTTAATCTTACCAAGTCGAATCCGACATCAGATGATAAAAAAGGTAGCGGAGATTCCTCCACTACCTTGAGTAATTACCATGTATATTGACGCTAACGATTACTCAATACCACGGCTACGCAGGTAATCTTCGTAATTACCGGAAAAATCCACCACTTTCTGCGGTGTAATTTCCAGAATACGTGTCGCCAATGAGCTAACGAATTCGCGGTCGTGCGACACAAACAGTAACGTACCTGGGTACATTTCCAGCGCCATGTTCAGTGATTCAATGGATTCCATATCCAGATGGTTAGTTGGTTCGTCCATCACCAATACATTCGGACGCTGCATCATCAGCTTGCCAAACAACATACGGCCTTTCTCTCCGCCGGATAATACCTTGACATTCTTTCTGATATCGTCCTGAGAGAATAGAAGACGACCCAATACACTACGCACCGCCTGTTCGTCATCCTTTTCCTGCTTCCACTGACTCATCCAGTCAAATACGGTGAGATCTCCCTCAAACTCATATTCATGATCCTGAGCGTAATAACCAATTTTTACATTCTCAGACCATTTCACCGTACCGGCATCCGGTGGTAAATCACCAACCAGTGTTTTCATCAGCGTCGATTTACCAATCCCGTTATTACCGAGAATAGCCACCTTGTCACCGACTTCAATCAGCAATTTTAGCTGGCTGAACAGTGGCCCATTATCAAAACCCTTAGTCAGTCCTTCCACTTCCAATGCGTTACGGAACAGTTTTTTATCCTGTTCAAAACGGATGAATGGATTCTGGCGGCTGGAGGCTTTCACCTCTTCCAACTGGATTTTCTCTATCTGACGGGCTCGGGACGTCGCTTGACGGGATTTGGAAGCATTGGCACTAAAACGGCTGACAAATGACTGCAATTCAGAGATCTGCGCTTTTTTCTTGGCATTATCCGCCAGCAGACGCTCACGAGATTGCGTCGATGCCGTCATATACTCGTCATAATTTCCGGGATAAATACGCAACTCACCATAATCCAGATCCGCCATATGGGTACATACCATATTCAAAAAGTGACGGTCATGGGAGATGATGATCATGGTGCTGTTACGTTCATTCAGCACCTGTTCCAACCAACGAATCGTGTCAATGTCCAGGTTGTTGGTCGGTTCGTCCAACAGCAGAATATCAGGATCAGCAAATAATGCCTGTGCCAGCAATACACGCAACTTCCAGCCAGGTGCAATTTCACTCATCATCCCATAGTGCTGTTCCAGTGGAATACCGACGCCTAGCAGCAACTCACCAGCACGGGACTCGGCAGTATACCCATCCATTTCGCCATATTTTATTTCCAGATCAGCGACTTTATACCCATCTTCTTCGCTCATTTCCGCCATGGAATAAATATGGTCACGCTCTTCCTTTACCCTCCACAGCTCAGCGTGTCCCATAATCACCGTATCCAGCACAGTATGGTTTTCAAACGCAAACTGATCCTGACGCAGTTTCCCCAATCGTTCATTAGGTTCGAGAAACACGTTGCCCGCGGTCGGTATCAGATCACCGCCAAGGATTTTCATAAAGGTGGATTTACCGCAGCCATTGGCACCGATCAACCCATAGCGGTTACCATTGCCAAACTTCACGGAAATGTTTTCAAATAGCGGCTTACTGCCGAATTGCATCGTAATATTATTGGTACTTAACACAGCACTTACTCACGTTAGAATGTGATTTGGCGCGCATTATGCCATAAGCCGGAGTCAGAATCCCGGTCAGATTTGTGTGAGTTTTAATCTCTTCTGACCCAATGTTTATCCCCTACAGGACAAATGTCTTTCAATAACTATAAGATGGGCACTTCCATTGCCCAAAAAGGAGTGCCCAATGCCGTCAGAACGTAAGTTTAAGCAAGTCGATGTCTTCACTCACCTTGCATACAAAGGCAACCCATTGGCCGTCATACTGGATGCTGACGGTCTGAGTGATGAGCAAATGCAAGATATCGCGCGCTGGACCCACCTTTCTGAAACCACCTTTGTATTTCCACCTACCGACCCGATAGCCGATTATCAGATACGCATCTTCACACCGGTATCAGAATTCCCCTTTGCCGGGCACCCCACGCTGGGCACCGCACATGCCTTATTGGAAGCAGGACTGAAACCCCATGTTTCCAACCAGCTTATCCAACAGTGTGGCATTGGCCTGGTATCCATTAATATCGCCGCCGATGGTCAGCTCGCGTTTCGGGCACCCGAGGCGAAGATTGACCTCCTCCATGAGGACCAGTATTCCCTGCTTAACACGATACTGGGAAATAATTTGAGAGACAGACAATACGCACCTGCCACGGTACGTATAGGGGTTTGCTGGACTACGGTACGCATGGAAACAGCAACAGCCTGCCTGAATGTCCGGCCCAATCTGGCATCGCTTGAATCTCTGCTTCAACAGTGCCAGTCCAATGGATTGGCCCTCTATGGACCTCATGACCACACAATGCAGGACGATTATGAAGTCAGAGTATTTACCATAGAGAATGGACAACTGGTTGAAGATCCGGTGACAGGTAGCGCCAATGCCTGCATCGCCCGGTTACTACAAATGGAATATTATCCAGGTAACATGGACACAAAGCTGAAGCTGAGTTACAGCGCTCGTCAGGGCACAATGCTCAATCACAGTGGACGAGTGAAGGTAGCTTATATCGATGGACATCCCTGGATCGGAGGATACAGCCAGACCCTTATCGACGGTATTATCAAAATCTAGCATTACTCATCAAAATACGAATAATGCCGCACGGCTAAAATCACTCACCCGGAAATATTTTTGTGTTCAATCAGGCACAACGTGGTGACGCCGCTTGCCGACTCGTTAAACCAGACCTGCAGCTGCACGCCCTCGCAGTAGGCGTCAGCCAGATTCTCCGCCAGTTCGAAACATAATGAATTCTGCGGCAGATCCATACTTATCAACTTAGCCGCAGAAAAATTGAAATACCGTCCCACCGCCGGATATAGCGCTTTGAATATGGATTCTTTGGCAGAAAAAATATGCGTAAAGTATTTATCCAGCCCTTCACTCATCGTGTTAACCAGCCACCGTTCACGCTGATCGAGTACAACATTGCCAAGCTCTTCTGCTGCGTTTGCCTGAACAACCCAATTTTCTGTATCGACTCCAACTGCGGCATAATCTTTTTTCTTGGCGACAATACACACGGCGCTATCGTTACTGTGGCTGATCGACCCCAGCAAATGTTCCGGCCATATCGGGCACCGGTTGCTATCGCTAGACACATTAAACTGTTGTATTCCCATTTCTGTAAGACACTGCTTTGCCAAATAACGACCAGCAAAATATTCGGCGCGCCTTTTTCTTATCGAACACTTCACCGTGGCCGGCAGGAAAATATTTTCTTTTATAAACAAGTCGTCATCAAACTGACTGATATCGAACCAGCAATTGGCGACATGTAAATTCGCGTTATACACTAAAGGAGAAACCGTCAGTTTTATAAATTGAGTCAGCAGAAATGAGCTAGAAAAAGACATTGTTATTTGCTCTACCTTTCCTGAACGTCATTAAGTTTCTATCGTAATGCCAAGAAAATCTTGGTACAAGAATAAGGATCTAACATGATCGGTAAAGTTGCCGTTATCGGTGCGGGTGTCATGGGTACCGGCATCAGTCAGGTATTAGCAGAGCATCATATTGATGTCATCCTGGTGGATCTGGAGCAAGCTATTCTGGAACAGGCCCTGACAACAATCCGGCAAAATATTCGGCTAAATATGTTGATGGGCAAAATGAATCGGGATCTGGATTTGGACGTCCTGTTTTCATTTATTCACATGACAACGTCACTAAATGATATACAAAATGTTGATTTTGTTATAGAAAATACCACAGAAAAATGGACTACCAAAGCAAGAATCTATCCTGAGATAGATGATATTTGCCCTCCTGACTGTATATTTGCTGCCAATACTTCGGCCATTTCAATTACCCGCCTGGCCGATTTAACGCGGCGAGCAGACAAAGTGCTGGGCATGCATTTTATGAATCCGGTTCCGCAGAAACCGATAGTCGAAACCATACGAGGAAAACACACCAGCGATACCACCATTGATCGCGCAGCATCATTCCTCGCTCAGATTAATAAACGCCACATTGTCGTGAACGATGCTCCTGGTTTTGTCGCCAACCGTATTTCCCATCTATATATCAATGAAGCTATCAGGGTCGTGCAAGAAAAAATCGGCAGTGCTGAACAGGTCGATGCCATTTTTAGGCAATGTTACAACCATGAAACCGGGCCATTGGAAACGGCTGATTTAATTGGATTGGATACCGTATTACTGACACTGGAAGCGTTATATCAAAGTTTAGCGGATCCCAAATTCCGCCCGGCTCCGCTATTACAACAGATGGTAGACGCCGGTCTGTATGGCAGAAAGTCTGGTCAGGGCTTCTATAAATATTATGAATCGCCACGGGTTTAACAAACACTTCGGAGTCATTTAAGATGACTTAAAGAGAGGTGCCCATGAACGGTAAGCGTTATCCCAAAGAGTTTAAAATTGAAGCAGTCAAACAGGTTGTTGATCGCGGTCATTCTGTTTCCAGCGTTGCAATACGTCTCGATATCACCACCCACAGCCTTTACGCCTGGATAAAGAAGTACGGTCCGGACTCATCCACTAATAAAGAACAGTCAGATGCTCAGGCCGAGATCCGCCGGCTCCAGAAGGAACTGAAGAGGGTTACTGACGAGCGGGACATATTAAAAAAAGCCGCGGCGTACTTCGCAAAGCTGTCCGACTGAAGTACGCCTTTATCCGTGACAACACCTGTTGCTGGCCTGTTCGCCTGCTCTGCCGGGTGCTGGATGTTCATCCCAGTGGCTTTTACGCCTGGCTTCAGCAGCCGCATTCTCAGCGCCACCAGACAGATCTGAGACTGACGGGCCAGATCAAACAGTTCTGGCTGGAGTCCGGTTGCGTTTATGGCTATCGCAAGATCCATCTGGACCTGCGGGATAGCGGGCAACAGTGCGGAGTGAACCGAGTCTGGCGACTGATGAAGCGTGTCGGGATAAAGGCTCAGGTCGGGTACCGGAGCCCGCGGGCACGTAAAGGCGAAGCCAGTATCGTGTCGCCCAACAGGCTCCAGCGACAGTTCAATCCGGATGCTCCGGATGAGCGTTGGGTAACGGACATAACCTACATCAGGACCCACGAAGGCTGGCTGTATCTGGCCGTGGTTGTTGACCTGTTCTCACGTAAGGTTATCGGCTGGTCAATGCAATCCCGGATGACAAAGGACATTGTCCTGAACGCACTGCTGATGGCTGTATGGCGGCGTAATCCCCAAAGACAGGTGCTGGTTCACTCGGACCAGTGCAGTCAGTACACAAGCCATGAGTGGCAGTCGTTCCTGAAATCACACGGCCTGGAGGGGAGTATGAGCCGTCGCGGTAACTGTCACGATAACGCGGTTGCAGAAAGCTTTTTCCAGTTACTGAAACGCGAGCGGATAAAGAAAAAGATCTACGGAACGCGAGAAGAAGCCCGCAGTGATATTTTTGATTACATCGAAATGTTTTATAATAGTAAGCGTCGGCATGGTTCGAGCGATCAGATGTCGCCGACAGAATATGAAAACCAATATTATCAACGGCTCGGAAGTGTCTAGATTATCCGTGGCGATTCACTAGTAAGATTTTTAGGATATAGCCTATTCCATGTCAAGAAACTCCAATGTAATTAAATCCACTTCTGAATTATTCACAATAACGCTTATCTCCGTATTTAGTGAGCAATGCTCAGACTATTCTTTATAAAATCAATGCACAAAAGTCGGCACAGAGTATACGATGTAATACTGCTCTATCATCAGATACCACGATTTTCTCAAAAATAAATATCTCTTTTTCAAGGTTTACTGGAACTGATCCTGACCCGGAATCCTGCTCCATTCAGAAACAGAATTCTGACGTGATGAAGATTCTCCTGAACGGAGGTGGTATCGATGAAAAAGTCACGATTCACCGAAGCACAAATTGTCTTTGCCCTCAAGCAGGCTGAACTTCCTTGTTCTACTGCCAGTGCACAGGACTAGTTCGCCTCGGACACGACGAAGAACCTTAATATCCTGTTGTTCAACGGTTTTTATAGCAACAAAATGAGTACCGGCGTACAGCAAGTCTCACCGATTGCCAGGGCTTCATTAACATCGTTTTTCTGATGATGTGCTAATGCTTTGACATGTTGGGTGAGAATAAGCCGGACGAGAAAACCCATTGATTGAAAAGTGCGCCCCAGTAATGAGAAGTGGCGCAGACTTCCATCGCAATTAGCATATCGGTAGGGACTATTTTTTCGCCAGCAAAACACCTAGTACCAAACCAACGGTTGCCCCGATTCCAACCCCATACCAGGGATTGTCATGCAGATAAATATCCGCTTTATCAGCAACCTGCTTTGCTCGTTGACAATAACCATCAGACATATCATTGAGATGTGTTTTTACCTGCTGTAATGAAGTCTCAGCTTTCTTTTTCAACTCCTGATAAGTTTTGTCTGCATAATCACCCGAATAACGCACTATCTCTTCTAATATTTCAGATAGCAGTTTCAAATCATCCTCAATATGGATTTCTCCAGGCTGTTGATGGATCGACGCCATGATATTCTCCTATTTGTAAAAGATTTTTTTACTCTCAGTAATTAACTATAGATAATTTCACACAACTAAGACAGGACTGCCGGATCATTGTATTTATGGGATAAGAAAAGCGAGGTGCTAACCGGTGGGATCGTAATTACGCACCAACAAGTCAGGCCATGTGACTTGCTATTACAGTAGTATGTCCTAAATTGTATAAGTCTAAGTAATAAAAAGAAAATGACTACAAGATAGTCTGTGTGCTGCTGATAATGCACTAGAATTGTAATGTACTCACCGTATAAACCGGCGCTGAGATAACGTGCCGGTAGATCACAATGGTTTTGTCATCAAATTTTCAATGAGGAAAAATTATGAAATTGAATGTAGGTGGTGTGGATCGTATCGTCCGTATCATTATTGGCCTGGTGCTCATCGCACTGGTCGCAACTGGCACGATCGGATGGTGGGGCTGGATTGGTGTTATTCCATTTCTGACGGGAGTGGTGGGATTTTGTCCGCTCTATCCGTTAATGGGAATCAATACCTGTTCATTGAAGTCAAAGAAATAACATCCAACCCAATGAATCCAGCCAGATTTATTCTGGCGATGGATATGAAATGAATACTTGCCGAGATTGATATCAATACATGTAATCGTATTCACAATGTAGTCTCTTTAAAAAAACACCCTGTAACCTACCGCTACAGGGTGGAGTGACCATTTCATTACGCCGTCGGTATTATCCCTTCGGCGTTTTAAATATCTACAGTGACGACAGTTACATCAGTGGTTGAGCCATCTGCACCAGAGAAATCAATGGCTGCGGGTACAGACCAAAGAACAGAACCATAACAGCGGAAATCAGCACCACAATACCACCAGCAGTTAATGCCCAGTTGCTCGGTGTATCACGGTTCAACGTCTGAGGTGCACTAAGATACAAGCTCACCAAGACACGCAGGTAGTAATAAAGACCAATTGCACTCCCCACAACCACTGCGCCGGTCAACCACCATAAGTGGGCATTCACACCCACTGCCAACACATAGAACTTACCGAAAAACCCTAAGGTCATCGGAATACCGGCGAGGGACAGCATCATCACGGTCATTACCGCTGACAGGATCGGTTTATGCCAGAACAGCCCTCGATAAGAGAACAAGGAGTCAGCATCTGACCCACGGTATGGGCTGGACATCAAGCTGACGACACCGAAAGCGCCTAGGCTACTGAACAGATATCCTGCCAAATAGACACCTATTGTTTCCAATGCCAACTGGTGCGATTGTACTGCAATCAATGCCACCAGCAGATAACCGAGATGCGCGATAGAAGAGTAGCCCAGCAGACGTTTAATATTACTCTGCGCCAACGCCATCAGGTTACCGAACAGGATAGAGGCGAAAGCAATCACGCCAAGCGTCAACCGAACAGACTCGCTATCCACCACCGGCGCATACAGGAACAACCGCATAACCGCACCAAAGATAGCAATCTTGCTGGCCGTTGCCAGGAATGTTGAAACGGGTGCCGGCGCACCTTGATAAACGTCTGGTGTCCAGAGGTGGAAAGGTACCAGCGACAGCTTAAAGCCAAGCCCCACCAGCATCATTCCCAGCCCGACCATCAACAACGGTTCATGTAGTTGGTGATCACTCAGGCTTTTGCCCAGGCTGGCAAAACTCAGATCGCCAGACTCAGCGTATATCAGTGCCATGCCAAACAGCAGGAAAGACGATGCTGAAGCAGAGAGCAACATGTACTTGATACCTGCTTCCAGTGACCGTTTCTGACGGAAAGCATATCCCACCAAACCAAACAACGGGAGCGAGATAAGCTCAATACCAATGAACAATGAAGCCAGATGATTGGCGGTGGCGAGCAAAAGGCCTCCCATCGTTGCAATCAGAACCAGCAAGTAAAATTCATCACGATTGTCTGGATAGCCTTCCAGCCATGAATAGGCAAAAGTACTGGTTGCCAGACTGGCTAACAACACCAGCCCGGTATAGAACATGGAAAAGCCATCAACCCGAATCAGTGGAGTAACGTCTGTTGGCCCTACCTGACTAACCAGATAAAGGGAAAACAACGCGATATTCAGGCCAATAACCGTAAGTGTTGCGTTGACAAAATGGTTGCGTCGCCACGCAATGCACAGCATCACAACCACTACTGTCAATCCAACGATTAACAGCGGCGATAGCGCGATCAGTTGTTGAGGAGTTATTGTCATGGCGAATTACAGCCTTGTTGTTGAAATTATTGAACCCGGGACCGATGACATGAACCAATGCTGAATATTGGTCATCGCTGCGCTGGACGTATCCAGAATCGGCTGTGGGTATATACCCAATAGCACCAGCAAAACAACCAGTAGCATAATGAGCGACAGTTCACGTATGCTCATGGCTTGCACCGGCTCATCAGATTTTGGAGAGCCATAAAAAGCACGCTGCATCATGGCCAATGCGTAGATAGACGCAAACACCAAGCCAAAGGTCGAAATAACCGTAATCATTGGCACAATCTGATAGCTGCCGAACAGCATCATGAATTCACCGACAAAGTTACCGGTGCTCGGCATCCCTAATGTGGCCAAAGCAAAGAACAGAGACAACGCCGGCAGGTATTTGATACGTGCCCATAATCCACCCATCTGACGCATGTCGCGGGTATGCAGACGCTCATATAATTGGCCACAGATAATAAACAGACCGGCAGCAGACAAGCCATGTGCAATCATCTGGATAACGGCCCCTTGATAGGCCAGTTGACTGCCGGAATAAATGGCAACCATCACGAATCCCATATGGGAAACAGAGGTATAAGCGATCAAACGCTTGATATCGGTCTGCTTGAATGCCATCCAGGCACCATAGAAGATACCGACGACACCTAACCACATGGCGATAGGTGCAAACTCATGTGAAGCATACGGGAACAGAGGCAGACTAAAACGCAATAGACCGTAAGCCGCGGTTTTCAGCAAAATCCCTGCCAGGTCAACAGAACCGGCTGTTGGTGCCTGGCTATGTGCATCCGGCAGCCAGCCATGTAATGGCACCACCGGCATTTTGACCGCAAACGCGATGAAGAATCCCAGCATTAGCAGGTATTCGACGCCGTGAGACATTTTGGTATGCAACAAATTCGTATAGTTGAATGTCCAGACGCCAGTCGCATTGTAGTGCACAAACACCAGCGCCAGAATGGAAATCAACATCACCAGACCACTGGCCTGGGTATAAATAAAGAATTTCGTTGCCGCGGCAATACGCGTTTTACCATCAGAACCTTTGTGCCCCCACAAAGCAATCAGGAAGTACATGGGCACCAACATCATTTCCCAGAAAAAGAAGAACAGGAACATGTCGATAGCCAGGAACACACCGATTACACCACCGAGGATCCAAAGCAAGTTCAGATGGAAAAAGCCCTGATAGCGCTGAATCTCACGCCATGAGCACAGAATAGCCAGCACACCCAGCAGGCCTGTCAGTACCACCATCAACAGTGATAGGCCATCTAATGCCAGGTGAATTGAAATACCAAAACGCGGTATCCACGGCATATCAAATTCAGATTGCCATTGTGGCAGACCGGTTGGTACCGCCAGTGAGTATCCCCCCTGCAGCCATAACTGCAGAGACAGTACCAGTGTCAATCCCATAGAAATCAGCGCGATCCAGCGCGGCACTTTAGTACCGAAACGCTCGAACTGCCAACACAGCAGACCGCCGATAAAGGGGATAAGAATTAGCCAAGGTAGTAGCATGGCGTTTTGTGTCCCTAGATTAAAGAAAACTGAAAACTTGCTGCCGCGGGTTATCCCTGCAGGAATAACCCGCCCTTCACATCACCACGTCACCGTTTATACCAGCAACAACAACGCCAGTACGACAACTGCGCCTAAACTCATGGAAGCGACATACCAGCGCAATTGGCCATTTTCACTGACGATCAAGCTATGGTTGCCCCAACGGGCAAACACCGCCGGGATATTCATCAATGAATTCAACGGATCGCGCCGCAACAGCTTCCCGATAGCCAGATACGGTTTGACAAAAATCTTGTCATACAACCAGTCAAAACCCCAGGCATAGAACCACCAGATGGTAAAGAACCGTCCCAGTGCGCTGTTTGCCACACTGTTGACCAACTGACGCTTCCCTAACCACAGTGCTGCTGCCACCAGAATACCCACAATCGCCACGATACCTGATGTCATCTCCAACCTCAGCACCTGACTGTGTCCAAGATGAGTCGTTTCAGGCAACACACCTTGTAAAGGTGGAACGATCAATGCTCCGACAAAGGTGGATAATATCAACAAGGCCAACAGTGGAAGATGATGAGAAAGGCCTTTTCCAGCATGTGCTTTTATCTTTGCTTCACCATGGAACACAATGAAAATCATGCGGAAGGTATATAACGAGGTCATAAAGGCCCCCACCAAACCGGCAAACATTAAATTGACATGGCCATTAGCCCAGGCACCTGCAAGGATTTCATCTTTACTGAAGAAGCCGGCCGTCAATAATGGCAACGCGGACAATGCCGCGCCTCCCACCAGGAAACAGACATAGACCAGTGGGATGGTTTTACGTAATCCACCCATTTTGAAAATGTTCTGTTCATGATGACAAGCCAAAATGACCGAACCGGAAGATAAGAAGAGTAATGCTTTAAAGAATGCATGCGTCATCAGATGAAAAATAGCGGCATCCCACGCCTGCACACCCAGAGCCAGGAACATATAGCCAATCTGACTCATGGTGGAATAGGCAAGCACGCGTTTAATATCGGTCTGCACCAAAGCCGCAAAACCAGCCAACAATAAGGTCGCGGCACCTACCAAGGCGACCAGATTCAGTACCTCCGGTGCCATCAGGAACAAACCATTAGTACGGGCTATCAGATAAACACCGGCGGTTACCATGGTCGCGGCGTGGATTAGCGCAGATACTGGGGTCGGGCCAGCCATCGCATCAGCCAGCCAAGTCTGTAATGGCAACTGAGCTGACTTACCAACCGCGCCACCCAACAGCATTAAGGTTGCCCAGGTAATGACCGAAGAACCTTCTGCTAGTCGCTGTGGTGCAAGCACCATCAGCTCACGGAAGTTCAACGTACCCAGTTCTTTGTAAAGGATGAACAGTGCAATCGCCAGAAACACATCCCCGATACGGGTCACGATGAAGGCTTTCATCGCCGCAGCACCATTGCTTGGGTTCAAATAGTAGAAACCGATAAGCAGATAACTACACAACCCTACACCTTCCCAACCGAGATACATCAGCATCAGGTTATCGGCCAGCACCAAGATTACCATGCTGGCAATAAACAGGTTGGTATAGGCAAAGAAGCGGGAATACCCCTCTTCACCACGCATATACCAAGAGGCAAACAGGTGAATGAAGAAACCGACGCCAGTGACAACCGACAACATGGTCAGAGACAATCCATCCAGCGTTAGGTTAACGCTGATGTCAAAGTTCCCGACTGCCATCCAGGTCCACAGATGCTGATTGAAAAATACGACACCGCCGCCATGCTGGTGGCTAATGAAGTCGGCAGCGATATAACACGTCACTAATGCCGCTAGACCAACGGATCCGACACCTATCGTGGCGGAAAAATTTTCCGACCAGCGACCACGAGAAAATGCCAGCAACAGAAATCCAATTAGCGGAAATAAAATAGTTAAATAGAGTAAGTTCATCCGCGCATCTCACTGACTGTATCAATATTCAGAGTATGACGACGACGATACAACTGCAGCAACATCGCCAGACCGATACTGGCCTCTGCGGCTGCCAGAGTAATCGCCAGAATATACATAATCTGACCATCTGGCTGTCCCCAGTAGCTACCGGCGACAACAAACGCCAGCGCAGCCGAGTTAATCATGATTTCAAGGCTGATCAACATGAACAGCAAGTTGCGACGGATAATCAGTCCGGTCAGCCCTAAAATGAAGAGGATGGCAGCCAGAAGCAAACCATGCTGTAGCGGAATCATGCCCGTTCCCCCGTTATTTTTTTATCAACATCCTGATTCACCGATTCTTTACTGATCAATTCGCCATGTTTGTCTTCACGTCCGATGTGGAAAGCCACAACTAGCCCGGCGAGCAGCAGCATAGATGCTAGCTCAACGGCCAGTACATAAGGTCCGAACAGGCTGATACCGACAGTCTTGGCATCAACCGTATTGCCCACGATACCTTGA
This sequence comes from Prodigiosinella aquatilis, assembly GCA_030388725.1. NCBI lineage: Bacteria > Pseudomonadati > Pseudomonadota > Gammaproteobacteria > Enterobacterales > Pectobacteriaceae > Prodigiosinella > Prodigiosinella aquatilis. The sequence continues at coordinate 3,231,836 of CP128857.1, forward strand.
TCGGTAACGCTGAAGATACCTTTGACAATCACACCGAACAGGAGCAGAGACAATATGCCAGGGCCGATCCAGACACTGGGTTTCAGCCATATTTTTTCCTGCTCTACCACGGAATTACCCAAGTTGAGCATCATTACAACGAAGACGAACAGCACCATGATGGCACCAGCATAAACGATGATTTCCAATGCACCGGCAAAGTAGGCGCCCAATGAAAAGAAAACACCCGCTACGGCTAACAATGAAACAATCAGATAAAGTAGTGCATGTACTGGATTGGTATGAGTAATGACACGTAATGTCGCCAATACCGCAATTATCGCAGCTGCATAAAAAGCGAATTCCATGCTTGGCTCCTTAAGGCAGCAGGCCTTTGACATCAATGGGTTTGGCTTCGTTTTCTGCTTCGCCTTTTCCTTTCCCATTAACTGCCATGCCGGCCATCCGGTAAAAGTTATATTCCGGATACTTACCCGGCCCCGAGATCAGCAGATCTTCTTTTTCGTACACCAGATCCTGACGTTTGAATTCACCCATTTCGAAATCAGGCGTCAACTGTATTGCCGTGGTTGGACAGGCTTCCTCACACATACCGCAGAAAATACAGCGTGAAAAGTTAATGCGGAAAAATTCCGGATACCAGCGCCCATCCGTCATTTCCGCTTTCTGTAAAGAAATACAGCCCACTGGGCAAGCTACAGCACACAGGTTGCAGGCAACACACCGCTCCTGACCATCGGGATCACGCGTCAGTACAATACGTCCACGATAACGTGGTGGCGGATTGACTGGCTCTTCTGGATACATCTTGGTTTCACGTTTTTTGAACGCGTTGGAACCCACCATGCAGATACTGCGAATCTGGGTGCCGAAACCAATCACTAGCTCTTTCAATGTCATGGTTTATTCACCCTTGTTAAGCGTTATACAAAATGACCGCGGCTGTCGCCAACAGGTTAAGGAGCGTTAACGGCAAACAGATTTTCCATCCGAAGGCCATCACCTGGTCATAACGCGGACGGGGTAAAGAAGCACGAATCAGGATAAACATCATCATGAAAAAGGCCGTTTTCAATGCGAACCATATAAATGGCGGTAGGAACGGGCCATGCCAGCCACCGAAGAACAGCGTGACGATCAATGCGGAAACCGTAACAATACCAATGTACTCGCCCACGAAGAACAGACCGAACTTCATACCTGAATATTCAATATGATACCCATCGGCCAGTTCCTGTTCGGCTTCTGGCTGGTCAAACGGATGACGGTGACAGACTGCAACACCCGCGATAGCAAAAGTAAGGAAGCCAAAAAACTGAGGAATGATATTCCATAAGTGGGCTTGCGAATCAACGATAACCCCCATATTGAAGGACCCTGCCCGAGCGACCACCCCCATCAGCGACAACCCCAAAAATACCTCATAACTCAGGGTTTGCGCCGATGCACGCATCGCGCCCAGCAACGAATATTTATTGTTACTGGACCAGCCGGCGAAAAGTACGGCATAAACCGCGAGCCCGGCCATCATCAGAAAGAACAGTAATCCGATATTCAAGTCTGAAACCATCCAGGTAGGACTTACCGGAACGATGGCAAAGGACAGTAATAATGCGGTAAAGGCAATCATCGGTGCCAAGGTGAAAATCACCCGATCAGCAAATTTTGGTACCCAATCTTCCTTGAAGAACATTTTGATCATATCAGCGACCAATTGTAATGAGCCGGCCCAACCAACCCGGTTCGGTCCATAACGTCCCTGAAACAATCCAAGCAGACGACGTTCGCCCATGCTCATGAATGCTCCACACGTCACCACAACCAGCAGGATAACAATTGCCTTACCTACAGCGATCAAAATATCCATTGTTTCCGGTGTTAACCAGCTCATTGCGCGGCCTCCTGCATCTTCTCAACAGTCGCACCCGCCAGCACCGGGGCAATACCCGGGAAGCCTAACGGCAAACCGACTTGCCCTTGACCTAATTCTTCACTCACCCGTAAAGGCAAACGTAACGTTTGACCATCACAGATAATCTCCAGCAAGGTCCCGGGATTAACCCCCAACTGAGCTGCATCAGCGGAATTCACCATCACATAAGGTTGTGGCATGCGTTGCTGAATAACAGCTGAACGCTGAGACATCTCTTCGCTGCCGAACAAGTGATAGTAAGGTACGACACACCACTGCCCGGACTGAACCACAAACGGCGCCGGAATATGGTCAAAATATCCCAGGGTATCGTCACCCGCTTCAATAAGACGTACACCCGGATCACCATGACGCAGCTGTCCGCCCACTTCATTCTGGAATTTGTTCCAGGCTTGAGGTGAGTTCCAACCTGGAGCCCACGCAAATGGAATCTCCTGGCGGTCGGAAATTGGACTATTATTCCCTTCCATTGAAAAAGCGAACATGGTGTCTTTATCTTGGGGTTGCCGTGGTTCGTGCACGCTTATGTTGGCACGCATTGCAGTACGTCCACTGGACCGATTAGGGGAACGAGCCAGTTTTTGTCCATGGATGCGGAAGGATGCGTCAGGCGCAGCCTGTTTGATCGCAGCCAGTTGTGGCAGTGCACTAACACAGGCATCAATGACATGATCGAGCTGTGTCCAGTCAACCTGACGGCTATGGTAAGTAATATACAATGCGTGCAACCAACGCCAGCTTTCCAGCATCACTACTTTGTTATCATAATAAGTGGGGTCATATACCTGGAAGAAGCGTTGTGCGCGACCTTCCTGATTAATTACCGTACCATCACTTTCGGCAAAACTGGCTGATGACAGAATAAGACTGGCCTTGTCCATAACATCAGTATGTTGATGATCCAATACCAGCAGGTTGGTTACTTTCGCCAAGGCGGCATCTATCCGAGCCGCTGGCGCATGACGGTACAAATCATTCTCAAGGACCACGACACTATCAGCGTCGCCACTCTCTAGTTGAGTCAATGCTTCATCCAGCGAATGACCGCCCACCATAGTGAGGCCAATACTGTTTACCGCCGTCGCCACATACGTAAGACCAACATCAGCACCGCGCCCTTTCAACGCTTTTGCCACATTGGCAGCCGCCGCGATGATTTCTTCGCTACCCGCATTGGTACCGGAAATGATCAGCGGTTTTTTCGCGCCAGCCAGCGCCTGCACGATAACATCTATTTTTTGCTCCAAATCTGGAGCCAGATCGGTAACCGCCGGTGCGGCGTTATCCAATGCATGAGCAATGGCAAAACCGAGGCGAGCCTGATCGACAACCGGGGCACAATAACGCCATGCAGCGATATCATCCAAACGGGTGCTATCTACATTAGTAATGAACAGGGGATGCTTGGCATGCTGACCGATATTCAGAATAGCGGCAATCTGCCAGTCAGCTACTTTCTGGGCTGCGGCCATTTCACGGGCTTTACCTTTTACCGCCTGACGGACTGAGAGTGCAATACGGGCACCAGTTTGCGTAAGATCTTCACCCAATATCAGAACAGCATCATAGCTTTCGATTTCTCGTAAGGATGGGCTGTGTATACCACTTTCACGCAATACTTTAAGAATCAGTTGTAGCCGGTTCTGCTCACTCTGGGCAATACCCGTGTAAAAATTCTCGGCACCGACCAGCTCACGTAACGCGAAATTACTTTCCACACTGGCGCGAGGAGAACCGATACCAATGACTTTCTTCGCCTGACGCAATACATCTGCCGCCCCTTGAAGAGCCTGATCAGCATTCAGTGCGATCCAGTCATCACCACGACGCTGTAACGGCTGGCGCGGGCGATCTTTCAGATTGACGTAACCATAACCAAAACGACCTCGGTCACACAGGAAATAGTGGTTAACACTACCATTGTACCGATTTTCGATACGTCGCAGTTCGCCATAACGCTCACCCGGACTGATATTACAACCGACGCTGCATTGTTGACAAATGCTGGGCGCAAACTGCATATCCCATTTACGGTTATAGCGTTCAGAGTGTGTTTTATCGGTAAAAACACCAGTAGGACAAACTTCCACCAGGTTACCGGAGAATTCACTCTCCAGTGCGCCATCTTCCGCACGACCGAAATAGACATTGTTATGCGCGCCATAAACGCCCAGATCAGTACCGCCCGCATAGTCTTTGTAATAACGCACACAACGGTAACAGGCAATACAGCGGTTCATTTCATGAGAGATGAACGGCCCCAGATCTTGGTTATGGTGAGTACGTTTGGTGAAACGGTAGCGACGGGTATTATGCCCAGTCATTACCGTCATATCCTGCAAATGACAGTTCCCCCCTTCCTCACAAACCGGGCAATCGTGGGGATGGTTAGTCATCAGAAACTCCACCACGGTTTTACGGAACTGTTTGGCTTCGCTATCCTCGATAGCAATATAAGCGCCATCAGTCGCAGGCGTCATACAGGACATTACCAGGCGACCGCGGGTATCTTCCGCGTTCTGGTATTGCTTAACCGCACACAGGCGGCAAGCACCGACGCTCCCCAGCGCCGGGTGCCAGCAAAAGTAGGGAATATCAAGTCCCAGAGAAAGACACGCCTCCAGTAGGTTGTCCGCTCCGTCCACTTCATATTCTTTGCCGTCTACATGAATCGTTGCCATAGTCAGCATGCTTCCATAATGGCCCGCTTAATAGCAGGCACTAATCAAAAAATTCTGTCTACCAGGATAAGAGTCAAGCTCGCTCGATACGAGAGTTTTAGCACTCCCGCCACCGACCAACTACCAACGCGCCTTCAGCAAATTCGGCTGAATTCCACGAATAGGTTTGGCATTGTTGATGGGTTGTTGAGCGATTCCCGCTTCAAACTCTTCCCGGAAATATTTTATTGCACTCTGCAGTGGCTCAACGGCACCCGGCGCATGCGCGCAGAAAGTGTTGCCTGGGCCAAGGAAGCGGCATAACTGTTCCAGCGTTTCGATATCACCCGGTTGGCCTTCGCCATGTTCCAGAGCACGCAATATTTTCACGCTCCAGGGCAAACCATCTCGGCATGGTGTACACCAGCCACAGGACTCACGGGAAAAGAACTCTTCCAGATTACGCGTCAGTGATACCATATTGATTTCGTTATCAACCGCCATCGCCAACGCTGTTCCCAAACGGCTGCCCGCTTTACCGATGTGCTCAAAATCCATCGGTAAGTCAAGATGATCACTGGTCAGAAAATCGGTCCCCGCACCACCAGGCTGCCAAGCTTTCAGTTTTAATCCATCACGCATGCCACCGGCGTAATCTTCCAGAATCTCACGCGCCGTCGTACCAAAAGGTAACTCCCACAATCCCGGATTATTAACCCGGCCAGAGAATCCCATTAATTTGGTACCCGCATCCTTGCTCTTACCAGCAGAAATTCCCTGATACCACTCCACGCCGTGCTCGATAATGGCCGGAACATTACACAGGGTTTCTACGTTATTTACGCAAGTAGGCTTACCCCATGCCCCAGCAGATGCCGGAAATGGTGGTTTAGAACGCGGGTTAGCACGGCGCCCTTCCAGTGAATTAATCAATGCGGTTTCTTCACCGCAAATGTAACGCCCGGCACCGGTATGAACAAAAAGCTCTAAATCAAAACCGCTGCCCATAATATTTTTACCGAGCAGCCCGGCTTCTGTTGCCTCAGCAATTGCCCGACGCAGATTTGCCGCCGCTTCTATGTATTCACCACGCAGGAAAATATATCCGCGGTAGGCTTTAAGTGCATAAGCACCAATCAGCATGCCTTCAATCAACAGGTGTGGCAGCTGCTCCATCAGCAGACGGTCTTTGTATGTACCCGGTTCCATTTCATCTGCATTACACAACAGATAGCGGATATTCATACTCTCGTCTTTCGGCATCAAACTCCATTTCAGTCCAGTGGAAAAACCGGCACCACCACGCCCTTTCAGTCCTGCATCTTTGACCAGAGAAACAACGTCACCCTGGGCCATTCCACCCAATGCTTTCCGGGCTCCAGAATAACCGTTTTTACTCCGGTACTCGTCTAACCATACCGGTTGTTTATCTGCCCGCAGACGCCAGGTAAGAGGGTGTTGCTCAGCAGTCAGAACAATGTTTTTACTCATTGATACTGCTCCAATAACGAATCGATATCTTCAGGCTTTAGCTTACTGTGGGTATCGTCGTCGATCATCATCGTCGGCCCTTTATCACAGTTACCCAGGCAGCACGTCGGCAATAGCGTAAAACGGCCATCAAATGTGGTCTGTCCTGGTTTAATCGCCAGTTTTTTCTCCAGCGCGGCCTGAATCCCCTGATAGCCCGTAATGTGACAAACTACGCTGTCGCAATACCGGATAATATGTCGGCCAACCGGCTGGCGGTAAATCTGGCTATAAAACGTCGCCACGCCTTCCACATCGCTGGCTGGGATACCCAAGATGTCCGCAATAGCATTAATAGCGCCATCAGGCACCCATCCACGCCGCTTTTGCACAATTTTCAACGCTTCAATAGAAGCTGCACGAGCATCTTCATAATGGTGTTTTTCGTGCTCTATTGCATCGCGCTCAGCGTCGCTTAACACAAAAATATCCTTTTCCGCCGGCGAATTCGCAACAGCAGGTTGCCCCTGCGCATCAATATGATCCTGAGTGTTGTTATGATCATGCATAATTAACGGTCCACATCTGACATGACAAAATCAATACTGCCAAGGTACACGATCAAATCGGATACCAGGCACCCTCGAATGACTGAAGGAATCTGCTGGAGATGCGCGAAGCTCGGCGTACGAATACGAGTTCGGTAACTCATGGTGCTGTTATCACTGGTCAGGTAATAGCTGTTGATTCCCTTGGTTCCCTCAATCATCTGGAATGATTCGTTGGCGGGCATGATCGGCCCCCAGGAAACCTGTAAAAAATGGTTAATCAGGGTTTCGATATGCTGTAGTGTCCGTTCTTTAGGTGGCGGCGTGGTCAGAGGATGATCAGCCTTGAACGGACCTTCTGGCATATTCTTCAGGCACTGATCCAAAATTCGCAAACTCTGACGCAGCTCTTCGACTTTCAGCATGACACGGCTATAGCAATCACTGATACCGTCGCCAACGGGTACTTCAAAGTCAAAGTTTTCATAGCCGGAATATGGACGCCATTTACGCACATCAAAACCAATACCCGTTGCCCTCAGACCGGCACCAGTTACACCCCACTCCAACGCTTCTTTCGCGTTATAAGCTGCCACACCTTGGGAACGTCCTTTTAAAATGGTGTTTTTCAAAGCAGCTTTTACATAGGTGTCAAGACGTGCTGGCATCCAGTCGAGGAATTCACGTAACAGACGCTCCCAACCACGCGGTAGATCATGGGCAACGCCGCCGATACGGAACCAGGCAGGATGCATGCGGAAACCGGTAATAGCTTCTACCAGATCATAAATTTTTTGACGATCGGTAAAAGCAAAGAACACCGGTGTCATAGCACCAACATCCTGAATAAATGTACTGATAAAGAGCAGATGGCTATTGATACGGAATAGCTCAGACAGCATAACGCGAATAGTTTTGACGCGTTCCGGCACCTCAATGCCCGCCAGTTTTTCAACCGCCAGCACATACGGCATTTCGTTTACACAACCGCCGAGATACTCGACACGATCAGTGTAAGGAATGTAACTGTGCCAAGATTGACGCTCTCCCATTTTCTCAGCGCCACGATGGTGGTAACCGACATCAGGAATACAGTCTACAATTTCCTCACCATTCAACTGCAGAATGATACGAAAAGCACCGTGCGATGATGGATGGTTTGGCCCTAAGTTCAGAAACATGAAATCTTCATTTTCTGTACCTCGTTTCATGCCCCAGTCTTCAGGTTTGAACTTGAGCGATTCCATTTCCAGATCTTCCCTTTGTTTGGTCAGAACAAAAGGATCAAATTCGGTCGCACGCGCCGGATAATCCTTGCGCAATGGATGCCCTTCCCAGGACTGCGGCATCATGATGCGCGTCAAATGCGGGTGGCCATTAAAAACCGTACCAAACATTTCCCATGTTTCACGCTCATACCAGTTAGCGTTAGGGAAGAGTTTGGTTATCGTCGGCAAATACAGATCATTTTCGCTCAGTGCAACCTTCACCATAAGGTCACGGTTACGCTCGATGGAAATGATGTGGTAGAAAACGGAAAAATCTGCTGATGGCAAACCTTCACGGTGAGTACGTAACCGCTCATCCATGCCATGCAAGTCAAATAGCATGACATAAGGTTTTGGTTGCTTTTTCAAAAAGGAGAGAACTTCCAGTAACTGCTCACGTTTTACCCAAACAACGGGTATTCCTGTACGGGTCGCCTGAAAAGTAAACGCTTCTGGACCAAAACGGTTACACAGTTCGCCTACCACTGGATCGTCAAGATGATCGCGAGTTTGCCATGCAGGCAGTGCGAGATCCTGCGTCGTTAAATCTGTCATAAGTTATGTCACCACAGTAAATGTGCTATTTCTGTGACTGATAATGGCTACACACTATTATCATAATATTACGCAGCCACTACTTGCTTATCATTCACAGGTCAAATCTCATCGGGAGAGCGCAAATTGGTTACTGCAATACGCTCTCCACGTTTACGTTCCCGTTCGGACTGCATATTGGCACGGTAAACACCCTGATCGCCAACCACCCACGACAGAGGTCGGCGTTCTTTCCCAATAGATTCCTTAAGCAACAGGAGTGCCTGCATATAAGCTTCGGGACGAGGCGGACAGCCAGGAATGTAAACATCTACCGGCAAAAATTTATCCACCCCCTGTACAACAGAATAAATGTCATACATACCGCCGGAATTAGCACAAGCGCCCATGGAAATCACCCACTTTGGCTCCAGCATCTGATCATATAAACGTTGGATAACAGGTGCCATTTTCAAGAACGGCGTACCGGCGACCACCATGAAGTCGGCTTGACGTGGCGAGGCACGTAATACTTCGGAACCAAAACGAGCTACGTCATGTACCGCAGTAAACGAAGTAACCATTTCGACATAACAACAGGAAAGGCCGAAGTTAAAAGGCCACAGGGAATTACCTCTCCCCCAGTTCACCATATCATGTAAAGTATGCTCCAGATTACCCATAAATACGCTGCGGTGAACATGCTGTTCAAGAGGATCGCTGGCGCTTTCCTGCTTCTGAAGGGGATAACGGTCGTTCTCACCGTCCGGGTCTATGCGGGTGAGCGTATAGTCCATTTTATTAATGCCTCGCTATTACTGCTGATGATTGTTGGTGGTGTTGATCATAATGTCTGATTTAATAACCTGTCTTTTGGAACGCACAGGTGTCCAGTCCAACGCGCCGATACGCACCAGATAGACCAAACCAGCCAACAGCACCAAAATGAAGATAGTGGCCTCGATAAAACCCACCCAGCCACTTTCTCTGATAGAAACGGCCCAGGCATAAAGGTACAAGGCTTCAACATCAAAAATGACGAAAAACATGGCGACCAGATAGAATTTGGCGGACAGACGCAAACGAGCTGAACCTACAGAATCGATCCCGGACTCATAAGGAACGTTTTTAGATCTTCCTCTGGCACGGCCACCCAGCAAGAACCCACCGGTCAGCATTAAACCGCAGAGACCTACGGCAACGATAAGGAATAGTGCAAAAGCCCAATGGTGGGCGAGAACTTCAGTAGTTGTTGACATACTCTTTGCTTACTCATCAAAAGTGGCCTGTACATCTGCTCTTTTGTCGGCAGTTAATGCGCCACATCGATTAAAAGGGAGGATTTTTCACCACATCAAAAACCACAACTTATGGGGTTAAGTGGGCATAAAAATATGGTTTGATTCCTTGTTTTGTAACCTTTTCTCAACCTCTTTAAAACTAACAGTACATTACTTCACATGCACGCGGTTTTCGTTAACATTTTGTGTGCTGCTATTAAGCTAAATCGAGTCTGTGATACCACATGTTAACAAATTTTAAAGACAAAAAACCTCTATTTGCATGAACACTATATCATTTTCGCAGCGAATACCGTTCCCTCCGTAGGGTTAATAGGGTTATTTTTTGATCCAGAACACATTTTCCTTCTTTATGTTATTAAAAAAACCAAAATGAGTACACTAATGTTAACACTTACTCTTTAGTAACAAAGATTTTAAAAAAAAGAACCTTTGTTTCATTAAAAACGGAAAACTGAGACCACCAGATAAAAGACGGATGGTGACAGAGTAAACCACACCATCCGTATTAACGATGTTTTCCATATCGGGGTAACACGACCCTCCCTATCAAGTCACTCCTTCAACCGTTACTCTAAAGGTGGTTCCCGTACATCATTATTCGGTAACATCCCGACAGGAAGAAGATGAGAGCGTGTACCAGACTCAATAGCATTAAAAAGCGCGGTACTCAACTCGTTTTCATGCTGTGGGTTTTTACATAGGTAATAGCGAGTATCAGGCAATCTTGGCAATCCTTCTTCTTCACCAAGTACACGCAATTCCGGGCTCATCATTTCGACCGAACGAACAGTGATGCCCAAACCTGCTTTTACCGCAGCACGGACAGCAGATAACGTAGAGGCAACATAGGATATTTTCCAAGGAATGCCCGCTGCCGTAAGTTGCTCTAATGCCAGTGAACGGAATGGGCTCGGCTCATCAAGTAAAACCAACGACACCGTCTCACCTGGCTGAAACTGATAATCAGCAGCGCAATACCATAAAGTTGGTGAAGTTCTTAACAGGACATGTGGCAAATCAGTATTGTTGACCGTAGTTATGATCAGGTCAATTTTTCCTTCCTGTAACATATCCATCATTTCCGTGCCGCGTTTAATGCTTACCTCAACAGATAATTTGGGAAACACGGTTGTCACACGCTGCAAAATAAAAGGCAGAATAGTATCCGCTGTATCATCCGAGGCCCCGATAGTCAGCACGCCCTGAATATCGCTGTACATAAGAGATGCACAGGCTTCATCGTTAAACTGCAGAATTTTTCTGGCGTAATTCAAAAACTGGATACCATGTTCTGTAAGTAGTTTATTTCTCCCATGGCGAGCAAAGAGTTCTTTGCCAATGAGTTGCTCTAGTCGTTGCATTTGTTGACTGACCGCCGATTGCGTTCTGCACACCGCAACGGCAGCTGCCGCAAAGGTATTCAAATCTGCAACAGCGACAAACGTTCTCAACAGATCTAGATCCAGATTAAGTACTGGGCGATTTGCATTTGTCATACGGTTCTTCACTTATCTATTTTAATTTTTAACAAAACATACCTGGTGTTGATACGCTGCATCGGAAAGGTCCGACACAATGAAAGACAATATCGCAGACGAACGATCAGGGCAAAAAAATACTTATACTTCGTTACCATAATCGCCTTTTTACTCTCGACCTCCTTATTGATTATCTTATTATGCTATTAATCCTGAAAAAAGAACCTTTTTTATTTGTTTTAGATCATAAAATAAAAGCTTTCAGAATGCCAGACCACACTTCTGTCATAAAAAAGTGAAGGGGCATGATATAAGATTTTGACTGCGCATTCGTTTACTGTTTTCCTACCTTATTAATATACAAGCATTTCTTATTTTTACCTTTTTACACATATTTTGCGCATCCCGAAATCGATAATCGCTTAGAAGCAAAAGAAATAGATAGCATTTTTCATGATTAATGCATGAGCCAATCATTGCATGAATTGAAACTTCATTTCATATTAACCCATAAAATCTCTGGCAAAATCAATTGGACAGATTAATGACACTCAGTTACGAAATATCTTTTTTTCAGCACAATCAGATATTTTCACTAATATTTCAACGTAATACATTAATAAACACCAACTGAATGCAGGTCAATCAGACGTTCTAAAACAGTTTTTTAATGCAAACCGATATCCGATTTCATCATCAAACTAACAGACAGGCATAGGTTTTTCATTTCCATAAATTCCACTCAATACTCTGCATTCATCCAAATTTAGCCCGTATGAAATAGTTTCGAGGGAAATAAAATTTGAACAGATACTATTATTCATCAGCTGATTTGTCTTCACTATTGGAGAGAAGATCCTTTCCTATTACCTGGTCCATAACAAATTTACACGTTTAGCATTAGCCATATGAATTTTTCACTAAAAAAACATTTCATCCACATGGCTGCTTTCAACAGAAATAAACGAGCGCAAAAAACTATAAAAGTTCAATTTTCTATTTACTGATACCGGTTACAGCCTCTTTTTTAGCTTATAGGGGCACTGTTTTACTTTTGAAATACTCTTTTTTGAGTGATTAGCACAGATTATTCACATAACCGAAAAGTGGTGCGACCCTCAACGTCAGGATCGAATAAATCTCTATTTTAATACATTGTTTTATAATTAATGATGAATAAAAAAGACTTTTTATAGCGATAAAAACCTAATTTAGTATCTATAGCGGTACTTTTAACCACACAGATAATTACTTTGTCCATGTCGGCCATAACCAAGAATCATTCTTCAAAAGTATCTACAGGAGGAGTACATTAGGCCGCTTATGCTACTCCTCCTGAAAAATAAGCGTTCTCTGCAAAAGGCTTGGTATATGTCCCCGATAGAAAAATCCCAAAAGCTGGAAAATGTTTGTTATGACATTCGTGGTCCGGTACTAAAAGAAGCAAAACGACTGGAAGAAGAAGGAAACAAGGTACTTAAGCTCAATATCGGAAACCCGGCTCCCTTTGGCTTTGATGCGCCTGATGAAATTTTGGTTGATGTTATCCGTAATTTACCGACAGCCCAAGGCTACTGTGACTCAAAAGGGCTCTACTCGGCACGCAAAGCGATTGTGCAACATTACCAAGCTCGTGATATGCGTGATATGACCGTTGAAGATGTCTACATCGGCAATGGCGTGTCTGAGTTAATTGTTCAATCAATGCAAGCATTATTAAATACGGGTGATGAAATGCTGGTGCCCGCACCAGACTATCCACTGTGGACGGCAGCAGTTTCGTTATCGAGTGGCAATGCGGTTCACTATAGATGCGATGAAGAAGCAGGATGGTTCCCTGACCTGGATGATATCCGCAACAAGATCACCCCCCATACCCGCGGCATAGTTATTATTAATCCCAACAATCCGACAGGAGCCGTATATAGCAAAGCGCTACTGTTGGAAATTGTAGACATCGCCCGCCAGCATAATTTGATTATTTTTGCGGACGAGATTTATGACAAGATTCTTTATGATGATGCTCAACATCACTCGATCGCCACGCTGGCTCCGGATTTATTGACGGTTACCTTCAATGGGTTATCCAAAACCTATCGTGTTGCAGGATTCCGCCAGGGATGGATGGTGCTTAATGGCCCGAAAAAACACGCCCAGGGATATATTGAAGGATTGGAAATGCTGGCCTCAATGCGTTTGTGTGCCAATGTGCCAATGCAACATGCCATTCAGACAGCACTGGGTGGCTACCAAAGTATCAGCGAATTTATTCATCCCGGAGGCCGACTATATGAGCAACGCAACCGAGCCTGGGAACTTATCAACCAGATTCCTGGCGTCTCTTGCGTAAAACCCGATGGCGCTTTGTACATGTTCCCGCGCATTGATGCCAAACGCTTTAACATCCACGACGATCAAAAGCTGGTTCTCGATTTGCTCCTGCAAGAAAAAGTGTTGTTAGTGCAAGGCACGGCCTTCAACTGGCCAGAACCGGATCATGTTCGCATTGTCACATTGCCGCGAATTGATGAACTGGATATGGCGATACGTAAACTAGGGCGCTTCCTGGAAGGCTACCATCAGTAATTTTTTAGCCAATAAATCAGAAAGTATCTAATGCCTTGAAGCAAGCTCGGACCTGACCCCGAGGCTTGCTTTTATGACACTTCGGCGTTCAGTGACTGATTTGCTTATTCACCATCAGACGCTCACAATAGAAGTCCTCCCTGTTGTTATCTGAGAGATTGTTTATGGTTCAGAGTCACTTTTTCGCTCACTTATCCCGCCTGAAACTGATTGTCCGCTGGCCTTTGATGCGTAATGTACGGATGGAAAACGTTTCAGAGCATAGTCTGCAAGTAGCGTTTGTCGCCCACGCGCTGGCCATCATCAAAAACCGTAAATTCAATGGTAATCTCAATGCAGAAAGGATTGCCTTGCTGGCGATGTATCATGATGCCAGTGAAGTTCTCACTGGTGACATGCCTACGCCGATCAAGTATTACAACGCACAGATTGCCCACGAATATAAAAAAATAGAGAAAATCGCCCAGCAAAAGTTAATCGAAATGCTACCCGCAGAACTACAGCAAGATTACAGCATGTTGCTGGATGATAAATTTACCAGTGAAGATGAGCACGCTATCGTCAAGCAGGCGGATACGTTGTGCGCTTACCTGAAATGTCTGGAAGAGCTTTCTGCTGGAAATAATGAATTCCTGATGGCGAAAGCGCGTCTGGAAAAGACGCTTCAACAGCGTCAAAGTCCCGAGATGGATTATTTTGTGACGATATTCATTCCCAGTTTCAGTTTGTCACTGGATGAAATCAGCCAGGACTCACCGCTCTAGGCGACGTCAGCTAAAAAGGATAGATCCAGGGCACTATTATCACGCTGACAATCATCACTAACAGCGTAAAAGGAACGCCGATGCGCACAAAATCCCCGAATCGATAACCGCCAGGCGCCAATACCAGCGTGTTCACTGGCGATGATACCGGTGTCATGAAAGCCGCTGAGGCCGCAATCGCAATAATCATGGCAAAGGGATAAGGAGAAACATGCATTTGCCCAGCAGCGGCTATCGCTATCGGAGCCATTAATACGGCCGTTGCGGTATTGGAAATAAACAATCCCGTCACGGAGCACAGAAAAAATAGACATGCCAGCATCACTTGCGGCCCTGAATCCCCCGCGACATCCATCAATCCCTGAACAATCAACGCTACGCCACCGGTTTGCTGTAATGCCAGCGCGAATGGCATCATGCCGACGATAAGAATCAAGCTCGGCCAGTGCACCGCTCGGTAAGCACTTTCCATGTCAATACAGCGAAACTGTCCCATCAATAAACAGGCAATTAATGCTGCCACTGCATTCGGGATTTCATCAGTCAGCATCATGGCAATCATCAATGCCAGACAGAATAACGCGTGCGGTGCCTGGCTGGCCGCTGGGGCCACGTCATCGACCTCGGCAGGAAGATTAAGCACGATAAAATCGTACTTTTGCTGATGTAATTGACGGATGTTTTTCCAGTCACCGATCACTAGCAGGATATCCCCCAATTTTAAGGGTTCATCTGCCAGCACGCCTTCCATGACCTCCCCATTACGACGGATCCCGACTACAGTCAAACCATAGCGGCTGCGGAATGCCACTTCATGCAAGGTTTTACCCACCAGTTCTGAATCAGGAAGAAGTGATACTTCGGCCATCCCGACATCACGCGCCTGTGCAGAGAAATATTCCCCACGCAACACCATCGGTTCGAGGCGCTGAGAGATACAAAATTCCCGTAAATCTATGTCAGAAGCCGACATATCAATCAGTAAAACATCATTAAGGTTCAGTTCCGTGTTGCCAGCCACACTGACCATTACTCGTCTGAATTTCCACCAACGTTCGATTCCTACCACATTCGCCCCATAACGCTGGCGTAATTGTAGGTCATCCAGACGCTGACCAATAAACGATGAACCGGGCCTAATCGCTAAGCGTCGGGCTCTGCCCGTCAGTTTGTAATCACGGATCAAATCCCGGAAGGTCTTTCTTTTCCATATTTTTTTATGGGTATCACTTTCAGTATTACCCAACCAATACCGGGCAACGGACATGTAAACAATCCCCATCAGCAACACGACAACACCAATTGGCGTAACACTGAAAAAACGAAATCCTTCCATACCATTACGCATCAGTTCACTGCTGACGACCATGTTCGGCGGTGTTGCCACCAACGTCATCATACCGCTGATCAGACCGGCAAAACTCAGCGGCATCATCAACCGTGCTGGTGCGATTTTCATCCGCGTCGAAACGTTTAAAACTACGGGGATAAAAATCGCCACGACGCCTGTGGAGCTCATTACCGCGCCCAGGCAGGTAACGGTAAACATCAGTAAAACCAGCATGCGTATTTCACTGTGGCCAGCAACATGCATCAGCCAATCTCCGACCTGGTAGGCTATCCCGGTACGGACCAGTCCTTCACCGACGACAAACAAGGCAGCAATGAGAATCACGTTCGGATCGCTGAAACCAACTAATGCATCCTGCAACGTTAACGTGCCACTCAGCACAAAAGTAATAATCACCAATAACGCCACTACATCCATACGTAGTTTGTTGGTGGCAAAAAGCACAATGGTGATAAACAAAAGGGATAAAACCCAGAGAAGTTCGCTATTCAGCATACTCCACCTTGATGCGGACAATTTTTATGGAATAGGTTCAGCATGGCATAAAAAAACCCTGTCAAAGCAGGGTTTTGATCATATTTCATTACACTTTGTTGTACTCAGGGAAATGTGATGACACTCACACCATCGGCTGTGGGCTCAACACGCAGTGATGATAGAGAATGTAATATCAGACTGACCTGTTCCAGCTTAGGTGTATCGGCCGGGGTGTTGACAGCAACCACTTGACATCCGGCAGACAGACCAGACAGTACACCAGCTGGCGCATCTTCTACCACTACACAGTCAGCAGGTAGGAATCCCAGTTTCTCCGCACCTAGCAGATAGGCATCAGGGTTTGGTTTACCCTTTGCCACCTGCTCGGCAGTAATAAAAACCGCTGGCTGTGGTAATCCTGCCGCACGGTGACGGGCATGGGCAATCGGTATCGTGCCTGAAGTGACAATCGCCCAGGGGATATTCAGTGCATCCAGTCGTTCCAGCAATGCCATGGCGCCCGGCATCGCTGTCACTCCGTTGGTATCCGCCGCCTCCACTTTTTCCAGCGCGACAAACTCATACTGAATTTCCGCCTCACTTTTCCCGGCAAGAAAATGACGCAATGATGTAATTGCCTGTTTACCGTGGATAAAATCAAGAACTTCTTGTGGTTCTATGTCATGATCCCTTGCCCAATTACTCCAGGCGCGTTCCACTGCGGGTAATGAATCAACCAACGTACCATCCAGATCAAACAGAAAACCTTTACACTCCACAGAAATCCCCTTTAATGTTCAGGCATTGATAATCTGAGCGATTTCCACTGCGCTCAAATGATATTGACGAGGACAGGATTGCCACACTGCCAGCATGCGGTTGTATTTATCCCACATTTTGGTCTGCGAGTTAAATCCATGCGTTCCTGAGTCGAAATGCGGGTAGCGCCCTTCCACATGTACCATAAAACGCACGAACCCCAGATAACGAGCTTCTGTAGCTGCATCAAAACCGAGGAAGGTCAGACGACGCTCATCCAGATCCGATTTTTCTTTCAGGTTCGCCCAGGACACCTGCAAAGCATGGTGCATTTCCATAATATTAATAATCGTGCGGCAAACCTCTTCACTTAGATCGCCAAATTCACGATCCAATTCCCGCATCTGCAAACCATAACCACGTTCAATGATCGTTTGTAATCGGCGATACCGCTCAGCGTTATCCGGATCCAACATTGTCATCATTTTATATTGATTTGAAAGGATTAATCTCTGGGCATTTGTCATTTCCATGGTGCTCTCCTGAATCACATTCCGGCCTAAATTACATTGACGGCAGAATCGTATACTGGATGTTGCCACGGTAGCAATAGCATCCGGTTTATTGATTTAAAGCAGAATTGGATGGAAAAATATTCCAATATCCAGAGCAAAAACCCGGTCCAGATCAAAGGTCGTCAAAAAACGTTTTATCCAACTGTTTAAAGGCTCTTTTCAGCACATCGGCCAGCATTTGATAGGTAGGTTTATCCTCTAGCGGAGCCAGCGATATGCCTGATTCCAATAATTTACTACGAATTTCATGAAACCAATGCAATAAAGAAGGTGGGAGTGGTGTAATAGAACGGCGTCCCAACCACCATAGTCCTTGTAGGGGTAGACTCAAAGCAAATAGCGCTGTGGCAACAGATGGTCCTATCTGACCACCAAGAGCGATTTGCCATGTCAGCGTAAATACTGCCAGTGGTGGCATAAAACGAATACCATGACGAGTGACGCGAACGACACGATTTTCCGGGAACAGAGGGCCTAGGCGCTTATCTGCCGGCCAGGTTTTCATGTAATGCTGGCCTCGCTGGAATAACTGTAACCAGCCAATTTTACCGGTGGGTTTTGTCGTCATTGTCAAACCTCAACTTCACATATAAAAAATAAAATTTTTGTATAAATAACCAACTTCAATTGACAACCTTAAAATATATTTTGTGTTTGATGTTCGCTATCGGTATTCTAATTCGGCCTTAATTGGCCCTGATATACTAACGTAGTATGACTATACGCCGAGTAAAGGCACGTTCTTTACTCCATACTAAATATGCAGTAGTCGGTTCTCATTCAACAATCGAAAGTTTTAGAGTGTTGATGCCAGCCATTCATCGGCGTTCCGTGCGTCAGAAGATACCTAAGCAACGGCACTTTTCATGTCATGACTGGTAAATTCTACCAAGCCATGATGTTAATCATAAATGTCAACCGCCTTGTACGCTATGCTGAGTGCTATATGACATTTTTTAACCATGTATAACAAGTAGGTACTTCCATGTCGAGTAAGTTAGTACTGGTTCTTAACTGTGGTAGTTCATCCCTGAAGTTCGCCATCATTGATGCAGTTAACGGGGACGAGTACCTGTCTGGCCTAGCCGAATGTTTCCATCTTCCTGAAGCACGAATCAAATGGAAAATGGATGGTGGTAAACAGGAAGCAGCGCTGGGTGCAGGAGCTGCTCATAGTGAAGCACTGAGCTTCATCGTTAACACCATTCTCGTCCAGAAACCGGAGCTTTCTGCTCAACTGGTTGCGATTGGTCACCGTATCGTGCATGGCGGTGAGAAATTCACTCATTCTGCTATTATCAATGCTGACGTTTTGCAGGGTATCAAAGATGCCATCCCATTTGCACCCCTTCATAATCCGGCGCATCTGATTGGTATCGACGAAGCGTTGAAATCCTTCCCGAAACTGGTTGACAAGAATGTTGTTGTTTTTGACACTGCATTCCATCAGACCATGCCGGAAGAAGCTTATCTGTATGCCCTGCCGTACAAATTATATACAGAACATCATATTCGTCGTTATGGCGCTCACGGCACCAGCCATTTCTATGTGACGCAGGAAGCGGCTAAAGTACTTAACAAACCTGTTGATGAATTGAACGTCATTACCTGCCATCTGGGTAACGGTGGTTCAGTTTCCGCCATCCTCAACGGCAAGTGTGTAGATACCTCCATGGGTTTGACTCCATTGGAAGGTCTGGTTATGGGTACCCGCAGCGGTGATATCGATCCGGCCGTGGTTTTCCATCTGTATGACTCTCTGGGCATGAGCGTTGCTGATATCAATAAAATGCTGACCAAAGAATCAGGTCTGCTGGGTCTGACAGAAGTCACTAGCGACTGCCGTTATGTAGAAGACAACTACACCACCAAAGAGAATGCCAAACGCGCCATGAACGTTTACTGCCATCGTCTGGCTAAATACATCGGGGCATACAGTGCGCTGATGGAAGGCCGGCTTGATGCAGTTGTCTTCACCGGTGGTATTGGTGAAAACGCGGCCATGGTCCGTGAATTGACACTGAACAAACTGGGTATTTTGGGCTTTGAAATCGACCACGAACGTAATCTTGCCGCCCGCTTTGGTAACAGTGGCAATATTGCCAAAGACAGCAGCCGACCAGCTCTGGTAATCCCTACCAATGAAGAGCTGGTTATCGCTCAAGATGCTCTCCGTCTGACCGCATAAATAAAGTATCCCAACTCCGTCAGCTCAGGCTGACGGAGTTGTTTTTGAACAACGAGCAACCGTAAAGAGGTTAAGTCGTGTCCCGTACAATTATGTTGATTCCTACTGGCACCAGTGTGGGTCTGACCAGTGTCAGCCTGGGTGTCATCCGCTCAATGGAACAGAAAGGTGTTCGCCTGAGCGTATTCAAGCCGATCGCCCAACCCCGTGCCGGTGACAATGCACCGGACCAGACCACCGCTATTATTCGTGCAACTTCCGCCATCAATGCCGCTGAACCGCTACAGATAAGCCACGTCGAATCACTGCTGAGCACTAATCAGCAGGACGCATTGATGGAAGAGATTATTGCCCGCTATCACGACAATACGAAAGACGCTGAAGTTGTGCTGGTTGAAGGTCTGGTGCCTACCCGCAAACATCAGTTTGCCAATGCGCTAAACTATGAAATCGCCAAAACCCTGAATGCAGAAATCGTGTTCGTTCTGGCGCTGGGCAACGATTCACCGACCCAATTGAAAGAACGCATCGAACTGGCACGCTCTAGTTTTGGTGGTAGTAAGAATAAAAACATCACTGGTGTCATCATTAATAAACTAAATGCGCCGGTGGATGAACAAGGTCGCACCCGTCCTGACCTGTCTGAAATTTTTGATGATTCAACCAAGGCCAGCGTTGCCAACATTGATCCCAAACTGCTGTTTGCCAACAGCCCGCTACCAGTATTGGGTTGCATTCCCTGGAGTTTCGATCTGATCGCTACTCGTGCGATCGATATGGCGAATCATCTGAATGCCAAGATCATCAACGAAGGCGATATTCAGACTCGCCGCGTTAAGTCCGTCACCTTTTGCGCCCGCAGTATTTCTCATATGCTGGAACATTTCCGTCCCGGCTCATTGCTGGTAACTTCAGCGGACCGTCCCGATGTACTGGTGTCGGCCTGTCTGGCAGCGATGAACGGTATCGAAATCGGAGCACTGTTGCTGACTGGCGGCTACGAAATGGATCCGAGCATCAGCAAGCTGTGTGAACGTGCCTTCCAGACCGGCCTGCCGGTATTTATGGTTAACACCAACACCTGGCAGACCTCTTTGAGTCTGCAAAGCTTCAACCTGGAACTGCCGATCGACGACCATGAACGTGTAGAAAAAGTCCAGGAATACGTTGCCCGTCACATTGATAGCCAATGGATAGACTCTCTGTCTGCCGCTTCTGAACGTTCACGTCGTTTGTCTCCTCCGGCTTTCCGTTACCAATTGACGGAACAGGCGCGTAAAGCTGGCAAACGTATCGTGCTTCCTGAAGGTACTGAGCCCCGTACCGTTAAGGCCGCCTCTATCTGTGCCGAACGAGGTATCGCACACTGTATATTGTTGGGTAATCCAGATGAAATCCAGCGTGTTGCCGCCGCTCAAGGTGTGAAACTGGGTAAAGGTATTGAGATCGTCGATCCTGTCGCCGTTCGTGAGCGCTATGTAGCCCGTCTGGTTGAGCTGCGCAAGAACAAAGGCATGACTGAAGTCGTTGCCCGTGAACAACTGGAAGACAACGTGGTACTCGGTACTCTGATGCTGGAACAGAATGAAGTTGACGGTCTGGTTTCCGGTGCGGTTCACACCACAGCCAATACCATCCGTCCGCCATTACAGTTAATCAAAACCGCACCAAACAGTTCACTGGTTTCCTCTGTATTCTTCATGCTACTGCCGGAACAAGTTCTGGTGTATGGTGACTGTGCCATCAATCCGGATCCGACAGCGGAACAATTGGCTGAGATTGCCATTCAGTCGGCTGATTCTGCTACTGCATTTGGTATAGAACCTCGTGTTGCGATGATTTCCTATTCCACTGGTGATTCAGGTGCGGGTAGCGACGTGGAAAAAGTACGCGAAGCCACCCATATCGCCCAGCAAAGACGTCCGGATTTGATTATTGATGGCCCTCTGCAATACGACGCCGCCATTATGGCTGATGTTGCAAAATCCAAAGCACCAAACTCACCGGTTGCCGGTAAAGCTACTGTGTTCATCTTCCCTGACCTGAACACCGGTAACACAACTTACAAAGCGGTACAACGTTCAGCAGACCTGATCTCCATTGGGCCGATGCTACAGGGTATGCGCAAGCCGGTTAACGATCTGTCCCGTGGTGCATTAGTAGACGATATCGTGTACACCGTGGCGCTGACTGCTATTCAGGCGACTCAGATCTAATCAATTAGTCAGTTTGATCTGCCAAAACGCCAGCGAAAGCTGGCGTTTTTTATTGGTGTTCCACCTGACGGGATAAGACAAGGCCGGTTCCTCTTCTATCCCATCTAGAAAAAATATTAAGTGGTACTATTTTTCCTCTTCCAGCGCACTGCGATCTTCAGGCCCAGGAAGGTCATCAACCAGTGTACGTGCCGGCCGCGGCAGAATTTTTCCATACTCGTTGGCGTTATTACGAGTTAGCCACAGTGATAATGCCTTGAGTGAATCCGGCGTAAATTCATCGCAGCGCGACGTTATCTCTTCTGGTGTCAGCCAACTTACTTCGTCAATTTCCTCTTCTTGCAGCGCAAATGGACCATGAGTTACGCAGCTGAACAACGCCCCCCATACACGGCAGTCGTCGCTTTCATAGTAGAACAAGCCGTGCTCGGCAAAGGGGACTCCAGCAATACCTAGCTCTTCCTCTGCTTCTCGACGAGCTGATTCCAACATGTTTTCACCACTTTGTACGACCCCCCCAGCCGTTGCATCCAGCCAGCCGGGGTAAAAATCCTTGATTTCGGTTCGACGTTGGATCAGGACTTTCCCCATGCCGTCATGTACAACGATATAGGTAGCGCGATGCCTCAGGCACTGCGCACGCATCTGCTGACGGCTTGACTGAGCGATTACTTCATTGTTTTCATCAACGATATCCACCCACTCGGTACCTGCCATCTGAGTTTGTTCCGCCATCCTCTGAAACCTTTTAGTAGCGACGCGTTATCGCGTCCATTTGTTTGAATAATAGATGTAGCATGAGAGTAGAACTAAATTAGTGTGTAATGATTACCTGCGCAATAACTTCTCCCCCAGCCAGTGACACAACCTGCAATCTATTCTGCATCAACAGTCCGTAACTGGCGGGATATCCCCCTTTCGGCAGGCTGACTGAACCCGGATTAAAGCAGTAAATATCATCACGCCGTTCAGCCACTGGGATATGTGTATGCCCATAGACCAGAACATCATCGGCCTGTAATGGAGGCCGATGATCGGGGTGGTAAAGATGTCCGTGGGTGAGAAATAACCGACATTGCGGCAGCAATACCTGTTGCCAGGGTGTCATCATCGGAAATTGCAGCAACATCTGATCCACTTCGCTATCACAGTTTCCTCGCACCGCAATAATCCGGGGAGCATACTCATTCAGTTTGACTGCCACCTCTGCTGGCAGGTAGTTTTCTGGTAGCGGATTACGCGGGCCATGATTAAGAAAATCGCCAAGTAAAACCAGCCATTGCGCACCACTGCGTTCAAAATGCGTCAATACTGTTTCCGTCGCCGTAAGCGAGCCGTGCAGATCAGATGCAAACATCAGTTTCATGGTTAATTCCCGAAGTGTCTTGGAAAAAGATCAGACCAAGAGAAGTTTACCAAAACATTTGTCCGTCGTGATTGCAAAATCCTCATGCGTCATTTGCTGTCGGCAAAGACGTCAATGGTCGAATAATTCCCTGCATTACCGGGTTATCACTTTCATCTTTCAGTTGTACGCCGGATAAGCGACGTTGAAAAGCGTGTTCCAGCAACCAGGCCAGTTTGTAGGCCGCCTGAGGGTAATTCAACCCCTCTGGACGGATATTGGAAATGCAATTGCGCTCCGATTCCAGACGGCAGGTATTTGGATCCCAGGTCATATAAATACTCAAACTGTCCGGCGATGACAGACCGGGCCGTTCTCCAATCAGTATTGCTACCATCCTCGCCTGCAAACATTCACCAATATCATCACCTAACGCCACCCTGGCCTGATGTGCCAATACAATCGGCGCCAACGTCAATTCCAGTTGTGCAACATAGGGCAACACAGCCTGAATCAGCGGCAATGCCTGACGATGAACCGCCTTGGAAGACAGACCATCACCCACCACCAGTAACAGATCGGCCGGTTGATCGGCAACCGCGAGTAATAGCTCACGACTATCCGACGACAAACGGCGCCCAAGATCTGGGCGACACAAATACTGTTCACGACTCTCTGCCGCGCTGTGTACCGTCAATGTTTTCAATCCTTCCTCGTGCAGTGAATTTGCTAGCATTTCACTGTCAAAAGGCTGATGTACTGCATCTCTCGCTCGCGCATGAGCCAGACCGAATTTCAGTAGTTCATCGGTTGGCATACTGGCACCGGTACGTCCCAAGGCGATACGCGCGGCGGTGTATTCTCGTAATTCCTGCCATGGATTGGGATGAACTACCGGTTTCATTCCTCCCCCTCAAGATAGGGTCGATGCTGCAATAATGGATGTCGGTGACTCGCATCTTGCAATCGGCCTTGCGCATCAATAATCTGCATTTGTGTCAGCCAGTCGCCAAATTCCGGGGCATGTTTCAGTCCCAGTAATTCACGGATATAAAGGGCATCATGAAAAGACGTGCTCTGATAATTGAGCATGATATCGTCCGCACCGGGTACGCCGATAAGGAAAGTAAGACCAGCCGTCGCCAGCAGAGTCAGCAAGGTGTCCATATCATCCTGATCGGCTTCGGCATGGTTGGTATAACAAACATCGCAGCCCAATGGCACACCCAGCAATTTGCCACAGAAATGATCCTCCAGACCGGCGCGGATAATCTGTTTACCATCATAAAGGTATTCAGGGCCAATAAACCCTACCACGGTATTCACCAGCAGCGGTGAAAAGTGGCGAGCCACTGCATATGCCCGGGCCTCACAGGTTTGCTGATCAACACCATGATGCGCATTGGCAGACAGGCAACTCCCCTGACCCGTTTCAAAATACATCACGTTGTTGCCCAGCGTGCCACGATTCAGGCTCAATGCCGCTTGATGTGCCTCTTCCAACATTGCCAGATTAAAGCCAAAACTGGCATTGGTTGCTTGCGTTCCGGCTATCGACTGAAACACCAGATCCACCGGAACCCCACGTTCAATCAACCGTAGTGTGTTGGTAACATGGGTCAATACACAAGACTGGGTGGGAATACCGAAATGGCTGATCACATCATCCAGCATGTAGTTGAGCTTCTCCAACAGCGGCAAACTATCACTGGCGGGATTGATCCCCACGACAGCATCACCACA
Organism: Prodigiosinella aquatilis; assembly: GCA_030388725.1. Lineage (NCBI taxonomy): Bacteria > Pseudomonadati > Pseudomonadota > Gammaproteobacteria > Enterobacterales > Pectobacteriaceae > Prodigiosinella > Prodigiosinella aquatilis. Next base: position 3,257,035 of record CP128857.1, read on the forward strand.
GCCATATAGCAGCCCATCCAACATACTGGCAGCGATACCTTTCAGATCATCCGTAGGGTGATTCGGTTGTAGCCGTACACTGAGATGTCCCGGCAAGCCGATGGTATTACGAAAACAGGTAACCACTCGACATTTCTTGGCTACCAGAATTAAATCCTGATTACGCATGATTTTACTGACCGCTGCCGCCATTTCTGGCGTGATGCCTGGGGCTGCTTTAGCAAGCATCGCACTGTCAGTTTGTTCACTAAGCAACCAGTTGCGAAATTCGCCTACTGTCAAGTGAGAGATCAGTGCGAACGCCACACTATCGTGGCTGTCAATGATCAACCGGGTAACGTCGTCTTCCTCATAAGGAATCAATACCTGCTGTAAAAATGCGCACAGAGGAACATCCGCCAGTGCAATGCGTGCGGCCATGCGCTCTTCCGCACTTTGTGTAGCAATACCAGCCAATGCATCACCGGAACGAAAAGGCGAGGCCTTGGCCATTAATTCCCGCAAATCCCTGAAGATATAACGGCGATGTCCTAACGTCGTCTGATACATATGTCTCCTGACACTCACTTCGACACAGTCAAATGCGGATCAAACACTGCCATCGCACGAGCCTGCGTGGTTAATCGGAACCAGCCATAGCCAAGCAGCATCATAGCGGTAAACATCAATGCCAGTAAGACATTATAATAAACCAGCGCGATCAGGCAGATACTGGCCATCACCAGTGCGAAGGCGGGTACGAATGGGAACAACGGTGCATGGAATGGACGGATCAGATTTGGCTCACTGCGACGCAGCTTGAACAGCGATGCCATGGAAATAATGTACATCACAATAGCGCCAAATACTGACATGGTCACAATGTTGGCTGTCAACGGCTGCCCGCCAATCGTCACCAGAGAATCGGAAAAAATGGCAGCAATACCCACTATACCACCGGCAATAATGGCCCGGTTCGGCGTACGAAAACGCGGATGGACATTAGCCAGCATTTTAGGTAGATAACCCGCTCGGGCTAAGGCAAAGATCTGACGGGAATATCCCATAATAATACCGTGGAATGACGCTATCAGCCCGAATAGCCCCAGCCAGACCAGCATATGCAGCCAACCGCTACTGTTTCCTACCATCAACTTCATCGCCTGCGGCAATGGGTCATTGATGTTAGACAGCTGTTTCCAGTCGCCAACACCACCGGCAAACAACATTACCCCGATGGCCAGCAGCGTCAGCGTTAAAATACCACCAATAAACGCACGTGGAATGGTACGTTGTGGATCGTGCGCTTCCTCCGCCGCCATCGCCGCTCCCTCTATCGCCAGGAAAAACCAGATAGCAAAGGGAATGGCAGCAAAAATACCCGAAACGGCCACCGGGCTGAAGGTATCCATTCCAGCCCATCCACCATGAGTAAAATGACTCCATTCAAATCCAGGGGCGACCACCCCCATAAATACCAACAGCTCAAAAATCGCCAATAGTGTCACTATCAGTTCAAATGTGGCCGCAATACCGATCCCCAGAATATTCAACCCCATAAAAACAAGATAAGCACTGACGGCTACCCATTTGGCCTCCAACGCTGGAAACTGCACATTCAGATAAGCACCGATGGCCATGGCAATCGCTGGTGGCGCGAAAACAAACTCAATCAAGGTTGCGAACCCGGCGAGGAATCCGCCGGTAGGACCGAAGGCCCGATAAGCATAAGCAAAAGGCCCTCCGGCATGAGGAATAGACGTGGTTAACTCGGTAAAGCTGAAAATAAATGCGCAGTACATAGCAGCAATAGCCAGTGCTGTAATCAGAAAACCTAATGTTCCTGCCTGTGACCAACCATAACTCCAGCCAAAATACTCCCCAGATATCACCAGCCCGACGGCAATCCCCCAGAGATGGAAGCTACCTAATGTGCGTTTCAACCCTGTCGCTAATGGATGCTGTTGCATTCTCTTTTCCCCTTGGAAACAATCATTGTTCAGGGAAGTGCAAAGGTTGTACCAGTTGCCAAATTAGTGTGAAATCGAAACACCGCTATACGTTAACCATCATCTGCTTCATCCGACCACGGTCATGCTGCGCCATTCTGAATCAAACGCACCAGAACACAGCACTTTTTGCTCCATAAATGCGCGCCTGCATTCGATCAAAAAATAACACCTCCCATTGATGCAACAATAGTCATTGCTGTTGGAATCAAGGTAGTAGTTAATTCGGTTTTCTATGAAACACGATTCTGTACTACAGTCATGCTTATGTCTTGATGAATCAAATGACACGAAGGCACCATTCATGATTAATCTGTATTACGCTCCTACCCCAAACGGCCATAAAGTCACACTGTTTCTGGAAGAGGCTCAGATTCCCTATTAGCTTTATCCCATCGATATCAGCGCTGGCGATCAATTCAAACCGGATTTTCTGTCCATCGCACCTAATAACAAAATTCCAGCGATCGTTGATCTGGATCCCATAGATCACGGACAGCCAATAAACCTGCTTGAGTCAGGTGCCATTTTGCTTTATCTGGCAGAAAAAACGGGCAAGTTCCTGAGCACAAACTTGCGGGAACGTACTGCTACTCTACAATGGCTATTCTGGCAGGTCGCCGGATTCGGGCCGATGCTGGGACAAAATCATCATTTCAACCACTATGCGCCGCAGCCTGTGCCTTATGCGATTGAGCGCTATCAAAAGGAAACATATCGTCTCTATACCGTACTGAATAAGCAATTACGGAAGACGCCATGGTTGGCCGGTGAGAACTACAGTATTGCTGATATGGCAACTTATCCCTGGGTCGTTTCTCATGAACGGCAGAATATTGCCTTGTCAGAATTTCAGGCAATAAAAGACTGGTTCGAACGCATCCGGGATCGCTCTGCCACTCAACGTGCTTATAAGCTCGCAGAACAGTAATTAATTCCCACTATTCCAGTACATTGACCCACGATAAATTCTGGTATGGTAAATAAAAGATCATGCCAGTAATACTATCGGAGCCACCATGCCGCAACATTATGCTAATGCTGTTATTCGTATAAAAAATCTGCGATTACGCACTTTTATTGGTATCAAGGAAGAGGAAATCAATAATAAACAGGACATCGTCATCAACATTGTGATCCATTACCCGGCGGATAAGGCGCGAAACAGCGAAAATATCACCGATGCCTTGAATTATCGCACCATCACAAAAAAAGTGATTCATCATGTAGAGGGAAACCGTTTCTCACTGCTGGAGAAACTAACGCAGGATATACTTAATATTATCTGCGAGCACGAATGGGTGATTTATGCAGAAGTCGAGGTCGATAAACTGTTTGCTCTGCGTTATGCCGATTCCGTCTCTATGACCATGAGCTATCACAAGATATAGCTGGCTCTCTGGTATGCCACGCGGAAGATGATTCAGATGTGTATTTTAGAATCAATGTATACACTCAGTATCCAAGAACCGCAGCACTGTCTACCACAAGCATGGCAACCGTAGTCTATTGGGATAAGCACTAAGTGAGGCCATATATGCAGCTATTAATCACCGGTGGCACCGGCCTTATCGGTCGTCATTTGATTCAGCGATTACTGTCACTTTCCCACAGCATTACCGTATTGACTCGCAATCCTGAACATGCCCGTCGTCTGTTGGGTAATCAAGTGGATTACTGGCCTACGTTGCGGAATCAAACGTCCCTTGATGGTTTTAACGGCGTTATCAATCTGGCAGGTGAGCCTATTGCTGATAAACGCTGGACAACTATCCAGAAAGATCGGTTATGTCACAGCCGTTGGGAAATAACCGAGCAACTGGCGCAACTGATCAAAAACAGCGATATACCACCAGCAGTGTTTATTTCAGGTTCCGCAGTCGGATATTACGGCGACCAAGGACAAGCGCTGGTAACAGAAGACGAGACACCTCATGATGAGTTTACCTATCGACTATGCTCTCATTGGGAAACACTGGCACAGGCTGCTGAAAGCGATAAAACACGAGTATGTCTGCTACGTACTGGCGTAGTGCTTTCCACCGAAGGCGGGGCGCTGGCCAAGATGCTGCCGTTATTTCGTCTGGGTTTGGGGGGGCCAATAGGCACAGGTAAACAGTATCTGCCATGGATACATATCGACGATATGGTCAATGGCATTCTTTACCTGCTGGATAATCCAATCCTGAGTGGCCCATTCAACATGGTTTCCCCCTATCCAGTCCGTAATGAGAAATTCTCCGCCATGCTGGCAAATGTGCTGGATCGCCCTGGCTTTTTGCGCATGCCTGGTTGGGCGTTGAAGCTCATAATGGGAGAAGCAGCAACGTTGGCGCTAGGTGGACAACGCGCTATTCCCTATCGTCTGGAACAAGCAGGATTCGGTTTCCGGTTCTTTGAATTGGAAGAAGCGTTGAATGATCTGATTAAAAACGCGGGCTGACACCGGCACCAACCTGACATGATGCTTAACACTATACCGGCCTGAACAAATGTTTAGGTTATGGTTGATGACAAAAACATCTTAATCTTGTCATGCCCACAAAATCGCGTGAGCTATTTGTAATTTAATACATTGATTATAAATATATTCCCGATTTCTCGGGAGTATATTTATAGAGGAAGAAAAGCGCGGTCAGCCGTCTGAGCCTGAATGGATATTCAGGCTATTTCAGTGCACCAGATAGAAACTGTTGCAAACGTGGACTCTGTGGGTTACCAAAGACTTGCTCTGGTGGCCCTTGTTCTTCAATAACCCCCTGATGCAGGAAAATAACGTGGCTGGAAACATGGCGTGCAAATCCCATTTCATGAGTAACTACCACCATGGTTTTTCCCTCCTCGGCCAGTTGTTGCATGATACGCAGAACTTCACCTACCAGTTCAGGATCCAGTGCGGAAGTCGGCTCATCAAATAGCAATACTTCCGGTTCCATTGCTAACGCTCGGGCAATTGATACACGTTGCTGTTGGCCACCGGAGAGATCCGCCGGATATTTGTCTTGTGCCGCACCGGTTATACCGACTTTATCAAGATAAAATATCGCCCGCTCACGGGCTTCAGCTTTACTCAGCCCTAACACCTGTACCGGCGCTTCAATAACGTTCTCCCGAGCTGTCATAAAGCTCCACAGATTAAAGTGCTGGAACACCATCGTCAGCCGGGTACGCAACAACTGAAGCTGTTTTTTATCAAACACTTTCAATTGACCATCTTTGTCCCGCACCATGTGAATTTCCTGACCGCCCACATGGATAGAACCTTCATACGGCTTTTCCAAAAAATTAATACAACGTAGCAAGGTGCTTTTACCTGATCCAGACGATCCGATAATTGAAATAACGTCCCCCGCTTTAGCCTGCAATGAAATACCTTTAAGCACTTCATGTTGGCCATAACGTTTACGTAATTCCGTCACCATCAGCTTATTATTCTGCATGCTATATTCCTGCATATCTAATGAGATGAACGGGTATGGAGGTGCCGTAACCAGCGTTGCTCTGCCTTTCTGAACAAGGAGATCAGCACAAATGAAATCGACAGATACATGACGGCGGCAATGCCAAAGGCATAAAACGGCTTATAAGTCGCCGCATTAATATCGCGTGCGATCTTGAGGATATCCGGCACAGTAACGGTAAATGCCAGCGCAGTAGAATGCAGCATCAAGATCACTTCATTGCTATAAGCAGGGAGTGCAATACGCAGCGCACTCGGCAAAATAATACAGCTATACTGCCTGAAACGGGAAAATCCATAGGCTCTGGCTGCCTCAACTTCACCATGAGGAACAGAACGGATCGCACCAGCAAAAATTTCGGTAGTATAGGCACACGTATTAAGTGACAGCGAAAGAATGGCGCAATTCAAGCCACTACGAAAAAAAGCATTCAGTAAATCCGTGCCACGGATTATTTCCAGACTGTAGACACCGGAATAAAAAATCAATAATTGTACATAGAGCGGTGTTCCCCGGAAAATATAGGTAAATAACCACACCGGCAGGGAAAAGCGACGCCGGGGAGAAACTCGGGCAACAGCCAGTGGAATCGCCATCAATCCACCAATCACGACCGAAATAATCAGCAGCCATAGTGTCATGGCAAGACCTGTAAAGTGATAGCCATCACTCCATAACAAAGGCCGCCAGTATTGTTGCAGGATCTCACTCATAATTAACTTTCCTGACTCCTGCAGAATAACGCCGTTCCAGCCACCACAGCACCCCGTTAGACAAGGTAGTAAAAATCAGATACATCACACCCGCTACAATGGCGAAAAAGAAAGGTTGATGAGCACTCTTACCCGCCAATTGAGTCGCCTTAATCACATCGCTCAACCCCAGTAAAGAAACCAGAGCAGTTGCTTTCAAAATAACCTGCCAGTTATTGCCGATACCCGGCAAAGCAAAACGCATCATTGAGGGAAACATGATGCGTCTGAACACTTGTGATGGAGAGAAACCAAAAGCGACTGCCGCCTCGATTTGTCCGCGTGGCACCGCCAGATACGCCCCACGAAATGTTTCGGTAAAATAAGCGCCATAAATGAACCCTAACGTGATAATCCCCGCTGATAACGGATCAATATCGATCTGTGAAAGACCAATCGCATCAGTCAGATTGTTCAGTATTATTTGCAGTCCATAAAAAATGAGCAACATCAGCACCAGATCAGGGATGCCGCGAATCAAGGTGGTATAGCCAGAAAAACAGACCGACAATAGCCGATTAGAAGATAACTTGGCACCCGCACCGATTAAACCAATCGCCAACGCCAATAACAACGAGCATATCGCCAGTTGCAGCGTCATGTACGCGCCTTCCAGTATTAATTCGGAATAACCATACAACATCACGTATATCCGTTCAGTAAAAACCATCTTCTGCCTGCCAGGGCAGGCAGAAGTTAATCACGGAAGGGTTAACCGCCGTATACGTCAAAATCGAAATATTTTTTCGCCAATTTGCTGTAAGTACCGTCTTTACGCATAGATTCAAAAGCTTTATTCAGCGCGGCTTTCAGCTCGGTTTCATTTTTACGCAGCCCCATACCGGTGCCCACGCCAAAAAATTTGTCATCTTTCACTGCCGGACCGGCAAAAGCATAGTCTTTACCTATATCCTGCTTGAGGAAACCCTCGCTTCCTGCCACTTCATCTTGGAAGGCGGCATCAATACGACCGTCAATCAGGTCAGAATAAATCAGGTCCTGATTCTGGTAAGCCACAACATTAACCCCTTTCGGCTGCCAGTTGGCATTGGCGTAAGCTTCCTGGGTTGACGCTTGCAATACACCAACTCGTTTTCCACGCAATGATTCCACTGTCGGCTGAATATTGGCGCCTTTTTTAGCAATCAGACGAGCGTTGGCGGCATACAGTTTATCGGTAAAGGCGATCTCTTTCTGACGTTTTTCAGTGATAGACAGAGAGGAAATAATGGCATCAATTTTTTTCGCTTTCAGCGACGGAATCAACGCATCAAAGTCACTTTCGACAAAGGTACATTTAACCGCCATACGCTTGCACATCTCTTTCGCCAGATCGATGTCAAATCCTACCAGTTCACCGCTAGCGTTTTTAGATTCAAACGGTGCATACGTTGGATCAGTACCGATTTTTATATCTTTTGGTACTTCCGCAAGGGCACTGCTCGTTGCGAATACCAACGCTAAAGGCAAAAGTTTAAACAGATTTTTCATAAAGTTACCCTTATCAATAAATGGTTGAACGCCGAAGCTATTCATTGAATCAAAACGCTTTTTTAGTCGATAATGCCATTGTATTTACTATGTGTGTGTTTGCTACAGCATGGCAATGCACTTTCCGTGCCATAATAAATACCAGTAACAAAGGGAAATAATATGACCACTACTGTACTAATCAATCAATGTAATCAATTAATTAGGCAGCTTTCCACCTACGTTTTGTTCGCCATATTTTCGGAGAAAAAACCATGAAGAGAGATCACATTGCACCAAATTAGATCACATTACTGCATCATAATAGTGCACTGTAGTAAACTAGGGCAAAATAGTTACATGAGCGATGTTCAGCCGTTAATCATGAAAAGGCGCTTCCGGCAATAAATTTCACCATAAAATAAATGATTACGTACCTTGCCAGCGAGTAAACAGATCTTGTGACAACCTAATATCAAACTGGTCAAGAACCCGGTTGACTGTTTGATCGATGATATCTTGCACAGTTTGTGGGCGATGATAAAACGCTGGGACAGGTGGCATGATGATAGCCCCCAACTCTGCAACAGCATTCAGCAAGCGTAAATGACCTAAATGCAATGGCGTTTCCCGCACACATAACACCAGTGAACGCCGCTCTTTCAACATTACATCCGCCGCACGGGTGAGCAAACTATCCGTATAACTGTGGGCAATTCCGGAAAGGGTTTTGATCGAGCAAGGTAAAATAACCATGCCCGCAGTCTTAAATGATCCAGAAGAAATACTGGCGGCGATATCACGTGAATCATGCACCACATCTGCCAGCGCTTGTACATCCTTCACATTCAAATCGGTTTCCAGCGACAGCGTTTGTCGTGCCGCCTGACTCATGATCAAATGGGTTTCTATCCCATCCACCGACTGCAAAACCTGCAATAAACGTATACCGTAAATTACCCCACTGGCACCGGAAATACCGATGATGAGTCGTTTCATAAGATGACCTCTGACATACCACATCTGGATACGGTAAAATGATCTGCGCTGACTTTGCCGCATCAGCCAGCGATTGGCAAGAATAACAATGATAAAGGGGAGTCCGCATCAGCGTCTCCCCTTTTGATGTGTCACAAACCTTGGTTTTACCCTTCGTTATGCATTTCCAGGTCTTCCACTTCGCTCTGACTACGCAATGCCTGAGCATCATCGTTGCGCAGCACTTCCAGATAATCCAGATAACCTTGATCCACATCTTTGGTCACATAAATTCCATTAAATACGGAACACTCAAACTGGACAATATCAGGATTATCTTCACGTACCGCGTCGATCAAATCGTCAAGATCCTGGAAAATAAGGGCATCGGCACCAATAATCTGCCGAATCTCTTCTACTTCGCGGCCGTGCGCAATCAGCTCATTCGCGCTGGGCATATCGATACCGTAGACGTTCGGGAAACGGATTTCCGGTGCCGCCGAGGCCAGATAAACTCGTTTAGCACCCGCTTCACGCGCCATTTCCACTATCTGTTGCGACGTAGTACCACGCACGATAGAGTCATCCACCAACAATACATTTTTATCACGGAATTCAGCCCGGTTGGCATTCAGTTTACGCCGCACCGATTTTATACGCGTCTGCTGCCCAGGCATGATAAACGTGCGGCCAACATAACGGTTTTTCACAAATCCCTGACGATAAGGTCTGTTGATAATGCGAGCGATTTCCAGTGCGATATCGCAAGACGTTTCCGGAATCGGAATAACCACATCAATATCCAGGTCTTCCCAATTACGAGCAATCTTTTCACCCAATTTCTGCCCCATGCGTACACGGGCGCTATAAACCGAAATCTTGTCAATAAACGAGTCGGGACGTGCGAAATAGACATATTCAAACAGGCAAGGGTTACTCTTCGGATTCTCCGCACACTGCCGGGTAAACAGTTGCCCTTTTTCCGTAATGTAAATCGCTTCGCCTGGTGCAACATCACGTAAAAATTCAAAGCCCAGCGTATCTAACGCCACACTCTCGGATGCAACCATATATTCGTTATGTCCGTCTTCCAGTGTACGCTTACCAATCACCAGAGGGCGGATACCGTTCGGATCGCGGAATGCAACCATACCGTGGCCGATAATCATGCTGACACAAGCATAGGCACCGCGAATTTGCTGCTGCATTGATGCAACAGCGGCAAAAATATTATCAGCCTCCAGCGGATAATGCTGAAAACGGTCCAGCTCTTTAGCAAAGATATTGAGCAGGATTTCAGAATCAGAAGTGGTATTCACATGCCGGCGACCTTGCTCGAACAACTGTTTACGCAGTTCGTGAGCATTGGTCAGATTACCGTTGTGTGCCAGTGTGATACCAAAAGGGGAATTGACATAAAAAGGCTGGGCTTCAGAAGCACTGGAGCTGCCGGCTGTTGGGTAACGCACATGACCCAGCCCCATGTTACCCTGTAATCGCTGCATGTGCCGTGCTTCAAACACATCTTTCACCAGGCCGTTAGCCTTACGCAGGCGAAAACAATTAAAAGCATCAATGGTGACGATGCCTGCGGCATCCTGCCCACGATGCTGTAACACCGTTAATGCGTCATAAATCGACTGGTTGACCGGTGTAAAACCGGCGATACCGACAATACCGCACATGTTGTCTTTTCCTCATCAGCGCTACCGTGGCTAAATGTGCCGCGGCAAGAAACTCGACGTGCTTTGCAGATAGTCAAAAAACCACCTGATTATATAACTGAACCGCGGAATTAACTGAGACTGCTTCCAGTCGGCACTCTGTGAAAAACCAGTAAAGGTATCCAAAAAGAACAGCAGAGCAGAGACGATCAACACACCACGCAGGGCACCAAAACAGATCCCCAGAACACGATCAGTGCCTGACAGCCCGGTACGTTCAACCAGCGAACCGATCACATAGTTGACAATAGCACCCACAATCAACGTCGCAATAAACAGAATGGTAATGGCGATGCCGTTACGCACCAATTCATCATTAAACCGCGTGAAATACACCGCAAGGTACACATAATAATGGCTTGCGATGAAAAACGCGCATCCCCAGGTAACCAACGACAACGCTTCACGTATAAACCCGCGGACAAGACTGACCAGAGCCGAAAATCCGATAATACCGATAATGACGTAATCAACCCAAACCATGAACTATCCTAATAATGAACAATAACTATCGACAGCACCGCTCATCCTGTTCGCGGCGCATTCTAACAGAAAAAGAAAACGTTTGCGTAGCGGATTTCCCTGTCATTAATTCAATAAATACACAAATAAAAAAATCGTCGAATCTCCATAGAGATACCCGCCCGAAAATTTTATTACCCGCTGTAATATCCGGTACGCCGGCAACAGAAACACCGATTATTTGATTCAATACAGCAAAATAAAACCGACAAAAGGTAAGGTCATTTCCCTCCTTCCGTTGCCACTTTAACGTGCGCTGTACGTTTTTATCTGACCATTCAATCCACTGAGTTGTTTCAGTTCATGCAATGATGATTGCAGTTTCTCTTTTGATACATCCGGACCTACATAGATTCGCGTAATCTGTCCGGCTACTGGTACAGAGGGCGTGGTATAGGCCCGATAACCGGAAAGACGCAATTTAGCGATAATCTCATTCACTTTGTCTGAATTTTTCAGAGCACCCAGTTGAACGACAAATGCCTGACCTGCTGGCGCCGTCTGCTCTTGCGTTGATGTCGCCGGCTTCCCTTCGGCCCGTTTTAACACCTCTTTCGATTTGGTTTCCGATTTTGGTTTTATCTCCGGCTTGGGTTCAGGTTTCACAACAACGGGCGGTGCTACAGCTACCGGCACAGACTGCGTTTCCGAGTGTGAAACACGCTTCGTAGATCCATCATCTTCTTTCGCTGTCGGTGCCGTCATGGTCGAACCGTCATTCTTATCCTGCATCGCAGCTTCGGCACCTTCCGGCGGCTGAGTCGGCAATAACTGATTAATTGACGGCATAGACTCTGCCTCCACGGCATCGCCTGGTTTGGGCACCAGCGGAATAGCAGCGAACTCATCTTCGTAATGTTTTTTCTTACCGTCCAGCAATCCAGGCAAGACAATGACACCCAATGCAACCAGGATAATAGTTCCCACCAGGCGATTCTGGAATTTACTCGCCATGCATTCTGCTCCCGTCAAGCGCGTTCATAACATGCGCTACTGTATGGAAAGAACCACAAACGATAACGATATCCTGTTCGAGCGCCTCTTGCATAGCCTGTCGCCAGGCAGACACTACATCCGGATATTGCCGGCAAGCATCAAGATACCGGGCCAATTCATCGGCACTGGCACCTCGCGGGCCCTCCAGCGGAGCGCAATACCACTCATCCACCAGCGGCGCCAAATGAGCCAACGTGCCCGGAATATCCTTATCTGCCAGCATCCCCATTACTGCGCGGATCTTACCTCGTCGCGGTAATGCAGACAGACGGCTGGCCAAATAAGCGGCCGCATGAGGATTATGCGCCACATCCAGAATCAGCAGTGGTTTTTCGTTCACAATCTGAAAACGTCCCGGCAAGGTCGCCTGCTGCAGGCCATATCGAATTGCAGATTCATCTATGTCTAACGGAGAATAATACAACGCGGCCAGTGCAGTAGCGGCATTCGGCAGCGGTACATGCGGCAGCGGCAGCCCGGTTAACTGATGCGACGTGTTTTCCCAACACCAACTGGCTGGTTGAGAGACAAAACGCCACTCATTACCGCGACGATACAGTACGGCCCCTTTTTCTTCCGCGACAGCACCGATCGACGCCGGCATATCCGGCTCACCTACCACGGCGGGTTTGCCACGACGGAAGATACCGGCTTTCTCCCGGCCAATACTTTCCCGGTCATTTCCCAACCAATCGGTGTGATCAAGTGCAATACTGGTCACTACGGACACATCAGCATCAACAATATTGGTTGCGTCCAAGCGCCCTCCCAGGCCAACTTCAAGGATGACCACATCCAGTTGCGCCTGTTTGAAGAGTTGCAATGCCGCCAGCGTACCAAATTCAAAATAAGTTAAAGAAACACTATCCCGGCCAGCGTTGATATCCGCAAAAGCCTGGCAGTGCACCGCTTCAGGCAGTTCTTTGCCTTGAATGCGGACCCGCTCGGTGTAACGCAACAAATGAGGAGAGCTATAAACCCCTACCCGCTTCCCGGCGGCCAGCAGGATTGATTCCAACGTACAGCAGGTTGTCCCTTTACCATTGGTTCCAGCGACCGTAAATACGACACTGGCAGGCTGTAAGAGTTGGAGATTTTCGGCAACCTGTTTGACACGCTCCAGTCCCAGTTCAATGGGCTGGGCATGCAGATGCTCAAGATAATGAAGCCACGTAGCCAAAGGCGACGTGGCTTGTGGTATTTGAAGATTATCCATGAGTCCCGTTCACTGACTTACGGTTCATTGACACAGAACACGGAGAAACACAGTAGTGCTCGCGCATCCTGTTCATCATTTTAATCAGGCTTCATCCTGAGATTCGGTAGTGACAACTTGCTGATGTTCGGCAATGTCCTCCGGTTCGGGATGGTTAGTCAATTTGGCAAGGAGAGTCGCCAGTTTATAACGCATCTCGGGACGGCGAATAATCATATCAATCGCGCCTTTTTCCAACAGAAATTCACTGCGCTGAAAGCCTGGTGGCAACTTTTCACGGACCGTCTGCTCAATAACACGTGGCCCGGCAAAACCAATCAATGCTTTCGGTTCAGCAATGTTCAGATCACCGAGCATCGCCAGACTAGCTGACACCCCCCCCATGGTGGGATCAGTCAGGACTGAAATATACGGCAGTCCACGTTCACGCATTTTGGCCAACGCGGCGCTGGTTTTCGCCATTTGCATCAGCGACATCAGCGCTTCCTGCATACGGGCACCACCACTGGCAGAGAAACACACCAGCGGACAGTTATCTTCCAGCGATTGCTCGACAGCCCGCACAAACCGTGCACCGACGACCGAAGCCATGGAACCGCCCATAAACGAAAACTCAAAGGATGCCACTACTACTGGCATATCATAAAGCGTGCCCTTCATGACCACCATGGCGTCTTTTTCATCGGATTGCTTCTGTGCAGCAGCCAGACGATCCTTGTACTTTTTGGAGTCTCTAAACTTCAGTACATCTCTGGGTTCCAGTTCGCTACCTAACTCAATCGCGCCTTCTTTATCAAGGAAGGCGCTGAGACGGGCACGGGCGGACAGACGCATGTGGTGGTCACACTTAGGACACACTCCCAGGTTACGTTCCAGTTCAGCGCGGTAAAGTACCTGCCCGCAACTATCACATTTAGTCCAAACCCCTTCGGGGATGTTCGCCTTGCGGGTTGGTGTGATATTACTTTTGTTAAGAATTCGTTCAATCCAGCTCATTGATAACCTTTCTGCTTGAACCTGGCGTACGCCAGTACGCTGCTTATGCGCTACCATTCCATGGTAACGCAGCCGAAAAAGCGATGCCTGAACACCTGAAAGAACAGGAGTAGGCATTAGCACTCATAGCTGTCCACATAAACATAGCCATAAATGCCGCTCATTAAAGCATAACAACGCCGATCTGTGGATAAAAAACTGGTCAAACCGGGCGTTAAAATAATTTTCTACTTATTTCCTACTACTGTGTATCGTAGCTCTTTTATGACGCCAGAACTCAATCATACCGGGCAGAATAGAGATGAAGATGATTGCCACAATCAGCAGTTTCAGATTTTTCTGCACGAAGGGTAAATCACCGAACAGATAGCCCGTATAGGAAAATAATAATACCCACAGCAATGCGCCTACCACGTTGTAGGCGGCAAAGTACCGGTAACTCATGCGTCCCATTCCCGCCACAAACGGCGCAAATGTTCTCACAATCGGTACAAAGCGCGCCAGAATAATTGTTTTTCCGCCATGACGAACATAAAACTGATGCGTTTTGTCCAGGTAGCGGCGACGGAAAATCTTTGAATCAGGATTGCGGAACAATTTCTCACCAAACAACCATCCGATGGCATAATTCACCGCATCCCCCAAAATAGCCGCGATCACCAGTAAAACGACAATCAGATGAATATCCAGTGCATTTGATGGCAACGCCGCCAGCGCACCCGCGACAAAGAGCAAGGAGTCTCCCGGCAGAAAGGGAATAACAACCAGCCCGGTCTCACAGAATAAAATAATGAATAAAATGGCATAGACCCAGACGCCATACTGCGTCACCAATTCCGCCAAATGGACATCAATGTGCAAGATAAAATCAATAACAAACCTTACAAACTCCATCATATTGGATATCTCATCATGCTATTTCTCCGCGCAACAGCGCACTCCGTTCCCGAATAAATCAGAATCAGTCATCAGCCAGAAATAATGGCCCCATGGCCAGTTTGGGAAGACCAAAACTCGCTGGGTAATCAACCATCACCAAATAAAGTCCCTCCGCTTTGGCGGTAGCCGCTGCCAACGAACGATCTTTGGCCGCCAGCAGATAGGCCATCCAGCCTTCCGGCTGGTTTTCGCATCCCACTTCCATCAGGCTGCCAACAATATTGCGCACCATATGATGCACAAAGGCGTTGGCTTTGATATCTACCACAATATAGTCACCATAACGCGTGACCTTTAGATGCTTTACATTCCGCCACGGCGTACGGGACTGACATTGCATCGCGCGAAACGAGGTAAAATCATGTTCCCCTAACAGACACTGCCCCGCGCGTTCCATACGTTCCGCATCCAGTGGCAGGTAGAAATGTGTGATACCGCGAGACAAGATAGCCGGCCGATAGCGGTGATTATAGATGACATAACGGTAACGGCGGGCGGTAGCACTAAAACGGGCATGAAAATCATCGTCCACGGTTTTAACCCAACGAACCGCGATATCAGGCGGTAAATTCGCATTGACGCCCATGGTCCAGGCGGCATCTTTACGCACTGAATGCGTTGTAAAATGGACAACTTGCCCCGTCGCATGAACGCCGGCATCCGTCCGACCAGCACAGAAAACAGTAATCGGTTCGTTGGCAACTTGTGATAACGCACGTTCAAGATAACCTTGTACACTTTCTACGTCAGCCTGACGCTGCCAGCCACAATAGCGGCTGCCGTCATACTCGATTCCCAGGGCAATCTTCAGTGATACCGCACCTTCATCAACCTGCAACTCGGTCATTACCCCAGATACTCCTCAACCAGACGTTCAGCAGTTTCTATCGCCATCAGCGCACCACCAAAGCGGATATTATCCGCCACCGACCAGAATTGCAGCAGTTCTGCTACGCCATAATCATTACGCAGACAACCAATGCTGAGATGAATATTGCCAGAAGCATCTTCCACCTGAGTGGGGTAATCCTGATCCTCACTAAGCACAATATCGTCAGCCTGATTCAGTTCATCACGGGCTTCTTCTGCCGATAATGGACGCAATGCCTCAAGATGAACGACCTGAGCATGACCATAGAACACCGGTGACTGAATGCAGTTCACCGAAATTGGCAAACCATCATCCTGCAACACCTTCCTCACTTGATCTACCAGTTGACGTTCTTCTCTTACACTTCCTTCATTATCTGGTAGTAATGGCAATAGGT
This sequence comes from Prodigiosinella aquatilis, assembly GCA_030388725.1. Classification (NCBI taxonomy): domain Bacteria; kingdom Pseudomonadati; phylum Pseudomonadota; class Gammaproteobacteria; order Enterobacterales; family Pectobacteriaceae; genus Prodigiosinella; species Prodigiosinella aquatilis. The sequence goes on from CP128857.1 coordinate 3,273,345, forward strand.
TGAATGCCAGTTGTTTCGGGAAAATGCCCGGTTCTGGCGGAATACCATTGAGCAAGCGAGCACTTTGCCCGGCCAGATCGTCCACGGCAGCTTTACCATGCGCCGACACTGATAACAGGTTGGTCACATGCAAGCGGGAAAGTCCGGCCTGTTCCGTCAGTGGCTTAATGGCCCTCAGCAACTGACTAGTCAGACTACTTGCCACCGCCACGATATTACGATTACGGTAATCAGCCAGCACCTGCGAATTAACACCCGGCACCACCAGTGGAATATCCGGCTCCTGCGCGAACAGGCCACTGCTGTCAATAACCAGGCATCCAGTATTCCCTGCTTCGTCAGCATAGAGGGAACTGGCCTCCTGTCCGGCGACAAAGAAAGCCAGTTGCGCTTGTGACCAATCAAAGTCTGCGACATTTTCAACCGGTCTGGAGCGACCATTGAACCGTATAACTTCCCCCGCACTGCGTTCACTGGCCAGCGGATACAGCTCACCCACTGGAAATTCACGTTCCTGCAATAACTCCAGCAACGCAGAGCCTACTGCACCCGTCGCGCCAAGCACCGCTATATTCCAGCCATTGGACATGTGGTTCCTCTCCCCAACCTTTTTATAAAATACCTCAGGCGGTGAAAACACCGCCTGAAAAAACGAATTCGTTGATAAACTAATAACTAGCGTTCACCCTGGACAACAGCACTGAATCCTAACTGCTTCAACAATTCTGCACTGCCCTGGTCAACGCAAATGACATGCAGTGACGACCACTCCCGACGTTCCTGATAGAATTTGCGTAACCGGTCAAAACCACCGGAAATAGGTGCCGCCTGACGCAACAATGCATCATCGTGGCGGACATCATACACCAGATGCACCAGCCGTTTTAACAACCGTTCATCCAGCGAGGCGGTTAACGTGATTTCAGTAAATGCCGGTGCCGGTAATAAGGATGACAATACCACCTGCTGTGGTTGGCCGATAAAACGGCTCCAGGCCTCAAAGACCTGGGTTGTACCGCGTGCCTTGCCTTCCAATGTATAGCCAGCGATATGGGCAGTACCGATATCGACCAGACTTAATAGTTCCGTTGATAACTCGGGCTCAGGTTCCCAGACATCCAGCACTACGCTAAGTTTTTTCCCCTGTTTGAGCACATTGAGCAGGGCGACATTATCCACCACCGGGCCACGGCAGGCATTGATCAGAATAGTGCCGTCCCTCAGTGAATCAAGCAGTGTCGCATCCACGTTATGCCAGGTTTTATACGGACCGTCTTTAAACAACGGGACATGGAAAGTCAGAATATCCGCCTGCCCCGCCACCTGCTCCAGCGACAGGAAGTCCTCGTCGCCACCACGTTCGGCACGCGGCGGATCGCATAACAGAGTCCTGACGCCAAAAGCCTTGAGTCGGGCATGAAGACGAGACCCCACATTCCCTACACCAATAATACCGACACAGCGATCTTTCAGACTGAATCCATCACGTTCCGCCAGCATCAACAAGGCAGAAAAAACGTACTCCACCACTGCAATGGCATTACAGCCAGGGGCCGCAGAAAAGGCAATGCCCTGTTGTTGAAGGAAATCCTCATCAACATGGTCAGTTCCCGCCGTAGCCGTACCAACAAATTTGATCGTTTTCCCTGCCAGCAGACTAGCATTGACCTTCGTGACCGAGCGAACCATCAGAGCATCAGCGCCATTCAGCGCCTCAACCGGAATCGGCCTTCCCGGTACGGTAATAACGTCACCCAGTCGGCTAAACAGCTCACGGGCATAAGGCATATTTTCATCAACGAGGATTTTCACGTTATATTTCCTGATTTACGTCTGGCGACAAACGCGCGGTTCCAGTGAAAGCAAGGGGGTTATTTTGCCACAAACCACTGTCAGGGAATACCGGTAGCGCGATACACCATGACGACGTGCTACATGGCAGAGCGGTTGTTCAGGCAGATGAGCGCTTTTTGAACTGCACTCGAACCAACAGCCCCCCCAGCTCAGCACCCTGAGAAAGCTCGGCACGCGTCCCGTGCCAGGCGGTAATGTCCTTGACCAGCGCCAGTCCCAATCCCGTACCCGACAGTCCTGCGCCACTGTCAAGACGGTGAAACGGCATCATCGCCTGTGCCCGGTCAGTTTCAGCGATTCCGGGACCGCTGTCTTCGATCTCAAGTTGTTGGCCGATGACCCTGGCCGTTACCACTCCGCCATATGGTGTATATTTCAACGCGTTATCCAATAAATTGGCGCACAATTCTGTCAGCAATAACGGCTCACCGCATATCAGACAAGACACCGCGCCTTCATACCCCAAATCAATGCATTTACTGCGCGCCTGTGGCAAACGGGAAAAACAGGTTTCACGTACCAGCTCGGCCAAATTCACCGTCTGCCAAGTCTGTTCTCTATTATCGTACGCCCGCAAACGTGACAGTTGTAATAAGCGATCGGTTAACTGGATAGTGCTGTCCAGCGTTTGTTTCATCCCCGCCAGACTCTCACGCCACAGTTCTGGTTGAGGGCTGGATAATGCAACCGAAACTTGAGTTTTCAGTACGGCGAGGGGGGTTCTTAACTGATGAGCAGCATCCGCGCTGAACCGTTCTTGACGAGAAACCATGTTTCTTAGGCGCTCGATATAACGATTGAAAGCCAGAATCAACGGTTGTGTTTCCGACCAGGGTAAAATGGGCGGTAATGGCGTTAAATCGCCGGGATCACGCCGTAACATCAGACTGGAAAGACGACGCAGCGGTTGTAGCAATTTTTTCAACAGAAAAATAGCCAGGATCACCGTGATCAAAACCAGAGCACCCTGGCTGATAATAGCGGTAATCAGCAACTGACGGGCAAAGTCCTGTCGGGAAGACAACGTTTCCGCCACCAGAATCAGCGCCATGCCGTCTACGCTATTTTCATTGACCGGCTGCCAAAGCGCGGCAATTCGAATATCCCGACCACGGTACTGCGCATCATAGAAATGTACCAATGCCGGATAAAGCGTCGATAATGGTGTATTGGGTGGCAAAGGCGGTAAGTCATCATAGCCGGAAAGCGTTTCCCCGTTGGTAGACAACACCTGGTAATAGAGATGATCGTTCATGTTACGCTCAAAACTATCAAGCACTACCCAGGGAACATCCACTATCAAGTGACCCTGCCGCACGATCAGACGCTCTGCAACCGTCCGTGCGGAAGCCAGCAACATGCGATCATAAGCCTGCGTGGCCGCCGCTACCGCATTATGGTAATGCGTCCATACCGATAGTGCCCACAACAGCAGCATCGGCATGCCGAGATATAAAATCAGTTGACCACGTAATGAGTCAGTCAGACGCATTCTGGCACTCAAGACTGTATCCCAGCCCCCGCAATGTCACGATAACCACATTACTGCCCGCCAGTTTTTTACGCACACGGTGGACATAAAGATCGATACTTTCCGGATTGGCATCATCGGTCAGCGTAAACACCTGATCGTAAACATGTTGGCGGGAAACCGGGCGACCACACCGTTGCATTAACGTATTCAGTACCGCCAATTCCCGTGGCGTTAATGTCAGAGGTTTGCCCTGTAGCAAAAAATACCCCTCGTCATGCCAACTCAAGTCACCAAAATGTTGCACTTCCTGTATCTGTCCGCGACTGCGCCGCAGCAAAGCCCGTAGTCGGGCTTCCAATTCCTCCAGTTCAAACGGTTTGGTGAGGTAATCATCCGCCCCTGAATTCAACCCCTTGACGCGATCAGCCACGCCGGAACGTGCCGTAAGCAACAGCACTGGCAGGTTCTGACCACGTTTTCTGATCCGAGCCAACAATTCCAGACCGTTCATCCGCGGCAAAGAGACATCCAGTACAACCAGTGCATAACATTCGTTCTGCAACAGATGATCTGCTGACAGCCCATCGCCGACCAGATCTACCGCGAACCCGGCACCACTGAGTGCTTTCTGCAACCAGTGCGCCAGTTCCGGATGATCTTCGACAAGTAAAATACGCATTACAAACAACCTATTGTGAAAAACTATTCTGGTTAAAAATCGTTGTCATCAAAAAATTGCCTTATCAGTCATTCGCATTTCAGACACCATTTATTTACCACATCACCAAGGCAATAATGACCATTGATGGGAAGACGGACACAACAAAAGTTTCATTTTGCGAACCAACATCCAGCATTCCATTAACACTTTCATCTATTCCTGTCGCCTCTATCACCTGTTTTAAGCGATGTAAATCACATCAGTGAAACTTTTATAACGATTGAAAGGTAACTGAAAGGTTACGGCCGTAACAATTCAATAACCGACCGTTCCCGTGACAGGGATGCACCAACAGCATAAATATGAGGAGTCATCATGAAAAAATACCTCCGTCTTACCCTTACCGCCTCTGCTCTACTGTTTTCAGTACCCATGGTTCAGGCGGCAGACACACCATCACGTACCGAATGTATTGCGCCAGCCAAACCTGGCGGTGGATTTGATCTCACCTGTAAACTGCTGCAAGTAACATTGCAGGAAACCAAACTGATAGACAGTCCAATGCGCGTCACTTATATGCCCGGCGGCGTGGGAGCAGTAGCCTATAACACCATCATTGCACAGCGTCCGAATGAGCCAGGTACCGTGGTAGCGTTTTCAGGTGGTTCACTGCTTAATCTTTCGCAGGGAAAATTCGGCCGCTATACCGTTGATGATGTGAAATGGCTGGCAGCCGTGGGGACCGACTATGGCATGGTGGCCGTCCGCGCCGATTCGCCTTACAAAAACCTGAAAGATCTACTCAATGCCATGCAGAAAAACCCCGACCAGGTGGTTATCGGTGCAGGTGCCTCCATCGGCAGTCAGGATTGGATGAAAAGTGCGTTGCTGGCACGCTATGCCGGTATCGACCCACGAAAAATGCGCTATGTCGCTTTTGAAGGTGGCGGTGAACCACTGACCGCCATGCTCGGTGGGCATGTTCAGGTAGTTTCTGGCGATATGAGTGAAATGGTTCCCCATTTGAAAAGTGGGAAAATCCGTGTGTTAGCCGTATTTTCCAATAATCGTCTACCCGGTCAGTTAGCCAATATTCCAACGGCCAAAGAGCAAGGTTATGACCTGGTATGGCCAATCATTCGCGGCTTTTATCTCGGTCCGAAAGTCAGTGATGCCACCTACCAGTGGTGGGAAGCTATTTTCAAAAAAATGGCCGCCAGCGACGAGTTCAAGAAACAACGCGATATGCGTGGTCTGTTTGAATTCAATATGATGGGTAAAGAACTGGATGCCTATGTCAAAAAACAGGTCGTCGATTATCACGAGCAAGCAAAAGACTTTGGTCTGGCAAAATAATGGAGGTTGCCATGAGTGACCGTTTATTCGCAGGCATCTGGTTGTTGCTCTGTCTCGCTGGACTATATATCGGCTGGGGAATTCAGAGTGAATATAGCTACGAACCTGTTGGGCCGCGCCCTTTCCCCATCGGCATTCTGCTGTTGATGTCCATATGTGCCATTTTTATGCTGATACGAAAATCGGATACGGTGTCGTGGCCGCATTACACGTTGTTAAAACGCCTGCTGACCCTGATTGTCACCCTGTTTGTTTACGCCTGGTTGTTTGAGCGGCTGGGGTTTCCACTGGCCACCGCCCTGCTGGCATTTTGCATCGGCATGTTATTTGGTGCCACCTGGTGGGCCGCAGCAATATCTGGATGTGTCATGGGCGTTTTTCTGTTTTACGCCTTCGATAGACTGCTTGATGTCACGCTGCCGATTGGCAGCGTATTCAGCTAAGGGGAGATAAATACAATGGAAACCTGGTATTTCCTGATGCAAGGATTTGCGGTGGCCATGACACCGGAAAACCTGGTCATTGCCCTGACTGGCTGTTTTATCGGTACCGTGGTGGGTCTGCTTCCCGGCTTGGGCCCAATCAACGGCGTCGCTATCCTGATGCCCTTAGCCTTCGCATTGAAACTGCCTGCCGAGTCAGCATTAATCCTACTGGCGACAGTTTACATTGGCTGTGAATATGGTGGCCGCATTTCATCTATCCTGCTTAATGTGCCTGGTGATGCAGGTGCCATCATGACAGCACTGGATGGCTATCCATTGGCACAGCAAGGCAAGGCGGGTATCGCACTTTCGATTTCCGCTGTCAGTTCCTTTATTGGCTCCACTATCGCCATTCTCGGCATTATTCTGTTTGCACCATTATTGGCTAACTGGGCACTGGCCTTCGGTCCGGCGGAGTATTTTGCCCTGATGGTGTTCGCTATTGCGTGTCTGGGCAGCATGATGAGTCAAAATCCACTGAAGTCATTCCTGGCGGCATTGATAGGGTTGAGCCTGGCCACCGTAGGGGTGGATGCCAATACCGGCGTATACCGTTTCACCTTTGATAACGTACATCTTTCCGATGGTATCCAGTTCGTCGTCGTGGTCATCGGTCTGTTCTCCGTGAGTGAAATTCTGCTGATGCTGGAAAGCACCAGTGGCGGACAAAAAGCGGTAAAACACACCGGGCGCATGCTATTTAACGTCAAAGAAGCCATGCAGTGTGCCGGCCCGACGATTCGTTCTTCTCTAATGGGTTTTTTTATCGGTGTACTGCCTGGCGCGGGCGCCACCATTGCCAGCGCTATCGCCTGGATGACCGAGAAAAAACTCAGCGGCAATAGCGACACCTTCGGCAAAGGCGATATTCGCGGTATCGCCGCGCCTGAAGCGGCAAATAACGCCTCGGCCTGCGGTTCATTTATTCCCATGCTGACACTGGGTATCCCTGGTTCGGGCACCACCGCTGTCATGGTAGGAGCACTGACGCTATATAACATTACACCTGGCCCGGCCATGTTTACCGAGCAGCCAGATATCGTCTGGGGACTAATTGCCGCCTTACTGATTGGTAACCTGATACTGCTGATCATGAACATTCCGATGATCGGCCTGTTCACCCGTATGCTGAACATTCCCATGTCACTTCTGGTTCCGGCCATTGCCGCCATTTCTGCAGTGGGTGTTTATGCCGTTCACAGTACGACGTTCGATCTGATGCTAATGGTGGGATTAGGCGTATTTGGCTATATTCTGCGCAAAATGCATTTCCCTATGTCACCACTGATTCTCGGCTTTGTTCTGGGGGACATGTTGGAGCAAAATCTGCGTCGTGCCCTGTCCATCAGTAATGGCGGGTTAGCCATTCTGTGGGACAGCACTATCAGCAAAAGCCTGCTGATATTAGCCATCGCCGTGCTGATTTTGCCAGCTGTGCTGAAAATCTGGCGCAAGTATCATCATCGCACGTCATCAGTAGAATCGATGTAACCTATTTTCCTCTTCAAACAACAACATATCGTCACGGAGATAATGGATTTGCCTCCGTGACATCATCAGTTATAGAGATGCCGTAGACATAATATTACGGTGGCAACAGGTTTCACTCCGGTTACACTGCCTTTTCGTAGAGGCCTCCTTTCGATTCAACCTTCATGCTTACGTGTACTGTTCTCTTTTAGACTAAAATTTTTCATACAATCACGTGACCGACTACCCGTGAGATCCGGTGATTGATATCATGGTTATCTTTTATTCAATCTGTTGCACAATCCCTGAACAGCGACCCGGTAAGGATCCCCAATGCAACCAGTAAGCGGCCCCGGTAACTCTTTACAAGGCGACAAGACAGTCGATACGCCATCGTTAAAGGCCAGTACCCAGGGAGAAGACTTACCTTTGACACCAGCACAGCGAACCACGCTGGAACGGCTGATTGTAAAAATCATGGCACTCAGTTCGTCTAAAACAGCGGAAATATGGGCTGGTTTACGCCATGATCTCGGAATCAGGAATGGTGCGGAAATTATGTCGACGCAATTCAAGGCTGCCGAGCAAGTGCTACAGACCCGACTCTCCACCGCACAAGATACACTTGGTGCTCGCCAGTTATTACAACAGCTTACCGAACTGTTACCGCAAGGGAATAACCGTCAGGCAGTCAGTCAGTTTATTCGTCAGCAATTCGGTCATACCGTGCTCAGCTCACTAAGTCATTCACAGTTACAACAGGTCGTCACACTACTGCAAAATGGCAAAATGCCGCAGGCCAGCCAGTCATTGCAATCGGGAGGACTCCCGCCATCGGGTCAGGTAGCGCCATCAGGACCATTGTTACAATCTGGGCAAAGCATTTCCCCCGGCTCGGTTGTCACGCCCATTCCCTTATCGGTCGCCACACCGCTGGAACGACCATTGTTGCCTGCTGAACACAACAGCCTGAACCAACTCGTATCTCGCCTGACAGCACTCACTGGTGAACCCGTCGCCAAGGTATGGCTGACACTGATGAATATACAGGGCCTGGATAGTGGGGATCCCATTCCCGCGAAAAATTTTCAAATACTGAGCCAGTTCCTGCAAACTCAGACGGCATTAATTCAGCATCATCCAGCGCCGACGCTGGCAACGCTGCAAACCGTACTGAAACAGCCTGTCGATACACAAGAACAGCAGATGTTGCTGAATTACACTCAAACTCATTTTAACGCTACACCACAAACCCAGCTAACACCGTTTCAGATCAACGATATAGTGACTTTTTTGTTCAGCAAACGTTTGCAGAATACGCAGGGAAAAGCGTCGTCTGCCTACGCCTTATCTGGTCAACCACTGATCAACCCGTTTATCGCCATGCTACCCACAGAGTGGCGTCCATTATTTGGTAAACCGATGGCATTAGCCATAATGGGTACATTACTGGTGATGCTTCTGCTGTGGATTCTGTTCTGATGAAGTAACGACTTAGAGGGGCTGTAGTGATAGGAAATTTTGCTGAGGAAAAACCATAACCGGAACACAGAAGAATTCCGGGGTAGATAGATACTACCCCGGTATCAGCGAGAGAGTTACTGAGGATATTTACTCATTACCAACACGGCGTTAGTTCCGCCGAAACCAAACCCATTGGACATCACGGTGTTTAGCTTACGTTCAGTCGGCTTAGTGATGATTTCCATGCCTTCGGCATGTTCATCCTGCGTTTCAATGTTAATACTCGGTGCAATAAAACCATGCTTCAGCATGAGCAGCGAGTAGATGGTTTCCTGAACGCCTGCGGCTCCCAGAGAGTGGCCGGTCATCGACTTGGTTGAAGAAAACGCCGGGACATTGTTACCAAAAACCTCACGCATCGCCCACAGTTCCTTCACATCACCTACTGGTGTAGATGTACCATGAGTATTAATGTAATCAACCGGTGTATCAACACTTTGCAGGGCCATCTTTATACAGCGCATGGCACCTTCACCTGACGGAACCACCATATCAGCACCATCGGAGGTCGCACCATACCCAACAACTTCTGCATAGATGTGCGCACCACGCGCCAATGCGTGCTCCAGTTCTTCCACTACCACAATACCGCCGCCGCCAGCGATAACAAAACCATCACGATCCGCGTCATAGGTACGTGACGCTTTTTCCGGCGTGTCATTGTACTTGGTGGACAACGCGCCCATGGCATCAAACTCACAGGCCATTTCCCAGCACAACTCTTCACCACCACCAGCAAAAACAACATCCTGCTTGCCCAACTGAATCATCTCTACCGCATTACCGATACAGTGAGCCGAAGTTGCACAGGCAGAACTGATGGAATAGTTAACACCACGGATTTTGAACGGCGTCGCCAGACAGGCAGAAACACCAGATGCCATAGATTTGGTTACCATATAAGGACCAACACCGCGCAAACCTTTGGCACGCATACCATCCGTACCAGCCACTTGGTTGCGTGGGGAACCACCACCAGAGCCCACAATCAGACCAGTACGGTCATTAGAAACCTGATCCGGTGCTAAACCGGAATCTGCAATAGCTTGCTCCATGGAAAGATAAGCATAAATAGATGCATCACTCATAAAACGCACAACTTTGCGATCAATAAGTCCAGCGGTATCCAGTTTAACGTTTCCCCATACGTGGCTACGCATGCCGGAATCTTTCAGCTCTTGGGAAAACGTTATGCCTGAGCGGCCTTCACGTAAAGATGCCAGGACTTCTTCTTGGTTATTACCGATACTAGATATGATCCCCAGACCAGTAATTACAGCACGTTTCATTCAATACCTCTTCCACTTATATAGTTTGGGATTTAGCCATGCACTTTAGCGTACACTTGTAAGCTGAACAAGTCCGATCAGACGAACTCTTCTCAAATTTGCGCCCTAACCGACTGATCGCTAAAATCGCACCACTGCCTGAATAATGAGTTAGTTGCCGTGACAACCCCTCCCATTCAACATGCTGTACTGAGTTGGAACGATCAGGGTACACCTGTATCGCAACAGTTTGATGACGTCTACTTCTCCAATCAGAATGGATTGGATGAAACCCGCTACGTCTTTTTACAGGGAAACCATTTTCCGGTACGTTTTACCTACCATTCCGATGCAGTATGTACTGTTGCGGAAACCGGGTTTGGTACTGGGTTGAATTTTCTTACCTTGTGGCAGGCATTTGATCAGTTTCGCAAACAGGCACCACATGCTGTGCTGCGTCGACTTCATTTCATCAGTTTTGAAAAGTTTCCGTTACGTTGCCACGATCTGGCCGCCGCACATGCTCAGTGGCCGGAGCTGGCACACTATGCCAATGAATTGCGTCAACAGTGGCCAATAGCATTACCCGGTTGTCATCGTCTGATTCTGGCAAAAGGCGCTATCACGCTGGATTTATGGTTCGGTGACATCAATATGTTGCTACCCCAATTGGACGATAGTCTGACACACAAAATTGACGCCTGGTTTCTGGATGGCTTTGCCCCGGCCAAAAATCCGGATATGTGGACGGAGAATCTGTTCGGTTCAATGGCCAGGCTATGTCGTCCGCAAGGTACGTTTGCAACCTTCACAGCAGCAGGATTCGTTCGCCGCGGACTACAACAAGCGGGGTTTAACGTAAGTAAAATCAAAGGGTTTGGTCATAAACGGGAAATGCTATGCGGTACAGTGCCAGAAGCCATAACAGCACTCGATACCACGCCCTGGTATACCCGGCCGGCGGCAACAGATTCCCATGATGTGGCAATTATTGGTGGTGGTATAGCCAGTATTCTAACGGCGTTGGCACTGCAACGGCGAGGAACTCAAGTCACGCTTTATTGCACCGACGACACGGTGGGGCAAGGTGCATCAGGCAACCGCCAGGGGGCACTCTACCCGCTATTGAACGATAAACACGATGCCTTATCCTGTTTCTTCGCCAATGCATTTACCTATGCACGGCGTTATTATGATGCCCTTGCCGCTCAGGGCGTTCAATTTGAACATCAATGGTGTGGTGTAAGTCAGCTAGCTTACGATGACAAAAGCGCCCGCAAGATAGCAAAAATTATTGCCGGTCACTGGCCGTTGGAACTGGTTGCCGACCATTCAGCAGAGGAATTGACCACACTCGTCGATTTGCCGTTACAGACTCATGGTATCACCTATCCACAAGGCGGCTGGCTATGCCCGGCAGAATTGACGGCCGCCGCGTTAGCGCTGGCACAACAGCGTGGACTGATAGCACAGATGAATACCCCGGTAAAACGTCTGATACAGACTTCGTCAGGCTGGACGCTGATACTCAATGAAGATCGGGAAGAGAACCACGCCACAGTCATTCTGGCCAACGGTCATCAATTAACAGAGTGGGAACAGACCCGACATTTACCCGCCTATCCCGTCCGCGGCCAGGTAACGCATATCCCCACCACCCCACGCTTGAGACAACTTAAACAGGTACTCTGCTACAATGGCTACCTGACACCACTCAGCCCACAGCATCAGCAGCACTGTATCGGTGCCAGTTACCAGCGTGGTGATAGCGGAACGGATTACCGCGAAGAGGATCAGCAGCAAAACCATCAACGGTTGATTGATTGTCTGCCAGATGCCACCTGGCCGGAAGACATTGATATCAGCGGTCAGCTAGCGCGCAGTGGTATCCGCTGCGCCACTCGCGATCATCTGCCATTATTGGGAGCTGTGCCTGATTATCAGCAGACAGTGGCAGACTATCAGGATTTACCGCAACAACTGGCGACGGGAAACGCGAGCGCTGCCGCGCCGGTTCACCGCAATCTGTTTATTCTGGGGGCGCTTGGCTCACGGGGTTTATGTTCAGCACCGCTGGCGGCAGAAATTCTGGCGTCACAGATATACGGTGAGCCATTGCCACTGGATAAGGAAACCCTGGCGGCACTCAATCCAAACCGTTTTTGGATAAGAAAGTTGCTCAAAAGCCGGCCGGTGTAATGTTATCTATATATCTGTCCAGGCGGTAAACCGAACATGGGCCAATCAATCAGCCCATAAGGCAACATGGTTTAACTTGCCTGCTGGTGCTGCGCCTGGAGATAAAGTCGTTCCCACATGTCATTCACCAACGCCTGGTCGGGCGGAGAAAGCTCGCCATGTTGAATCGCGTTGTGCAGACTGCCATATACTCGGGTACACAGCGCATCAGCCGTATTCTCACCATGTTCTTCCGCCTCGGCGACAGCCAGCGTCAAATGACCGCGCAGGTAGCCACCGGCAAAAAGTTCATCATCGCTGGCATGTTCCACCATGTCATCGATCAGCGTCAAAATACGCGCTTCAAATTCTGCGATCATCTATCGTCCTCAGTTATTCATATTTACCGGTCACTCAGCAGAGATCGTCGGGGTATGGAAAGTCCGTGCTCGTTAGTGGCGCTGTATTGTAAAACAATTGTAACGCGTTAATAAAGCGCGCCGGACGTTCAGGAATAGTATGCTGCAAATAGTGCATAACCTGGCCGTGGACCCGCCGTTGAAACGCAATACGATCCGGCGTTACCTCGCCATTGAGGTTATCGCAGCTAACATTAAAGGGAAAACCCGCCGCGACGCAGAACAACCACTCCAACGCTTGAGGCTTGATTTCAACGTCTTCAAACTGATGTTGAGTTTCGGCATCGCGCCCATCGGGGCAATACCAGTAACCAAAATCCACTTGCAGACGACGCGCTGCGCCCGCAATACACCAGTGTGAAATTTCGTGCATGGCGCTGGCATAAAAACCATGTGCAAACACAATCCGGTGATAGGGCACCTGTTCATCCGCTGGCAGATAAATCGGTTCATCCTCACCCTTGATTAACTGAGTGTTGTAATCGCGGCTAAAGCAGTCATTAAACAGTTGGATCAGTTGATCATAGCGATGAACTACGGTGTGTTGTGGTGACGTTGTCATGAAAAGATCTGTCCCAGCCACTGCGAAATAGCGCTGCCGTGACTATCATAAATTAACTTACAGCTCATCAGTGCAGAAACCATCACCAGCATAGGACGAATCAGTTTTTGTCCTTTGGTCAAGACCATTCTGGCACCGAGGCGCGCGCCAATGATTTGTCCCAGCAGCATCACCCCACCCAATCCCCATACGACTTTTCCACCCAGAATAAAAAATAGCAGGCTACCAAAATTGGATGTGAAGTTTAGTACTTTGGCATGAGCAGTCGCTTTCGCCAGGTTAAAACCATGCAGTGTGACATAACCGAGAGCAAAGAAAGATCCCGCTCCCGGCCCAAAAAAACCGTCATAAAATCCGACACAGCCACCAGTAACCAGAGCAAACGGCACAGCGGATAAACGACGCTGCCGATCATTATTTCCTATTTTGGGCACCAACAGGAAATAAAGGCCGATCCCGATCACCAGTACCGGTAAAAGCTGTCGCAAGAAACCGGCATGAATCTGCTGAATCAGCCAGGCACCGAAAACCGCCCCCACAAAAGTAAAAGCGATAGCCAGTTTCTGCTCTCCCAGTTTTACCGCGCGATGGCGGATAAAATACAAGCTGGAGGAAAAAGAGCCGCCCACGGCCTGGAGCTTATTGGTCGCCAAGACTTGCGTAGGCGAAAGCCCCGCCGCTAACAATGCAGGAATGGTCAACAATCCGCCGCCTCCAGCAATCGAATCAATAAACCCCGCCAGCATGCCAACGAAAAACAACAGGCCCAGCATTTCTGGCCCTACAACAAACCATTCCATGAATTATTCCACACTAAAATGTCTGTCAACGAGTGCCTGACATGACGGGGGCAACGGGGGTGGTAACGTTTTTACTGGTGTTTTAGTACTCGGCTGGCGCGGCTGAAACCAACTGGAAAGTTCAGCCCCACAACCATCACCTGCGGGCGGAGAGTCCTGCTCCTGACACTCCAGACTATCGGCCGGACAACGCAGACGGACATGCATATGGGCACGGTGAGCAAACCACGGGCGGACTTTGTGCAACCATGCACGATCCTCACCGGCTTCACGACAAAGCTGCTTTTTAATCGCCGGATTAACGAAAATACGTGTTACGTCTCTATCCTGTGCCGCCGTTTTTATCAAATAGTCGATCTCAGGTCGCCACAGATGAGGATTGACTTGCCGGTCACCCGCCATCACCAAATCCACAGGTTGTGGTTGAAGTAGTTGTTGTTGGCTCCAACGGCGACGAGGTAGTTGTAACCAGATATCCACATCCAGACCAGATTGGTGGCTAACATGGCCGCTACTGAAACGACCACCGGCAGGCATTCCCATATCGCCAATCAGCAATTCCGCCCCAGTGGCACGACGTATTTGCGAGCTCAGACGATAAATAAACGCCACTAGCTCCGGATGACCGAAATAACGGCGTTGATCGACGCGCATAACCTGATAATCCGACGATTGCAGCGCTAACGGTTGCGCACCGATGATACAGCCATTGGCAAAACTGCCAATGGACTGTGCTGTGCCAGCTATCGGGTGGGTAACTTCCTGCCAGGGCGTTTTTGCCTCGGCTGCGACACTCAGCAACAGTGCCGCCATTGCTATCAAACCTGTTTTCATGCTGCCTTACCAACGGGGAACCTGGCTGACAACATCACCACACTGAGCCCGCTGACGCAGCAGATGATCCATCAGTACAATCGCCATCATCGCCTCAGCGATAGGAACAGCACGAATGCCCACACAAGGATCGTGACGCCCACGGGTAACCATTTCGGTTGCTTCACCGTCGCGGTTAATCGTGCGGCCTGGCACCATAATGCTGGATGTAGGCTTCAGTGCCAGATGTGCAATAACTGCCTGACCACTACTGATACCACCCAGAATGCCGCCAGCATGGTTGCTCTGAAAACCATCCGGAGTTATTTCATCGCGGTTTTCGCTGCCGCGTTTGGTCACCACCGCAAAGCCGTCACCGATCTCCACACCTTTTACAGCATTAATGCTCATCAGTGCATGGGCTAAATCGGCATCAAGACGATCAAACACCGGCTCTCCCAGCCCTGCCGGGACAGACTCCGCTACCACCGTGATCTTGGCTCCAATGGAATCCCCGGCCTTCTTCAGCCCACGCATCAGTTCATCCAAGGCTTCCAGCTTATCTGGATCCGGACAAAAGAACGGATTCTGTTCAACCTGCTCCCAGTCTTTCAATTCACAACTGACTTCCCCGATCTGGGCCAGATAACCGCGGATTTGAATACCATGCTGTTGCTGCAAATATTTTTTGGCAATTGCCCCGGCAGCCACACGCATCGCGGTTTCACGAGCCGAGGACCGCCCACCGCCACGGTAATCTCGGATCCCGTATTTCTGTTCATAGGTGTAATCTGCATGCCCCGGCCGGAACAGATCTTTAATAGCACCGTAGTCCTGCGAGCGCTGATCAGTATTCTCAATCAGCAGGCCAATACTGGTTCCGGTAGTCACCCCTTCAAATACGCCGGACAAAATACGGACCTGATCCGGCTCCCGACGTTGGGTGGTATAGCGGGAAGTTCCCGGACGACGGCGATCAAGATCGTGCTGTAAATCTGCTTCAGTCAACGGGATACCGGGGGGGACGCCGTCCACAACGCAGCCCAAGGCAATACCATGAGACTCACCAAAGGTGGTGACACGGAAAAACTGACCAATACTGTTTCCTGCCATCACATCTCCTTAGCGTGATAAAAGAATTAGGTCGTTACCGGACAGACTCAGTCGCGGTAAATGCTGAAATGCGTTTTGCAATCCACCAACTGTGATCGAGTCAGCATAAAGACGCCGTCACCACCGTGTTCAAATTCAAGCCAGGTGAATGGAATATCCGGATACTGCTCCATCAAATGCACCATGCTGTTGCCCACTTCACAGATTAGCACGCCCTCTTCACTGAGATAATCTGGCGCACAAGCCAGAATCCGGCGTACCAGCTTGAGCCCGTCGCTACCTGCCGCCAGTCCCAGTGCTGGCTCATAACGGAACTCCTGTGGCAAATCGGCCATATCCTCTTCATCCACATACGGGGGATTGGTCACGATCAAATCATAGTGAATGGCAGGCAAATCACGGAACAGATCAGAACGGATTGGCGTAACGTTATATTCCATAGCATGCTGCTGGATATTCTGCTCAGCTACCGCTAGCGCATCGGGGGAAATATCCACCGCATCCACCTCAGCTTCCGGGAAAGCCTGGGCGCAGGCAATAGCGATACAACCGCTGCCAGTACACAGATCCAGGATATGATGCGGCGATGTGGGCAACAGGGATTGGAAGCCGTTGTTGATCAACTCTCCAATCGGGGAACGCGGCACTAGAACACGTTCATCCACATAGAATTCCAGTCCGCAGAACCAGGCCTTATTAGTCAGATAGGCTACCGGAATACGTTCGTTCACCCGGCGGATCACCCGTTCAACGATGCGGTGGCGTTCGCTGGAGGTCAATCGGGCACGGTACATATCCTCGGGAATATCAAGCGGCAGAAACAGACTGGGCAATACCAGTTGCAGCGCTTCATCCCACGGGTTATCAGTACCGTGACCATAATAGACATGGGCTGCGTTAAACCGGCTCACGGTCCAACGCAACATATCCTGAAGAGTATGCAGATCGTTGACCGCCTCATCGACGAAAATTTTGTCCAAGTCTGCCCTCCGCAGATATCTCTCAATATAAAGTCGGCGTCTAGTTTGCCATGAAGCCTACGACAAATCAGCAGATATCACCGCCCAACGCCCGGTAATACCGAGTTTTATTTAGTGACGTCAGAAAGAAAATGTACACTGTGAGGAAATTATCGCGAAGTGAAACCGTTATGAAAAAAAAATACACGCTAAATGAGGAGGAATTACAGCTTTTCCGCTCCTCTGTGACAGGAGCCCGTCGGTTACGTCAGGATACTTTTGTTCATAAACCAGAACGTCGTAAACTTGGGGAATTAGCGCCTCGTCGGGTGACACAGGAACAGGTAGATGCCAGCTTCTATTTCTCTGACGAATTTCAGCCCCAGTTAGATAATGAAGGGCCGACGCGCTACATTCGTCCTGATACCAACCACTACGAACTGAAAAAGTTGCGCCGTGGCGACTATTCACCAGAGCTTTTTCTGGATTTACATGGACTGACGCAGCAGGAAGCAAAACAGGAACTTGGGGCACTATTGGCCGCCTGCCGCCGCGAACATGTGTATTGCGCCTGCGTCATGCATGGACACGGCAAACACATTCTAAAACAGCAGACGCCACTCTGGTTGGCCCAACACCCCGATGTGCTGGCGTTTCATCAGGCACCACGAGAATTCGGCGGCGACGCCGCGCTATTGGTACTTGTCGCAATGGATATTCCGACAGTGGAATAAAATAATAGGACCAGGTGGGCTTGGCTAACTACTGGCTTTAATCGTTAACTGCGAAGGGCTCACTTGCCAGTGGCATTCGCCGACACCGGACTCAGCTTCCAGGTTCACACAGGCAACCGCTGAAGTAGCGAACATCGGTGCGGTTTCACCAGGGCACAACGAGGCGACCAGATAGCCAACAAGCGGTAAATGAGAGATGATCAGCACACCGCCAGTCCCTTCTTTTGCCAGGGTTTGCAAATAGTAGCTTATCAGTTTCGCATCACCACCTGGTGTCAATTCCGGCAGACATTCGTCTTCCTCTGGCAGGGGAAGTGTGCTCCGCACAGCTTGCAACGTCTGACGGGCACGGAGATAAGGGCTGACCAAGACTCGATCGATATCAATCGCCTGATTATTCAACCAGGCAGCCATTTGATGTGTCTCATTACAACCCCGGGCGCTAAGAGGCCTGAGCGCATCACTGGCTGCGTCAGGTACAGCATCACCATGACGCATGATCAAAACTTGCATATTACACCGCTATATTGATGAAAATGATGGTAAAAATTTATAACAATCATAGATTACCTGAAACGCCGTCCCCCCGTGTTGCTCTACATCACAGACTGGAACAGCGTACTTGAATGCATATTTGCAGCAGTTTTAACCAACACAAAGCGCATTTTTTTACCCCATTTACCCCTGGATAGCAACCAGCCACACCACTCGACTATCCGACAAAAGCGTCATATCACGCATTGGGATGTAATTTTCTGCCTTTTCAGCACATTACTCTTGCGTATGGGATAGCTGACACTGTCATTATAAAAACAATATTCTTTTCAATGCCTTTATTTATTTTCTTTCCGTTATTTTCGCCCAAACAATAAGACAAAATAAGCACAAAAACCCGATAAAATAATAAATACAGAACAAATAATGCCAGTTTTATTCTAAATACATCGTGACGCTTATTTATGACAATTCCATTTCATGCGATTGGAAAAATGGGATTGTTCATCTACATTTACTAATGAAAGCTCACTGTATTTTTCTCCTGTCCTATTTTAGGGTTATGCCCAACATCCAGGGAATCAAAACCCCCTGTTATATCAGTAGACTCACGACTTATTCAGCTCATTTATCACATGCACATTCTGCTGCAATGCGCGCTGTTTTTTTACTATATTCACCGTTTTTACATCAACATATTTTATGGTCATATCCCAATAGGGTATATCACTGTTAAAACGCAATGAGCTAATTAATTATTGGCTTCTGAGTCTATTTAATAAAAAGATCTATTCGGTATAGATGACCGCCATTCGTAATATACCCAATAGATTTCAAAATGCAGGGAAGAGGCAATCGAGTGAATCCCTGAAAGCTAATTACCCTGCCTCAGATTTCAGATTGCAGGGAGGACCTATCAGAATGCCTTGAAGGATAAAAATACGGTTCCGCGCTTTCACTCCGGGAAAGCAAAGCGCGACAAGGCGCAAAACGATCACCATAATGTTGTTGTAGTACTTGCAGTGTTTTAACCACCGTATCGCTCCCCAAATGATCTATATAGCGAAATGGTCCTCCCAGAAATGGTGGAAAACCAATACCCAATACCGCACCGATATCACCTTCGCGGGCACTACGAATAATGCCTTCATCCAGACAACGCGCTGCTTCGTTCAACAACAGCATCACACAACGTTGTGCCATCAATGCCGAATCCAAATGCGCTTTCGGGGTAACACCGAGCAACGGATAAACGGTATTATCAACATTTTTCTTAGACCGTTGCCAGATATACCGCTGATGACCATAACGGTAAAATCCACGCGCATTTTTCCGTCCCTGGCGATCATCGCTGGCAATAACTTTCAGCGCGGGAGGCGCACTGAAACGTTCACCCAGCTCACGAGTCAGGATCGGAACAATCTTTATCGCAACGTCAATTCCCACTTCATCCAACAGCGTAAAAGGCCCGACCGGAAAACCAAAGCGAACCAGCGCCTGATCGATAGTATCTACTGGCTCGCCTTCCAGCAGGCAACGTGCCGCTTCATTAAGGTAAGGCGCCAGAATCCGGTTAACGTAAAACCCCGCGCAGTCAGCGACAACAATAGCCGTTTTTCCCTGTTTTTTTACTAATGCCACCGTAGTGGCAATAGTTTCCGCGCTAGTACCCGTGTGGGGAATAACCTCAACAAGCGGCATTTTGTCCACCGGGCTGAAATAATGCAGTCCTATAACCTGTGCTGGCCGACTGGCTTTGGCGGCAATCTGATGAATAGGCAACGAGGACGTATTCGAAGCAAAAATCGTATCAGGTGAAGCAAATTGCTCAACCTCTGACACCATCTGTTGCTTCAGGGCCAAATCCTCAAATACCGCTTCAATAACAATATCGACCTGCTCAAAACCATGATAATCCGTACTACCCGTCATCAGGCTCATTTGCCGTTGCTGCTCAATATGTGTTATGCGTCGATGGGTTAGCTGTTTTTCAAGCTTCTGCCAATGGCACTTTAATGCGCGGTTTACCCCTTTTTCCTGAATATCTTTGATTCTTACTGGCAGCCCGCCTCGAATCGCCGTTACGCTGGCAATACCTCCCCCCATCAAACCACCACCCAACACAGCAACCCGATGGATCACCCGCGATTCATCACCGGTTTCCGACGTTTTTTTCAGCGCTGTAGCGGCGAAAAACAGACCACGAAGAGCAATGGACTCTGGTGACATGACCAGTTTGCCAAACGCCCGTGCTTCCGACAGATATCCTTCCGCTTCACCCTTTTCCAAGCCATCGCGTACCACTTGAATAATTTTCCCGGTGGCCGGGTAATGTCCCTGCGTCCTGGCCTGTGTTTTCTGTTTAACCACCCTAAACAACAACGATCTGATCAGACGACTATGCATAAAGCCGATACGCCAATTCACTGACGATGATGTTCTCTTGCCTTGTCGTATCATCGCCGCGGCCGTCTCCAGCAAAATGCTGTGTGGTACGGCGTCATCCACCAGACCCAGCCTGAGAGCCTGTTGGCTGCGAACATGTTTTCCGGTCAGCATAAGATCCAGCGCTTTATCAACGCCAATCAAACGGGGTAAACGCTGTGTTCCGCCTGAACCAGGTAACAAACCCAGCTGAACTTCCGGCAATCCCAATACGGTTTTATCCTCTGTGGTACAAACCCGATAATCGCAAGCCAGTGCCAGCTCCAGTCCACCGCCCAGACAAGCGCCATGAATGGCGGCTACGACGGGAAAAGGCAGTCCGGCGATATACGCCAGTGTCTCCTGCCCTGTTTTGGCTAACGCTTCGGCCTGTTTGGCATCAGTGCAATTATCCAACATGGTGATATCGGCCCCGGCGATAAAGGAATCCGCTTTGGCTGACACAAAAATCAATCCCCGCAGAGCGGCATGCTGTTGCGCCTGGGTTAATACCGCCATGATTTGCCTGGCAAATTGATCTTTCAGGGTATTCACTTTTTCACCCGCGACATCCATCGTGATAATACCAATGTTATCGGGTCGCAACGTCAGCGAGAAAGCTGATTTCTCCTTCTCCAGCGCTACAATTGCCGGCTGTTCCGTCATGCTGTCACCTCCAGAATCATTGCGGCCCCCAATCCTCCGGCCGCACAGGCAGTGGTTAACCCCAAACCACCGCCACGGCGCCGTAATTCACGTAATGTTTGTGTGATCATACGTGCTCCCGTCGCAGCAAAAGGATGCCCATAAGCAATTGATCCCCCCAACACATTGAATTTATCCATATCCACGTTTCCCAGCGGCTCACTGCGCCTCAGTTGATGCCGGGCAAAATCGGCGCTGGCGAACAGGTTCAGATTAACTAACGTTTGTGCCGCAAAGGCCTCATGCATATCAATCAAGGTCAGATCTGATAGGGTGATACCAGCACGATCGAGCGCCAGCGGCGTGGCGTAGGCGGGTCCTAGTAACATATCCTGCCGCACATCAATGCCGATGAAAGCGTAACTGCGAAGATAACCGAGAGGCGTCAATCCCAACGCATTGGCCCGGGATTCGCTCATCATCAATACCGCGGCGGCACCATCCGTCATTGGTGTGCTGTTAGCCGCAGTGACGGTGCCATGTTGGCGATCAAATGCGGGGCGTAACCGCGCATACTGCGCCAGAGAGGAGTCATGGCGAACATTATTGTCCTCCTCTACCGCCTGTTGGTAAGGAGGCACATAGGCGGTCATCACTTCATCACGCAGCACACCACGCTGCCATGCCTGTGCCGCCAGACGATGTGAGCGATGCGCCAATGCATCCTGCTGTTGACGGGTAATTCCATAGCTTTTAGCCATCTGCTCTGCGGTATCACCCATCCGTAGTCCAGTCGAATATTCGGCGATGGCTGGCGACACTGGCAACAGGTCGTTAAAGCGCAGTTGAGCAAACAAGGCCAGTCGTTGTCTCAGGTTACGGGCTTTAGTGAGATCCACCAATATACGAGCCAGTCGCTTACTGACACCAATGGGTAATACCGACGATGAATCCGCACCTCCCGCAATACCTACCTCAATTGTACCGGCCATAATACTTTCTGCCACATTGGCTACCGCCTGAAAACTGCTAGCACAGGCACGCGAAACGCTGTAGGCATCGGTATGAACGCTCATGCCTGTTCCCAGGACAATTTCCCGTGCAATATTCGGCGCTTCAGGCATCTGAATCACTTGACCAAAAACCAGTTGCTCAACAAGTTCCGAGTCAATACCGCTACGTATCAATAGCTCTGTGACTACCAGTTTGCCCAATTCCAAAGCCGGTATACCACGATACGCCGTTGCCTGACGGGCAAACGGGGTACGTAACCCATTGACAATCGCAATGCGATCGCCCCGACGGGTTACCATTGGTAATACCTCGCCCATAAATACTCCTGCTGATATTAAGAAGAGGGGTACGACTGATATGATTTGATTTCATTGTTAACTACATTATTACAACCAACAAACCAATAAGTAATAAAAATAGACGTTAACCACGTTTTATGGCGAGCTTTGCTGAATAAAAAACAAGATCAGGAATGAGGTATTGAAAAGAAGTTAAGAAAGGGGGAAAGCATCCCCCTGACAGGAAAGGAATTAACGCAAACCTAACTGAAAAATCAACGTTTCAGCCTGGCAGCTGAAGATGAAATTCATGTCCAGTTTTACCCCACCTTCCACATCTGACAACGTGCTGCTAATGATGCAGGGGTCTGATTCTACCGCCCGCGCTTTATCCGACAACGCTTTTTGCATGGATTCTGCTTCAGCACGAGCAACAAATACATGGCTATAAGAGGCCGTACAGTCAGTGTTGTCTATCACCGTACCTACATCAACACAACAACAAGCAGCTGTTTCTTCGGCATGGCAATTATTCATTACATTTGTCATCGCAAAACTCTCCTACGGCAATAACCTGACGGGCAGGCACGACCTAGATCGTAAAATGATATTTTCCAGCTCATTTTACTCGTCACTGAGAGATATCACTAGAACTTACTGGTCACAGGGATATTAAGTGAAACCAATCACATTTCTGGACGGCTTACCAAAAAAGAAAATGTAAATAAACATAAAGAAAGCTACCATTTTCGTTATATTTCGTTCGCTTTACGCATAATTTTGCTAACATTTTTAACATTTTAATAAAATATTCTTAGCTTTGTTTTTTATATTTTTGCCACTGGGCCTACTCTGCTCACCCGTAGCCCTCCCTGAAGTGCGCATCCTTTGTTACATGTGCAACAGAATTAAATAACGAGCAGATGATGAGGTTTTGGTCATGAACAACCAGAAAAGCTCGCTAAAAAAATGGTCACTTGCTGCCGCTGTGACCATGATATCCACTAATGCTTCCGCTGCCGGTTTTCAACTCAATGAATATTCATCATCAGGTCTCGGACGTGCTTTCTCTGGCGAAAGTGCCGTAGCTGATAACGCAACGTCCGGTAGCCGTAACCCTGCGACTATGACGTTGTTTGATCGTCCAGCAATCTCTGGTGGCGTGACCTATATTAATCCTGATATCAATCTATCTGGCTCCAGTTCCAGTGGCCAGGATGCGGGGGCAAAAAACATTGCCCCACATGCCTGGGTGCCGAATCTCCATTTCATTATGCCGTTGAATGAGCAGTGGGCCGTAGGCGCTTCTGCCGTCACCTACTATGGTTTGTCGACTGAATTCAGTGACAATTACTCTGCAGGCTCAATCGGTGGCAAAACCGATTTGTCGACGTCGAACCTAAACCTCAGCGCCGCCTACCGGCTTAATAAACATTTCAGTTTTGGCCTGGGAATCGACGCCGTTTATGCCGACGCAAAAATCGTGCGTAATGCAGGTGAAATCGGACCGGCATTTGGTCTGAGTTCTTCTGCTGAAATCACCCGACTTGAAGGCAATGACTGGGGATATGGCTGGAACGCGGGCATCCTGTACGAGTTAGATCAAAACAATCGTTTCGGCTTTACGTATCGATCAAAAGTAGATATTGATTTTGATGGCAAATTCAGCAGCGCCATTTCCACTGCGGGTGCAACAATACCTGGGAAATTAACTCTTAATCTGCCGGAAATGTGGGAAGTCTCCGCTTACCACCGTGTAGCCCCAAAATGGGCGGTTCACTACAGCCTCACTTACACTGGCTGGAGTCATTTCCAACAACTGAAAGCCACGGGTAGCAATGGACAAACGCTGTTTCTTAAAGATGAAAGTTTCCATGATGTCTACCGTATTGCGCTGGGAACGACCTATTACTTTGACGATAACTGGACGTTCCGCACCGGGATTGCCTATGACGATAGTCCGGTTCCTTCCGATAAACGCACTATCTCCATCCCCGATCAAGATCGTTTCTGGTTGAGTGCCGGTACCACTTATGCGTTCAATAAAGATACGTCTGTCGACGTCGGGGTGTCTTACATGCATGGACAAAAAGTGAACATAACGGAACCGGGAGTGAGTGCGTCGTTACCTTCCTATAGTTTCACTTCCCAAGGCAAAGCCTGGCTTTATGGTGTCAACGTCAACTACAAATTCTGATCACAGCCTTTAGGTCGCCATAATGTAGACAATGCTCGTCATCCAAGAAACCGGAATACCCAGGCAACGACCACGTTTGGCATCTACAGGAAACCAAACGTGGTATTCCGGTTCAAGTGAACGGCATCACGCAACAGCAACCGTTCAGACTCGATAATTGCCAACCTCTCCGGTCCCGGCCAGGGCGCTCTGGAGAACAAACTGGCATAGTTATTTGCCTGAATCTATCTCACTCAAGCTGCTTTCAATTGATTTCGCATTGGGATTCACCTGTGGCGTGAACTTACCATCATTAGCCAGGAAATTATTATGCTGGAAGTATGCATCGCGAACAACCAGATAAGGATCTGACGAATTACGCAGCAAGCCATCGGAATCCAGCAACTGGGCCCGGCTTTCCAATCCTTCCAACATCCACTTCCCTGCCGACATCCAAAAAGTCAGATAGCTCAATGGCGGATAAAGCGTATCCACGACATCGCCACCATCTTCACGGATTGTCGCACTACCATACCCCGGCAAGACAATGTAAGGGCCATACCCCACATCATAATACCCGAGCGTGCTGCCGAAACGGAGTGGTTCGTCCTTCGCCAGTTTAGGATTCGCCATAGACGCCACATCAATAAAACCGCCCATTCCCAGCAAAGTGTTAAGAAAGAAACGGTTAAAATGCACCATCGCTCTATAAGGATTGCCTTCGATAAAATAGTTAATCATGGCAGCTGGCTCAGCCAGGTTGGTGAAAAAGTTATCAAGTCCGTTACGCGCAGGCTGCGGCAGATAATCACGCCAGACGACAGCGGCAGGACGAATCAGATAGGGATCCAGGACATAATAGTTAAAGTTGAACATAGAACGGTTAAAGCCTTCAAAAGGGTCTGAACGCTGTGGTGGAGCAGACTCATTGGAACTGGCGCATCCGACGAGCAATAAACTCGTCAATACCACTCCACTCAGGCGGAAATTCATAATAGTTCTCCCTGATCATTTTCGTGTAGCCATTTGGCAGAAATGTGCATTTACTTTCTCAGTTAAGAATGGATTAAGAAAATAAAGTGATAGCCTTCCTAACAGTGTAACATTTTATTTCACCGCATCTACTTTGCCCGCAATCGCAGATACTTGATCTCACTTCAGCGGCGGTGAAAATCAGGTCCGCAGGCCCATGATTTCAGTATGAGGATCCTGCTGTAACCAATTGTGTAGCGCTAGCGCCAAATGTGCGATTTCTTCACAATTGAGTGATTGGCATACATGTTTCCCGCTACATTTTTCTCAGCATGGTGCACTAATCAGACAGTTAAGCCGCGGCTCAGTAATATTTGTGCAGTAAATAGACGAAGCTCAGTAACCCTCAACCAAATCATAAAAGTGATAAGCAGTTTCCACCACTAAACGCTGGACGATACCTTAATGGTCATTCCCGCAACGGCGTTAGACATGCATCTGGTCACTTTCATATTTTCTCACTTTTGAATTTTGTTGCCGAATTGTTCCGCGACGAGGTGGTTAGCACCATCCAGACCATGTCTGGCGCTACCACAAGACCCAGCCTACTGATTAGCATAGATACAAATTAGGCGCAGTGCTCCCATATCGAAAGTTTGTCACCACTTTTTGTGACAGTAATAATACCACAGGTGACTATTGTCCGCTGTCAAAGGGTTACGTCTCATATTGGCGTATCAGGCAGCGAGGTTTACGGATGCAGAGGCATTGGATGTTGGCAACCATGAACACTCAAATAACGACACCACCGCCAAAAGCGAAGAAAAATCCTATAAGAGAAAAATAATCACGACCGAGTGGTGGCGGATTGAGCAATCGAGCCGATAAGTGCTTATGATCAAGGCAGAATTGAGTATAATGGCCTCCCTTAACGTCCCCATAGTTAAACGGATATAACAAGCCCCTCCTAAGGGCTAGTTGCAGGTTCGATTCCTGCTGGGGACACCAAAACCACTTTCCACACATCCCATGGTGCATAAAATCACCAAGTAAAATAGAAACAACATCCCATTCAGTTCCATAAAAGTCCATTACAGCCCAACTTTAATAGCCATAATTTGACTATCGATGAAACATGATTTATGAGCTTATCTACCCTTCGGATCACAGCGATCTTCTCAGTTCAGATGACGAAAAACCCCGTTTATAAACACATCGTTTTGTCGCGGGGATTTCCATATTAGCTCTCCTTTAATTCCGTCTTTCAACATGAAATGTGGTCATTATCAGGAGAGCCAAAGATATTATTTTTGAGAAGCGTCCAGGGCCTGTGAAATATCACCAATGATGTCTTCAATATTCTCGATACCAACAGAAATCCTGACTAAGTCTTCACTCACACCGGCGCGAGCCAACTCATCCGGGTTAAGCTGTCGGTGGGTTGTACTGGCAGGATGACAAGCCAGGGACTTGGTATCACCGATATTAACCAGTCGTAAGATCATTTTTAATGCATCGATGAAATGTCCACCGGCATCTTTGCCCCCCTTTATTCCAAAACTTACAATCCCTGAAGCCTTGCCAGAAGTTATTTTTTCACAGTTCGACTTATAAGGACTGTCAGGAAGCGCGGCGTAGTTAACCCAGTTAACCAAAGGATGATTCTGAAGAAAAGCGGCTAACGCCTGTGCATTGCTACAATGCTTCTCCATGCGAAGACTTAATGTTTCAAGCCCCTGGAGCAATAAAAAGGCGCTATGCGGCGAGAGTGCAGCACCCGTACTACGCAGCGGTACGACACGGCAACGGCCTATATAAGCAGCAGGACCAAACGTTTCGGTATAAATCACGCCATGATAAGAAGGATCGGGTTCGCTCAATAAACGAAAGCGAGACTTATTGGCAACCCAATCGAACTTTCCTGAATCGATAATTATTCCGCCAATAGTCGTACCGTGTCCGCCAATATACTTAGTCAGTGAATGAACCACGATATCGGCACCGTGTTCGAAAGGCCGGCACAATACAGGCGTTGCCACCGTATTATCCACGATCACGGGGACACCATGCCGGTGAGCAATTTGTGCAAGACGGGCAATATCGACAATGTTGCCTGCTGGGTTGCCGATAGATTCACAAAACAGTGCTTTCGTTCGATCGTCGATAAGCGATTCAAGCCCGTCAAAATCATCAAAGTTAGCCATCCGGACTTCAACGCCCTGACGCGGTAGCGTGTGTGCAAAGAAGTTATAAGTACCGCCATAGAGCTGGCTGGTACTGACGATATTATCGCCAACTTCAGTCAATGCCTGTATGGAATAGGTGATGGCAGCCATACCAGAAGCAACCGCCAACGCACCGACACCACCTTCAATAGCGGCGAGCCTCTGTTCAAGCACGTCAGTCGTTGGATTCATAATACGGCTGTAGATGTTGCCTGCCACTTTTAGATCGAAAAGATCAGCGCCATGTTGAGTATCATCAAAGGTGTAAGAGGTTGTCTGATAGATAGGTACAGCGGCCGATTTCGTGGTCGCTTCTGATACATATCCGTGGTGTAAAGCCAGCGATTCCAGTTTCATAAAGTAGTCTCTATGTGTGATGTCAGTAGGCAATTCATCAGTAGAATACGATGTTATCTATAAAATTCGTTATAAATAAAAAGCATTACATTATATATCGTGGTAATTCCAGGCGAAAAACCGATGTGTTAATAAATAAAGTTTTCTCGTCATCTGAACTGAGTAAGGTGTGTAAAACTGGCATGAATAGCTTTACAGCCTATAGTCGTACTGATTTGATAAGTTTTATTTTTTATCAGGCAGAATACATACAGGAGAGACAATGAGAAATTTGACCTTCAAGGCAGGGACACTGGTCGTATTGCTGGCCTTAACCGGTTGTGTACAACAAGCGCAGCAGGAAGCACAGGCCACATTATCCAATCAGAGCGTGCTGGCACTTAACTGGTTCCAGGAATCAGGCGAATATCAGGCATTATGCTATCAAGCATTTAACGCCGCACGGAGTGCTTTTGATAATGCATCCGTCGCACCAGGCAAGAAGAAGGTTGTCGTAGTTGACCTTGATGAAACCATGTTGGATAACAGTCTTTATAGCGGCTGGCAAGTCAAGCATGACCAACCTTTTGACAGTAAAAGCTGGTCAAAATGGATTCAAGCCAAACAGGCATCGGCTATTCCAGGCGCGGTGCAGTTCGCCAACTATGTTAATAGCCACGGCGGGAAGATGGTTTATATCTCAAACCGTCAACAATCAGAATTTAATGATACCCGCGATAACATGATTAAATTGGGTTTCCCCGGTGTATCAGCACAAACTGTGTTGCTAAATACCGGGAATTCGAACAAGCAGGAACGCTTTAACACCGTCAAGTCAGCCGGAAACGATATCGTGTTGTATATCGGCGATAATCTGAATGATTTTGGCGCCGCCACTTACCATAAGGAAAATGCCAAGCGACGTGAATTTGTCCGCCATAACCAGATCAAATTTGGCACACAGTTTATTGTGTTACCTAATCCCTTGTATGGCGACTGGGAAAGCGGTATGAGTAACGGCTATAACAAACTCACCCCGGCACAAAAATTACAGGTTCGGGATAAATCCATTCATTCCTGGTCAGGGCAGTAAATATAATCAAAAAGGCCGTATGCTACCTACGGCCTTTTTATATTACCGTTTCTCTAGCTGGTTTACTGCGGGACACCATTTAGCGCGATGCCTATTTCCCACCAGCCAGATCGATAAAACTCCCGGTGACATAAGAAGCCTCATCAGACAGCAACCAGGCTATCGCTTGTGCGACCTCGACAGGCTGACCGCCGCGTTTCATCGGCAGATTATCTTTTATCCTATCGACGCGGGTGGCTTCTCCACCATCAGCATGCATTTCGGTATAAATAAATCCAGGACGAATGGCATTAACCCGTATTCCTTGCCCGGCAACTTCCTGCGACAAGCCGATCGTCAGAGTATCAATTGCCCCTTTCGAAGCAGCATAATCAACATATTCATGTGGCGAACCCAGCCGGGATGCAGCAGATGATACATTGACAATGGCACCGCCCTGCCCGCCATGTCTGAAGGACATACGTTTGACAGCTTCACGTGCACAGAGAAAACTCCCCACTACATTGGTGGCAAATATCGCGTTCAGACGATCAGCATTCACCTGCTCAATGGTTGCCTGTGGTTTAAGGATCCCGGCATTGTTCACCAAACCAGACAGGCACCCCAGATCTTTGTCGGTTTGTCGGAACAGTTCCAGCACCTGTTCTTCATCTGCGATGTCAGTCTGAACAGCGATAGCTTTACCACCTTTATGACAAATAGCCGAAATAACCTCTTGAGCGCTGTCTTTACGAGTATGGTAACCAATACAGATTTTATGCCCTTTGTCAGCGAGATAGAGTGCTGTTGCGCGACCGATACCACGAGATCCCCCGGTAATCAGGGTAATTTTATCCATTATTTTCCGACCTTGAATATCAGAGAAGATACGGCGATAAGTAAACCAGTTTAAAAGGAGGGGGGCACGCCGGGATAGAAAAGGAGACGATCACAGGAGACGCGGAACGTCTCCCCAGACAATGTGATCAAGGTACGATTTTTTCGGCAAATTCAGCCAGACGTTGCAGCCCATATTCCCACGGACCGAAACCGGACTCCGCGTTGATATGCCCCCCTTCGCCAACATCCACCAGTTCACTACCCCAAGCCTTCGCCCAGTATTTTGCGCGGGAAAACGTCATTACCGGATCATTATGGCTGGCAAATACCAAACTGGGCACTGTTAGCAAATCTGGATGAATACGATCTTCAATTTCAAAACGCATAGGTTCCGCAGGTGCTACCAACATCACCCCGACAATGCCTTCTATTTTCTGCTGCACGACATAGCAGGAAGCCAGTGCCCCAAAGCTGTGACCGACTAAAATCACCGGCTGGGTACAGGCCGACAGCTCACGGCGAATCGCCGACACCCAGCGGTCAAGATCTGCCTGATACCACTCTTTCTGACGAATACGCTGCCAGAAAGGGAATCGTCGTTCCCAACAGCTTTGCCAGTGTTCGTCATCACTGTCACGTAATCCCGGCACCAATAGCATCGTTAAGCGTTGGTCAATTTCCGCCAGCCGCAGGTCCACTTCTGTTTTCTGCATCAGGCTCAGTTTCTCCCTGTTGATTAACTGTATGAATGGAGTGGGCATAACAGCTTGACTCACTTAGCCACACGGCATCACCGTCGAACGGGCCTCATCCTCTTGTGCCGACTCCATTTTGTTAACATCCGGTAGCAACATTGTTCCAGACATAAGTTACCAGCCTACCACGTGATTATCGATTTGTATCGGGCTTATACAAGCGGATATCAGCTTTAATGTAACAACCGAACTTTGCAGTTTTTTCCCTTGATTTTCCCTTGTTGAAGCTGTTGCAAAGCACGCTTGGCACTGCTTTTACGAATAGCCACGTAAGCATGAACCGGAAACAGATCGATTTTACCCACCTCCGCTGCGGTTAAACCAGCGTCCCCTGTCAGGGCACCAAGAATATCGCCCGGACGGATTTTAGCCTTACGTCCTCCGTCAATGCACAGCGTGACCATTTCCGGCTCCAGTGCCACCACGCCACCACCTACCGACGCTGCCTGGTGCCAGTTCACGGTAATACCGAGATAATCTTCCAGCAGATGAACACGATTCATCTCTTCCGGCGTACACAGGCTGATCGCCAGCCCTTGCATACCCGCCCGCCCGGTACGTCCGATACGATGCACATGCACTTCAGGATCAAACGCCAGTTCGAAATTCACCACCAGTTCCAGTTGCTTGATATCCAGCCCCCGTGCGGCCACATCCGTTGCTACCAGCACGCGACAGCTGTGATTGGAAAAACGGACCAATACCTGATCGCGATCCCGCTGCTCCATATCGCCATGCAGTGCCAGCACACTGATATCCTGTGCGGCCAGCGCGTCGAACACGCTCTGACACTCACGCTTGGTATTGCAAAACACCACGCAGGAGGCCGGCTGATGCTGGCTCAATAGCGCAACCAGCAGTGGAAGCCGACGTTCACGGGATGTCTCGTAAAAATGCTGCTCAATAGCGGTATCATCGTGTTCTTCATCAACTTCGATACTGACTGGCTGACGCTGTACCCGGGCGCTGATACGCGCAATTTCCGCCGGATACGTAGCGGAAAACAACAATGTCTGTCGCTGAGATGGAGTATGGCTGATCACATTATCAATCGCCTCGGTAAACCCCATATCCAGCATACGATCGGCTTCATCCAGTACCAGAATTTTCATCGCGGCCAAAGACAATGATCCTTTGCGCAGATGCTCCTGAACCCGTCCCGGTGTTCCCACCACGATGTGAGGAGCATGAACCAGCGAATCCAGTTGTGGCCCCATCGGCTGCCCACCACAGAGGGTCAGGATTTTAATATTTTGGGTAAACCGCGCCAGTCGACGCAGCGCTTTGCTTACCTGATCGGCCAACTCTCGTGTAGGGCATAACACCAACGACTGAGTGGTAAATGAACTTGTCTCAATGGTGTTCAGTAGACCAATACCAAAAGCGGCCGTTTTACCACTGCCGGTTTTGGCTTTGGCCCGCACATCTTCACCGCGCAGAATGGCGGGTAACGCAGCCGCTTGCACGGGTGTCATCGCGGCATACCCCAGTTCCTGCAAATTGGATAATTGTGACGCGGGAAGTGGGAGAGAAGAAAAATCGGTGGAAATCAAGGTAAGTGCTCCCGTTAGCGAAGGCGACGCCAGCCCATCGCCAGCGTAAAACGGCAGACATCATACCAGAATCGCTCTCCTGACCGTGCGGCAAAATAACACCGTTCGTTACATCACCGTTCCGAAACCATATTCGGCCAGACAACACTGTGCCGTTTCAGACAACAGATAACGCGCCAGTAATACCGCTTCTGGCTGCTCAGGTTTGAGCGTTGCCAGCATATATTCTGCCGTAACGGCATAAGGTGCTGCCAGTTTAACAATGTGCAGTTCGGGATAACGCTGCATCTGTGGAATGTAGTTGGCATAACCGATATGGATATCACTCTGTCCGGTAAGGATCAGGTTAGCGCTAGCTATCGTCCCCGCCGGAAGCAATGACTTGAGTCCCGCACCCAGTAAAGGTTTCGCCCTGCTGCGCAGCAGGTCTCCTTTCCCGGGATGCAAACACTCGATCCGATCAAAAAACTGATGTGCATAGTCGCCACCAGGATCACTACCCGGTGTAGAGGTTGATAGTGTGAAGCGCGAATCGAGCAATGTTGACAACCAGTCTTGTCCAGTCAATGCGGGATCATTGCGCATCACTATGCACAGTTGATTGGTCGCAAAACGAGCCGTTTTCCCGGTCATTCCCTGCGACTGCAAGCGTAACGGATGCCCACAGTCAGCGGAGGCAAACAAATCGGCGACACCCCCGGTCATCAGTTGTTGGCACAACAACCCCGCAGGGCCAAACGTGGGTTCGGTTTCCACACCATAATGTTGTGTGAATGTTTTCAGCAGCACGTTGAAAGGTTGTCTCAGACTGCCGGCGGCAAAGACGCGTAATGCCCGATTCATTAGGACTCCATTGCCGTAAACAGGGGGATCAAGGTACGATAATGCTGTTGAGCGAACGCAACGGTCAGCATTTTAACCGGGATGCCATACAGCCGGGTCAGATTGTCTTCCGTCAGAACGTCACCATTTAGCCCATGCAGACATTCACCGTCATTCATCAGCAATAGTGAGCGCTGCGCGATCATCATCGCCTGCGCAGGATCGTGGGTGGAAAACACCACGCTAATCCCCTGCTCCTTTGCCAGCCGTCGCAGCAGTTGCAGCACACTGGCCTGATGCTGTAAATCCAGTGCCGCCGTAGGTTCATCCAACATCAGGATCTGGCACTCCGTGGTCAGTGCCCGGGCAATCAATACCCGCTGTTGCTGCCCGCCGGATAGCGTATTGAATGGTCGATCCGCCAAATCCATCAGATCCAGTTGGGATAACGCCGCAGTGGCCAGTGCGATATCCTGCGCTGAAGGCATGGATAACCAGCCAATCTTACTTGCCCGTCCCATCAGTACAATATCCAGCACACTGTAGGCAAAAGATGGCGCAAACCGCTGTGGCACAAACCCGATACTGCCATAACGTGTTACGCAGCCCGCTAACGGTGATAAATACCCAAGCAGCGTATGCATCAGCGTGGTTTTCCCTCGTCCAT
Source organism: Prodigiosinella aquatilis (assembly GCA_030388725.1). Taxonomy (NCBI): domain Bacteria; kingdom Pseudomonadati; phylum Pseudomonadota; class Gammaproteobacteria; order Enterobacterales; family Pectobacteriaceae; genus Prodigiosinella; species Prodigiosinella aquatilis. Next base: position 3,307,289 of record CP128857.1, read on the forward strand.
TCCCCCCCAATATGGCGGTAATTTCACCAGCCTGAATGTGGAGATTCAACGGAGCGAACAGCGTTTGCCCGGCAGAATAACCACACACCAGACTTTCTGTTGTCAACATCGGGGCAGTCACAATCGATTCTCCCTTCGGTTACGGCACAGCAACAACACGACCATCGGTGCGCCCAACAATGCCGTAATGATACTGAGTGGTAACTCCGCCGTCGTCAGGCTGCGGGCCACATCGTCAACCAACACCATAAAACCGCCGCCCAGCCACATCGATACCGGCAACAGGCGACGATGATCCGGACCGACCCACAAGCGCGCAAGATGAGGAACCACCAGGCCCACCCAACCAATACAGCCACTTACCGCAACCTGTGCGGCGACAATCAGCGCGCAGAGCGTCAGGATTAGCCAACGTAACAACGGAACGGGAATACCCAACGTGGTGGCATCCTGCTCTCCCATGGAAAGCACATTGATGCGCCAGCGTAATCGCAGTAAAAGTCCACCCGCCACCGTCAACGATGCGGCCAGCATCATCACTTTATCCCACTGTGCCGTAGCGAAGCTGCCTAACAGCCAGAATATGATGCTGGGTAGTTTTTCTTCCGTGTCCGCCAGATATTGCATCAGACTGACTAATGCGCCGAAAAAACCGCTGAGTAGTACCCCTGCCAGAATCAATACCAGAATCTGTTGCCTGCCCAGCAGTGACGCAATCATAAACACCAACAGCAGAGCTACCATGCCGGCGGTAAACGTGGACAGCAGTAACAACAAAGGCGGCCAGCCAAACAGGATAGCCAATGTGCCACCGAAAGCGGAACCAGCCGACACACCAATAATGTGTGGATCAACCAGCGGGTTACGAAACACCCCTTGTAATGCGGCACCGCATAGCGCCAGCCCACTACCGGCGCACAATGCCAACAATACGCGCGGTAGCCGGACATCCCACACCACCTGTCTTTCCACCTCAGTGATAGTCGAATCTACGCCAGTAAACGGTGAAATCAGAATCGACACAATACGCTCGATAGGCAGCTCAAACTGGCCCACCGCGAGCGATCCTACGGCGATCAGTAACGTCATGAGTACAATCAACAACAACGTGATTCGGTAACTGCCCCCCATCATTTTACTGTAGCGAGAACAGAGGGTTGGTAATCCGTACGATAAAAGCGTTGGTAGTAGTCATTGGCGGCACGCTGCATATTGATATCCTTAAAACGCGCTGGATAAAGCTGCTTTGCCAACCATAATTCACCAATCGCCAGTGCTTCCGGCATCGGATAGCCCCAGGCTTTGGCATATTCAGGCATCAGATATACCCGGTGATGTTTGACCGCATCAATCGACTGCCATGCCGGATCATGCATGATTTGTCCCACCACATCCGGGTAACGATTCTGCACTAAAATGACCTGTGGATTCCATTGCAATACGTTCTCAATCGATACCTGCCGAAATCCTTTCACCGAAGCGGCAGCAACGTTGATAGCCCCAGCATGGGACATCATCAGCCCGGTATATTTACCCGATCCGTAGGTCATGAGATCAGGATTCGCAATATAAACACGCACCCGTTTGGTCAGCGGAATATCGTTTAAACGCGTCGCCACGATACTCCGTTGTTTAAACGTATAAGCAATCAGCGCTTCTGCCTGTGACTGGCGATTTACCACGTTACCAATCAGACGAATACCGGCTTTCAGTCCCTCGTTATAAGCCACATCTTCATCATCCATCGCCGGATTCATCTTATCCGCCTCACTGGTTTTATCCTGACGCAACGAAACCGCAATCACCGGAATGCCTGTATGTTCAATCTGCGACAGCATCTCGGGCGGCGCATAGTTAGCGACAAACACCACCTGAGGGGCCAGTTTAAGCAAGCTTTCAATGTTAACCTGCGTCAAGTCACCCGGCATTGGCAGCGTTGCCAGGCGGGGTGCTAACCGTAAATAACCTTCACCCAACTGTTTTTTCCAACTGGACAAGACGCCGACCAGCGTGTCCTGTGCATCCAGTTGCACCAGCAGATTCAACGTTTGGTGCTGCAAGACAACCACTCGGGTTACCTGGTCCGGTATGGTGACACGACGTCCTAGTTGATCAGTAACCTGACGCGTTGCCCACCCCGATGTCGAAATCATGAAAAGCGCAATAATCAGTAATGACCGCCATTGTTTTTGCATCATTTTTCCCTTGCCAATCGTTATATATAAAACAATATAACGATTGGATGTATAAAAATACTGATCTCGCGCATTATTAGGCTTCAACCGACTGGGAATATGTCAATTAGTGATGGGGGAAAACGCCATAGCGGTAAGCTAAATATGGATAACAAACCATCGTCGTCTACTATTCTCGAAAGGTGAACATGTATCATCGGTATGACCCAACGCGATACATCCGCCGACCTGAAAAATACAAACATTCATAACCAGAAAAATAACGTCACGGCACGTAATATAGTGTAAATATTTTCAATGCCGGTCTTTGTTTCAAAAGAGGTTTATCGCTTGAATTGACCCCACACCAGGCGTAAATTTAGCGCCAATTCCATCATGACGGATATGAGTCCGACGGTGATACAGAGCATCGCCAGTGGGATAATTGTCGGGATAATAGTCTGAACAATAAACGTGCAGTCGCCATCGTTGCTTAAGTAATTTTTCTGGAGAAAAATAAATGAAGTACTTCTTTATGGGGGTTTCATTCATACTGTTTTTGTGGGTAGGGACCTTCATACTGATGGTGGAATAAACCCCGGTATGTCGATCGAGGATACCGCTTAGGGGAGTTCTGGCAATTACCCACTCAATCCACTAACGGCATTCAATACTAAACTGATACCGCCACCCAGCGCCAGCCAGGGGCCAAACGCCAGTGGTTGCTGTATATTCTGCCGCCGAACACCACGCCACAACAACGTCAGTAATAATCCCAGTGATGAAGCGATCAGCACCAGGTTTGGTAATGCCGACCATCCCACCCAGGCACCCAGTGCGGCCAGAAACTTGAAATCACCGTATCCCAGAGCGTCTCTCCCCGTGAAGCGTTTAAACAGCCAATAAATCAACCACAGTGAAAGATAACCCGACATTGCCCCCACTACCGCCTGACTCAAGGGCACAAAGGTTTCAAACAAATTGAACAGAAGCCCCAGCCACAACAACGGTAACGTCAACACATCCGGCAGCCATTGGGTTCGGATATCAATCACCGACAGCACTAACAGGAAGCAGAATAGTACCAGTCCCCCCAGTAACGCCAATCCCGGTGCCCACCAACTGCCTGCCAGTATAAATAACAACGCGGTACACACTTCAATCAGCGGATAGCGCCAGGAAATGGGTCGGAGGCAACAGTGAGAGCGACCACGCAGCCACAGCCAGCTCAGTACAGGAACGTTATCTCTGAAACGCAGCGGTTGCTGGCAATCAGGGCAGGCAGAGGATGGCCACCAGAGATCATAGCGGGAAACGGGCTCTGGTTCAGCCAGACCAAGATGAAACCGGGCTTCCTGCTGCCAGTGACGCTCCAGCATAATTGGCAAACGATGGATGACCACATTGAGAAAACTGCCAATCAATAACCCGCACACAAACAGAGCAACCTGCCATGTCCACGGAAATACAGTGGCAAATGTGTTTAGATCCATCATGTGTTACTCCACCCCGGTTCTCCCTGCTGTAATAACGATGCTGGCATATCCTGGGTATCAAACCAATCATCACCGTAATCCAATGATGATATTTGCGCGACACCCCGCATTTTGTGACAGACTATCAATGTGTTAGCCACCATTTTATCGTTCCAGTAACAGTCGACTCACGTCTACATTTCCCATACTGTTTTCCACCGCGGCGACTTCCAGTACCTGGGTAATCACACCGTTTTTCTGCTCCAGTTCCAACAGCCAGTGCATCAACGAATTAAAATCACTACGAGACAATGTCACCGACACCTGATTTCCCTGCGGCTGTAAACGTTGAATGGTGATGCCATATTGTGCGGCGGTTTGCGGAATCAATACTGTCAGACTGACCTCCCGTCCACTCACCTGTTTCCGTCCCCTCGGTGTCGGCAGCCGCGCCGCCTGCTTCGGCATCCAACTGACCGTCTGCCGTTCACGTTCAATCATCAGCCGCCATTGCTGGCTTTGTCGTTGCCAGGGTTGCCACAGAAGGTAATACAGCAAGCACAGAACCACCAACCCCACACATACCAGCATCAACCTCCTCTCCCGAAGACTCATACTCTGCCAGTGTTGCCGCAGTTCATTCATGGCTGACTCCTTAATAACAGTTGGCCTTCCACATGGTCCTTTTCCTGCTTTATCTCACCCGGTGGAATCTGATAATAAGCCATCGCCTGCTGACGAAACTGCTCCATTTGTTCAAATGAATTAGCGCGTAGATTCAACCGCAACTCACCCCGGGCATGTTCATAAGACAGTGACTGTAATTGAATTCCGGCATTATGAGCGACCAACTGCTGTAAGCGACTTATCTGTTCGGTCAGGGTAGCGGACGAATTCCCTACCTGGGCCTGCTGCAAATGACGTTGCATCTGCGCCCGTGGATTGACAACCGTGGTTTCCTCCGGGAACAGCTTGCGGTAAACACGGATACTCTCCTGATGCCAATAATTTGCCTGCTGATAAAGTTTATAATGTGACCAACCAGCATCGCCTGCCAGCAACAAGAGATAGACGGACAGCGCGATCAATACACCACGCCATGGCTGAACAGCCTGACGCCAGGATTTCACCAGCGCAAATTCGCCCTGTCGCAGGTCCATACTCACCGGTAATAAGGCTTTCGCGGCCAGCGTAAACAAATCTGTGACTGGTTGTGGCTGCCAGGTGATAGCCTCGGCAGGAACCGGGCTGTAGCAATGTACTGCCGGCAATGGCTGGAATGTGTTGATCAGTGCCTGATACCAGCAGGTTTCTGCCGCCATGCCGATACCGCTATCCTGTCGGAACAACCACAAATCGTGATGATTCAACGCACTCCAGGCACTGTCCAGCCGGGGTAATGCCAACACATCCGGCAACAGCGTTTCCACACTGACCCCGATCTCGTGACACTGTTTCAGCCATTGCTTCATCCGATCTTTCTGCACAACGGCGACCGTACCCTGCTCATCGCGTATTTCTATAACGGCAAAATGCAGTTTTTCAACATCTGCCGCCAGTTGATCCTCCAACATGAAGGGAATCGCCTGTAACAATTGCCGCCGTGCCTGACGTGGCAACGTCAGTATATGAAAAACCACGTCGGTGGAAGGAACCAGCACCCGGGCGGAAACTACCGGGCAAACCGCCAAACTCGCCTTCAACTCCGCTACCGTACCGCTCCCTTGAGCGACAACCAACTGGCGACCGGGTGACCAAATCAGCCATTCAAGACTGTCTGTCGCGTCTGCGGATAAACGCACGACAAGATGCTGTTTCCCACTGGCGTTCTCTGTCCTGTTCATGGGTTCACCGTCCTATATCCCCCGTATTGCCGTTGTATTACATCAATTTTCTTACCATCAATATGAAACAGGCTGCGCTGATAAACGTCATTGTCACCGGTCAAAACCTGCACATCGGCAAAAAACCATTCACTTTTAATCGCCAGCACTTTTTGCGCGCCAGCCTTACTGCCATCAGGTAACTGCTGCAACCGGATAAATTCGTTCACACTGCCCCATCCTTCTGCCGGACGTTGTGACAATACCGCTAGTGCATCCTCAGTATTAAGCTCTCCCATAAACAATGCAGACATCAGCGGAGCCTGCTCAACACGGAGAGTGTTCACATTAATCATCATCGTTTTCACTGGCAGGACGCAGACATACGGTAATAGCCGGCGATAAAGCGCGGTATCCATCCCGGACACCACGCGCAGTTCGCTTACATCCACCATATTCTGGTTTGCCGGATAATAGGCCGGGTAGCTTTCATCTTCAGCGCCATTGGCTCGTGGCTGACTATCCTCGTCGATCCAGTCACGGATGGCGTCAACCACGTTGTCCGCCCGTGTGGCATCTTCACCCAGACCAATAATGAGTTGCCGTAATACCTTCGCGGCATAAGGCGTAGACATCAGCGTATCGCTGGTTTTTCCCGTATTTTCATTCTTGTTGTCACGTTGATTCAGTGCATTCAAATTTAGACAAGTCAAACCATCCTGCACCTGACTACGGATTTCTCCGCCATCGGGCAACGTCTGGTGTACCACCCGAGACCAGGATTGTCCCAGAGAAGTCCGTTTCGGTGAGGCCAGCGCATCCTGCAACAAGATGCTTTCTACCAAGGCTTCCGCGCCTCGGGCATACCACTTTGCCTGCATCCGGTTAAGCTGGCTTTCCGTACGTTGCCAGGCCATGCCGGTTCGCTCGGTAATCGAGTACGCTACGGTCACCATCAGTGCCAGAATCAGCATCACGACCAACAACGCGACACCACGCTGCCGACTGTTCATGAACCATTCCCGCTCGAAGACTGCCCCGCATCAGGGTTATAGGTAGTATCCTGACGCGCTTCCGTGTCGCCATCCGGTGTACCAGTCTTACTCTTTTTCTTCTCTTTGTAGGTATGCGTCAGCAGGAACAGCCGCGTTATTTCGCCGTAATCCCGCAGATTCACCACCACTGCAATACCTTCCGGCAGATTATCGGGATCGTCCCAGCGATCCTGCCAGGCTCCCTTTCCAAAAAATGCAGGACGAAACCATCGACATGGGTCAGTAACGGCCGGATTGCCGGTTCCTGCCCATTGAGTGGATCGGGCGAATCATAAAACAGACGTTCCAGAGTATTGTTACGTAAACGATAGCTCACGGGTTGCAGCTCTGAGCGCGGTAATACACCCAGTGGATTAAGCCAGCCATTGCGGATAAAACTGACAGCCCAGTCGTTGCTGTCAAACTGATATCGCCCGGCATAAAAGCCATGTTTGCTTCCTGCACGACGATAGGGGACCATCTGTGAAAAATCCCGCTCCATCTGTGAAAATGCACGCTGCAACTCGGCCAGCCTACCGGCTTTGCGCGCTGAGACCGTATCGTTGCGTATTACGCCATTCAATACTTCAGAGGTACTCAGGCTCAGCGCCGCAAATACCGCCAGCGCCAACATCATCTCCAGTAAGGTGAAGCCACGTGTCGCTGAATAGAGTTTCACCGTGCCGGCTCTCCCTTCCTAACCACATAACTGCGTAACCAGGCATCCGCCGACGGTGAGTTTTTATTGTGACGGACCTCGACATCTAACGCGCGGACATGACTATCGGCCGTCTCCACACCTTGCAAACGCCAGTACCACAGCGTTCCGGCAAAGGGGACTTCACTCTCTATCCAGCGAGTATCCGGCCAACTGTTCTCCAGTTGCACCTGCACCTGTTGATTGTCCGCAATCCAGGAAGCAAAGGTTTTCTCCTCCAGTCGACTCAGCGTGCCAGCCTGCTGCGCGGTGGTTTTTAACACCGTCAGGCCTGCCAGCGCAAAAACCACCAGCGCGATCATCACTTCCAGTAGTGTCATTCCTTGTTGCTTCATCGCTATCTTTCCACATCCTGTGAAGTGAGCAAATTGCCGTTCTCATCCACCTGTAGCCAGGTCGCGTGCTGATCTTTGGTTCTAAATGCCAGCCGAAACGGCGTTACTTCACCGCCGGGCAAAACGATAATATCGGGGTCTCTGTCAGTAGAAGAAACGCGCTTGCTGTTGCCTGCCGCTTTTCCCGCACCCGCCAGTTCCAGTTGAAATACCGAAGGCAACTCGGTAACCGATGCCATGCGATGAGGTGTCCAGGGTTGCCACGCATAGCTCAAACGCTGTTGATCATCAGGCAAATCCATCACCTGACGTTGTAACAAAACGTACTGCCAACGCTGAGGGAAGATGTAAATACCGAGGATGTGATCATTCATCTGGCTGTCTGCCACCGCGAATTCCAGTTGCGCCCGGAAACGGGACATTTGCCAGGCACTGTCCTGCGACTTGGGAACCGGGGTGGACATCATGACCATCATGGCAGCCAGCCCAGCCAACAGGACTACCAACATGATTTCCAGCAGGGTAAATCCACGTTGCCGCACCATTGATTACTCGTTAGTGGTGCTATTGTGCGCACGCGTGCCAACATTCCAGTTGCCGATGTCATCTTCCGTATCCGGTATGCCATCCGGGCCATATGAGAAAATATCCAGCCTGCCGTGACGTCCTGGATTAAGCAGTTGGTACTCCGCGCCCCACGGGTCCTGCGGCAGACGGCGAATATATCCATCCTGTGGATAGTTGCGTGGTTCTGGTTGTACCGTCGGTTTTTTCACCAGCGACAGCAATCCTTGCTCCGTTGAGGGATAACGGTTGTTATCAAGCTTGTACATATCCAGCGCACTCTCCAGCGCCACGATGTCACTAACCGCTTTTTGCCGGTCAGCCTTCTCTTTATTTCCCATCAGATTCGGCACCACCAGGCTCGCCAATATGCCGAGAATGACGATAACCACCATGATTTCCAACAGGGTAAAACCGCGCTGACGTCGTTCCATCTTTTATTACCTCATTCAATATCAATCTTCACTACATGCTCATTAGGGTATTCAGTTGCAGAATCGGCTGTAAAATAGCCAGAACGATAAACAGCACGATCCCAGCCATGCTGACCACCAGCAACGGCTCAAACAGCCCCAGCGCCAATGTCATTTCCGCATTGAACTCACGGTCCTGGTTGTCGGCGGCACGGGTAAGCATGCTATCCAGCTCACCACTGCGTTCTCCGCTGGCAATCATGTGGCGCATCATGGCGGGAAACAGCGCCGTCTTCTCCAGTGCCCGATGCAAACTGACGCCCTCGCGTACCGCATCGGTCGCCTGGCTCAGCCGAAAGCGGGCGTAATCGTTGGTCATTACATCACCGCTGATGCGCATCGCCTGCAATAATGGCACTGCACTGGCATTGAGAATGCTCAGGGTTCTGGCATAACGGGCGGTATTCAGGCCCCGCACAATGCGTCCAATCAGCGGTAAAAACAGTAAGCGGTGATGAAAGGCAATACGCCGCTGTTCCTGACGTAACAACACCCGTAGCCCCATAATGCCGAGTACCACAACCAGCACCACCCAGGGCCCGAAGGTGCGCACTCCATCACTTATCCCCATCAACAAGCGGGTTGACAATGGCAATGCCTGTTTCATGTGAATAAACTGTTCCACTACCTTAGGCACGACCGCCGTTAGCAAAATACTCACCACCGCAATGGCTACCACCGTCAGCACGCAAGGGTAAATCATCGCCTGCTGAATACGCCCACGCATCTGCTGGCGCTGTTCGGTGTAATCAGCCAGACGATTAAGCACCGCATCAAGATGACCGGAGGCCTCCCCGGCTGACACCATGGCACAATACAATCGCTCAAAACTGCCGGGGAAACTGCTCATGGCTTCAGCCAGCGAATGTCCTTCCATGACCTTCATCCGGATCGATGACATCAACTGGCTCAGCTTCGGTTTTTCACTCTGCTTCGAAACTGCATCTAACGCCTCTTCCAGCGGTAACGCCGCAGCGACCAGCGTAGCCAGTTGTCGGGTCAGCAAGGCCAGGTCACCCGAGCTGATACGGTGAGCGCGTCGTAAAGACAACCCAAACCCTTTTTGCGCCGTCGTTTCACCGCGTTGTTCATCCATTTTCAACGGCGTCAGTCCTTTTTCACGTAAAAGCTGACGTGCCTGACGAGCGGAGTCGGCCTCCTGTAAGCCACGGCATTTTTTCCCCTGCGCGTTCAACGCCTGATACTGAAATAGCGCCATGTCATTCCTCTTTGGTCACCCGCACCACTTCCTCCCAGGTAGTGATACCGGCCAGCACTTTTTCCATTCCATCCTGACGAATAGTGGTGCGGTTATTACCGAGCATACGGGCAATATCCAATTCGCCGTCACCACGATGGATCGCCGTCCGGACCCGGTCATCAATCAACAACAGCTCATGGATGCTGGTACGGCCGCGATAGCCAGTGAAATTACACTGCTCACAACCCACCGAATGATGCAATGTTGTACCGACAGGCAGACCGGACTGATGGGCTTGCTCTTCATCAATAGCATAGGGCTGACGACACTCCGGACACAGGGTACGCACCAACCGCTGCGCCAACACAGCCAGCAGAGAGGTAGACAGCAGAAAAGGTTCGGTGCCCATATCCTTCAGGCGTGACAGCGCACCCAACGCACTGTTGGTATGCAGTGTGGATAACACCAGATGACCGGTCAGGGATGCCTGCACCGCAATTTGTGCTGTTTCGCTATCACGAATTTCTCCAACCAACACGACATCCGGGTCCTGGCGCAGAATGGCCCTCAACCCACGGGCAAAGGTCATATCCACTTTGGTATTCACCTGCGTCTGGCCGATACCGTCCAATTCATATTCAATCGGGTCTTCCACTGTCATGATGTTGCGCTCGGTGGCATTAAGGCGGCTGAGCGCAGCGTAAAGCGTGGTACTTTTCCCCGAGCCGGTCGGCCCGGTCACCAGGATGATGCCATGTGGCCGGTGAATCAGCGTGTCCAACTGCTTCTGGTTGTTCTCTGTCATACCAAGTGCATCCAAGTCCAGCTGCACACTGTTTTTGTCCAACAGACGCAACACCACCCGCTCACCATGGTTTGATGGCAATGTTGAAACCCGCACATCAATGGCACGGCCACCAATGCGTAATGCCATACGACCATCCTGCGGGACACGTTTCTCGGCGATATCCAGTTTGGCCATGACCTTGATACGCGAAACCAGCAACGATGCCAGCTGGCGCTGCGGCCGCAAAATTTCCCGCAATACACCATCGACACGAAAACGAATCAGCAGATTACGTTCGTAGGTTTCAATATGAATATCGGATGCCTTGTTTTTGATGGCTTCCGTCAGCATGGCGTTAATCAGGCGGATAATTGGCGCATCGTCTTCAGCGTCCAATAGATCATCACTATTAGGCAGCTCTTCCGCTAGCGTATAGAAATCAATATCGTTACCGATGTCTTCCATCAGTTGCCGCGCTTCTTCTGAATCGCGCTGATAGCGCATCACCAGCTCTCGTGTAAACGCTTCGGCACTCACCCGACTGATATTTAGTGGTATTCCTGCCACGCGCCGCGCTTCCAGGAGCGCCATCGCCGATGTTTGCGGTACACAGAGAACCTGTGCAGCCGAGGTTCTCTCACCCTGTAACAGCAGAATCTGTTGGGCTCGCGCATAGGCGAATGGCAGCAGAGGACGTGACTCGGCAGCGTCGATAAGCGATTCGCTCATCGGCCCTCCCGAGGATAAAACGTAGCAATGGCAGACTGTACTTGACTGAAGATGTAGGTATTGCCGCCAGAAGGTAAATGCAGCGTATCGTTATTCAATACCCGCTCGCCCTGTCCTGCACCACGCTGCTGATCCTGTTCATAATCGAAGGATCGGTACTTATTTACGGTCGCATTCTGGAACTGTTCACCACTACGAATGATAGTTGGCCGCAGGAACAACATAAGATTACGTTTTGATACCGTACGGCTCTTGGAACGGAACAGATTCCCCAGAATCGGAATATCGCCCAAGATAGGAACTTTACTATCCGATTCTATCGTGCTTTTATCCAACAAGCCGCCAACAACGACCGTCTCCCCACTGCCGACCAACACGGCATTATTTACCGTGCGAGTATTGAAGGTCACGCCCAGATCACTGCTACTGCTGGAAGAGGAATCCGCGACGCTGGACACTTCCTGCTCAATTTGCAGTAACACCGAATTACCTTCATTAATTTGTGGTTTAACCCTCAGCTTGATACCCACCGTTTTGCGCTCAACGGTATTGAAAATGTTATCGCCGGAAGTAGTTTGCGAACCAGTCAGCACCGGGACTTCCTGGCCGACATTAAACGTCGCTTCCATATTATCCAACGTAACAATGCTGGGCGTTGCCAGGACATCATTCTTGCTGTTACTAGACAACGCAGTCAGCAACATTGACCAGTTGCCCTGATAGAAACCGGCTGCGATGCCATTTAAACTGCCAAGTGCGCTGGAATAAGCCGAGGTTAACGTACCGTCTGCACGGTATTGATCGGTACCTATCATCGCAGTCGAAATGGGCATGCCGGTGTTGGTAAACTGCGTCATACCCGCACGCTTGTTACCCCACTGAATCCCCAGATTGAGGCCATCCGCATCCTGGACTTCCGCAATAATGGCCTCTACCAATACCTGAGGACGGCGAATATCCAGTTTATCGATAACCTTTTCCAGATCGCGCTGGATATCAGGTGGCGCGGTAATGATCAGTGAATTGGTCTGATCGTGCGCCCGGATGGTCACTTCCTTGCCTTGAATGACGATGGTCTTCCCACCGGAACTTGAGTTGCTGCCAAAAGCGGAACCAAACCCCGTGCTGGTACTATCAGAAGAACTGCTGCTACCCGAAGACGAACTACTTGTACTACTACTGCTACTTGAGTCTGAACTTCCTGACTTGCTTTTATTGCCGCTACTGCTGGAAGTGTTTCGGCTATTACCACTGCCGCTGTTACTTCCCGTAAGTACATTCACCAGATCCAATGCCTTGGCGAATTTCAAATAAATGACCCGAGTCCCACCTTGTGCCACCGATTTGCGATCCAGTTGATGGACCATGTCTACTGTCCACTTCAGGGAGTGCTCTTCACCACTCACCACCACCGAATTGGTGCGTTCGTCCGCCGCCACATTTGCCAGCATTGTGCTCGGCAAGCTATTTTTCTCATCGCTCTTGTTAAGATTAGCTACCAGTTTGACCACATCTTCCGCAGAAGCGTAAACCAGCGGAACAGTCACGACATTGCGGTCACCGGTTTTATCTACCTCATCGATAATTTCCATCAGCCGTTTCACGACGGCGGCACGCCCGGTCATCAACAGGACGTTGGAAGGCTCATAATGTACGACACTGCCTGCACCAGCATTATCATTCAGTTGACGCAATAACGGCGCCAGATCACGGGCTGCAACATTATTGACAGGGACAACTCGGGTAACCAATTCATCGCCTACCCCCGGCTGCTCGTCACTGGCTACCGGTATTGAAGACGTCTTGGCATCTTTTGAGCGAACCACTTTCAACACACCGTTATCCATTGATACGACCGAGAAACCATATACATCCAGCACACTGAGAAAGAACTGGTAATACTGCCCTTCATTCATCATGTCATAGCTGCGTACCGTTACGGTGCCACGTACTGTCGGATCGATAATGACTGTTTTATTCAGGTTTTTACTGACGGTATTAATAAATTCCTGAATGTCGGTGCCTTTAAAACTGGCTGAAAACTCGGCGCCCCATCCACAGGATGATCCGAGCAAAAGGGCGATTATGCCTAACCAGCCCCAGCGTTTTATTATTCCTTTAGCAAACACTTTACTCGTCTCCCCCAAGCTCTAAATAAATATCCTTCCGCTGCCCTTCCCGCTCTACTGTCACGGTAAACTCATGCACATCCAACATGCGTTCCATCGCTTTCTTGGCTTGCTTTTCATCCCGCAAATCCAGGCCGTTCATCGCCACAGCCAGATCGTTGTCTTGAAAACCAACCCGATAGAATGCATCACTGTCTTTTCCGGGATTAAGTAAATAGCCGGAGAGTTCGTTGCTCTCTGTCATCACAGGAGAAAAAGCGAGATAATCACTAATCGCTGCTGCAGGACGTTGTTGTAGTTGCTCCTTTAACTGCACGATATCGGTTTGCCCGTCCCGCTCTTGATCATATAAGCCCAACACCTCATAGCGTCCCTGATACTGCAATAGGATTTTATCCGACTGAATGGAGATAATTTTGGCATCATAGCCTGGTACCCGCTCACCGACGCCACGGCTAACCTGATGATTATCCTTACTAATAATAGCGATTGATCGGCCGCTCTCTCGACTGGCGACAACACCAGTCAGACTTAATTTCAGCGAAGAAAGCGGTAGATTGTTCAATTGGACGGAATCCAGCCCGCCAGCCGTTTTAATTTTTTCAGAAGAGACACCAAATAATGTGAAAGCACCCAGCGTCACAGATTGCTGTTTAGCCTGCACAGGCATGGCATGCGCAGCAGGCAGTGGCATATTTTGTGGTAATACTATCTGCCTGACTAACATCGCCAATTGCTGACAAATCAGTAACAGCAACACACCGAGCAAAGTACGCCTGATAACAAGCGGAGATACAGGTGGCAGTCGTGAAATTTTCATCTGCAAACATTGTCCCTATTTGTTCGCGGCCCTATTATTCCCCCACCCGCTGAGATGATCTGAAGCAAAGGGATTACTACGTGGCAAGCATTCACCGGTGAAAACATCATCATGCGGCCTACCACTTCTGCTGCCTTACGGCCGAATATTGCATACTTGGATAATAATCCCGGTATTGATATATATTTAATACGCTCCCCAATGAAACACATCCCGGTTTAAGGGGAAACCATGGACATATGTCATCACTGTATATCCATCACCAATAGCTCAACCACCCACTATTTCATGTATATACCCGTCATACTTCAAGTTGCAGGTGTGTTGGCTGCGTTCGCTCACCCGAATCACCTACCTGAGTAAGCTCATCGGGATTCGCTCACTTGCCGCCTTCCTGTAACTCGAATTATTTTGGGTATAGAAATGGTGTTTAAGCAGTAATTGCAGATTCCCTTCACTAGAGCAAAAAACCTCTTTATTTTTATGTAACGCTCTTTTCTGGATATAGATTCATATTTAACAAAAAATCAGAAATAATCACCAAGATAAATCAACTGAGTTCTTCTTCGATATTAGTAATGCGACCGCGCTCTAAAAACGGGTAATATCCTGACAATAAAAATATGATACGTTCATTACAAACATTCACCGTGTCTATAATCTGCTTTCATTAATCACAACATGAAAATATTAATTATTAGCAAACACATAATTCAAATATGATGTGCTAAAAAACAGCAATATCATTATACTTATCGTTCATTATTTTATACCCGTCATATGATGTGCTGGTGTTGGCGTTGTTGTCCGACCTTCCAAGAGCCACTGTAGTCAGTATTGAAACTGGCTCTGGACACGTTTTTCATTTATTAAAATCAATAAATCATGTCAGTGCATCGGGAATTATTCACTGCTCTCTCCATGCACTTGAAATCTATCTGGCATACAGTGCCATACCATGGTTATAACGGTTTAATAACATCAAACCAAATAAAGCATAATACCCATAGAATCCACTTATACCTATTGACACCGACTTTCCGTTATCACCATTATCATATGATAACAATAATATTATTGTTATCCTGATTAGACTATTTAACTCCCAACATTTTTTGTCTTACACAGTGATCTTATTTAGCACTATAACTTAAAAAGAAACAACAACAAAACAATATCAAAACATTGTTTCATTAAAACATATTGATATGTTTTTTTTGCGACAAAGCTCAAATTTTTACCGGTATTAATTACTAAGATAACAGTTTTTTGTCGAAATGAAGTTCAGGTCACATAAATGGCGTAAGAGACTTTTTAACACTTCCCATTTTATTAAAAATAAGGCATGAAATGCTGCTTGCTCCTGCTGTTCTTGCCGTTTGCTTGGGATGAGCATCACATTGAGATAACGTTTGAGGTAGATGTGGATAACACACCGGAAGTCAAGTCATCAGCCACGGACGCTACTGCGGGTTATCGTATTCCCGGCTACCTGCTGGCAATTTACGCCACGCTGCTGATTTCTCTCGGATGGCTAAGTCATCAACGTTGGACGGAAATGGAAAATCCTACGCTGATAGTTCCCACCACCGCTATTGCCACGTCCATTCTGCCACACACTGTTCAGGCTCAAAACACAACCAGCCGTCTGGTGGGAAACCTGACCGCCGCTCAAACACAGAGTAAAAAAAACAGACTCCCGGTAAAGCACACCATCAATAATAGTGCGCTGAATACAGTGGAACCGGGGGAATTACCGCCGTTAATCTATAGCGCGCATGTCTATACCTCTGGACAGAAACAGCGCAGCATTACTCTTAATCGGCAGCTTTATCATGAGGGAGACAGCCCGATAAAGGGATTAATTATTGAGCGAATTGAGCAGGAGGTCACCGTATTCAGCTTCAACGGTGAACCCTTTATCCTTGATGCACTAGAGGATTGGCCGGGAGGAAAGCCGGCAGCACCTCCCGCCGAATGACAATGTCACTTGTTACTGCGCATAGCCTCAATAAATGGTTCTAGCGAACGATTAAAAGCGGAGCACTGCGTTGCTTTCAATGTGCCATCTTTTAATAACCCTTGATACAGATTCGCGCTGAGTTGCGATAATGCCTGGTAGTGACTGGTGTCCCACCCTTTCTGTTTCGCCAACTGTAACGCCGTTTTCTGCATAGTATTATTATCTGGCAAATCACTGCGATTACATTGCAGCTTCAGATAATTGCCAGCTGCAATTAACGAGGCAAGTTGATTAATCTGCTCATTAACCGGTATGTTCACTGCCTGATGACCAGAAGCCGGTTTCACCGGCGCAGAATGTTGGCACCCTACGACACTGAGACAAAATATACTGATAAACAAGATTTTCAATGGCGATAAGCGCATGACATGACTCGTCTTATTGGTTAAGTTCCATCTATTAGGGCTGATAGAAAAACATTATCACTTTACCGCTACAAGTAACGGTAAAGCACATCGTGATCAAACTATCAGAAAAATTTCTCTGCCGGCAAAAAAGGCTGTCGCACCACTTAATCAACCTTGGCAGCACCTGAACGAAGCGCTGGCAACAAACCGTCCGCCCGGAACATAGCCTTGATGCCCCTGACTGCCTGGCGAATACGATCCTGATTCTCTATTAATGCAAAGCGTACATGCGTATCGCCATAATCGCCAAAACCGATCCCCGGAGACACACAGACTTTCGCTTCAGAAAGCAGACGCTTGGCAAACTCCAACGATCCCAGGTGAGCATAGGCATCCGGTATTTTTGCCCACACATACATGGCAGCCTTGGGTTCATCGACCATCCATCCAGCTTCATGCAGACCACGCACCAACACGTTACGACGTTGCCGATATTGTTCGGCAATATCACGCACACACTGTTGGTCCCCTTCCAATGCTGCAATAGCAGCTACCTGCAATGGTGTAAAAGTACCATAATCGTGATAGCTCTTAATACGAGCCAACGCGTTGACCAGTTCGGCATTCCCCACCATAAAGCCGATTCGCCAGCCAGCCATGTTGTAACTTTTGGATAGCGTGAAAAATTCAACCGCAATCTCTTTCGCACCCGGCACCTGCATAATGGACGGGGCCGTCCAGCCATCATAGACGATATCTGCATAGGCCAGATCATGGACTACCAATACATCATATTGCCTGGCCAGCGCCACCACCCGCTCAAAGAAATCCAGCTCAACACATTGCGCGGTCGGGTTTGATGGAAACCCCAAAATCATCATCTTGGGTTTGGGGATGCTTTCGCGGATTGCCCGCTCCAGTTCATTAAAGAAGTCCACACCTTCCACCAATGGTACAGAGCGGACCTGAGCACCGGCGATAACCGCACCATAGATATGAATGGGGTAGCTGGGATTGGGCACCAATACCGTGTCGCCATGATCGAGTGTGGCCAACATCAAGTGCGCCAGCCCTTCTTTCGAGCCGATGGTCACGATCGCTTCACTTTCCGAATCAATGTCAACCTGATAACGATCGGCATACCAGCGAGAGATGGCACGGCGCAACCGCGGAATGCCGCGGGATGTGGAATAACCGTGGGTATCCTCACGCTGCGCTACGGTACAAAGTTTTTCTACAATATGGGGTGGCGTCGGGCCGTCCGGATTACCCATACTGAAATCAATAATATCCTCGCCACGGCGACGCGCAGCCATTTTTAATTCGGCAGTGATATTAAATACGTAAGGGGGAAGACGATCGATACGAGTAAAACGACGCGGAGAATTGAAATCAGCCATAAGATCCTCGAAGTAACGTGAGCGCCCGGACCGTCCGAGCGACGCTGTAGCCCATTCAGGGCTGTCACTCAAACTATCTCAGATTACGCAGTCTGTCGATATCACTACCAACAAATTTTTATCTAAATCTCAGCTTTGGCGAAACTTTATTCTGCAAAATAACCTTTGGCAAAGATGCAAAGAATAATGTGTTGTATATCCATTTTTACAAAATGGTTAATAGGATAGTTGCCCCATATAAGCGATTGGTTGAGTCAAATTATCAGGGTAATGCTGTGCGTTGCAGAATATTGAGCCGTCTCTTGCCCTGCATCATATTCAACACCATGAACAACGTGGATATTATCCAAAGTCTGTATGGTCATTCAGATTGTGTGCGATATTAGGGTGGATAAACTGGTCACCTTTGATGAAACGTACCTTATGTAGTACCGAGGCAATATATCTTTTGCTGTCTTATACGCTGGAAACGTTGCAATACCGGCGATGCGGGTGGAAATGTGACAGTCTGCATCAGAGTGCGATTAATGCAGCAGAACGTCTGGGATTCAAATATGAAGGTCCCCTCAGACAGACGCAGGTCTCCAAGGGGCATAGTCGTGACGTCCGCTGGTATTCGATCATTGATGACGAGTGGCCAGGGATCCGTCAGGCTATGCAACTTTGGCTAAACCCGGCTAACATGGACGAAATGGGTAAGCAAAAACAAAGTCTGGCTAAGTTTATGCCTCCGACAGGAGAGCGTTAATCATTTTCTATAATGGTTACTCCTGAGCGAACAGGTTAAACACTGGATTGCGATTACCCAGCGTGGGCAGTTCAGTTTTTATAAGATGAAGAACCTCTGGATAGTGGGTTCTTCAATCTGAAAAATTTGATTTTTCATTTTATATAAGAATAGATCATAAGAAATGATTGACTATCATCATTAAATTCATTGAAAAAAATAGACGCATCAGATCGAATAACGGGGAAAATACGCCTAACGAGTGGCGACGAGGAAGAAAGAGTTAACTCAGTAATAGATCATCGTTTGGCTGAATTAACCATGAATCGTATGTATAAAAAAAACACCGACTCCATCTGGTTATATGTCAAATGGTTTTATTTCATAAGATTGTTTAAATTAACGTTAATTCAGTAAATTCCATAATGCTCATGGCAATGAACACACCTCATTCTGTTATTTTCGAGATAACCCTATTGCTGCATCAACAAGTAGAAAAGGTAAAGTACGGATAAAGAGCAAGGCGCATTGAGAGTGTGTAATGTGGTTATTACATTACCTTTATATCATTACTTATCTTATCTGTATCCTTGAATAGACCCGAGTTTCCTCAATCTCAGACAATCACTGTCTGGCTGATATCAATTAACAAACTTGAAACAATATCAGGCATGCTTTATTTTAGGGCCCAATAATAAATCAACGCACCAAAATGATGCATTTAACCACAAAACTAAAAATATTAAAACTACTTAAAAATCAATTGGATAACAATAATCATATTTCATTATAAATCCTCTTTTTTATAAAAAACCGCAAAAAACAGATAAAATTAATTTATACAGCATAATAATCTTTTTAATTTTAACTAATTAGATTTAAAAACCATAAAAATACCATAACATGATTTTATGAATTAGATAAACAAGATGTATTGACATAAACAACTACATATATTATCAATTACACAATCTTTTTATACCCCAATAAAATCACCATCTGACCATGTTTCACTTATTCGCCCTATAACGTTTATGAGGAAAAAGAATGGATATTAAAAAGCCCTACTTGTTATTTCTTGGTGATGCCCACGATCAATTAGCCGCAAAAGTGGCTATCGGTATTAAACAATGGCATCCGGAATATTGTGTCGGGCAATATCGCATGCCAGGTTGCCATGCTGATTGTGGATTGCCGGACGTCGATATTCACGCCGCACGAGCGGCCGGGGCACAAACGCTGGTCATTGGTGTGGCTAACCGGGGCGGCATTATTTCGGAACAATGGATTACCGTACTAAGTGAAGCATTGGAAGCCGGAATGGATTTAGCGGCCGGATTGCACAATAAGTTGGCCGATGTACCGGCATTAAGTGAACTGGCGACCAAACTCGGTCGTTCACTGTCTGATGTCCGCCATCCTACCGAGTCCTATCCTGTAGCCAACGGACGTAAACGTTCAGGGAAGCGATTGCTACCGGTCGGTACCGACTGTTCCTGTGGAAAAATGTATACCGCGCTGGCTATCGAAAAAGAGATTCTCGCCCGTGGTGGTAAAGCCACATTCAGAGCAACAGGACAAACCGGTATTCTTATCAGCGGTGCGGGTATCAGCATTGACGCGGTAGTTTCCGATTTCATCGCCGGTGCAGTAGAAACCCTCACACCGGCAAACGATGCCGACCATTGGGATGTTATCGAAGGGCAAGGTTCTCTGTTCCACCCTTCTTTTGCGGGCGTTACCACCGGTATCATCCATGGGGCTCAGCCTGATGCACTGGTACTTTGTCATGAACCAACCCGCAAAACCATGCGCGGCGTCGATTACCCGATCCCCGATTTGGCTGACTGTATGGCATTGAACCTTGCCATGGCCCGATTAACCAACCCTGATTGCCGATTTGTCGGTATCTCGGTCAATACGGCGGCACTTAGCGACGAGGAAGCCATACTGTTAATGACCAATATCGAAAACAAACTGGGACTTCCCACGGTGGATCCTTTCCGTCAAGGCGTTGGGCGCATAGTGGACCAATTGGCAACAATATGAAATCAATAGAATTCTTTCATGAGAGCTGGCCACTGCGTCATGTCTTTACCATTTCGCGTGGCAGTAAAAAGCAGGCTGATGTCGTGACGGTAGCCCTGCATTCCGGCGACCTGACCGGATATGGTGAGTGCGTTCCTTATGCTCGATACGGTGAATCAATAGAAAGTGTAGTGGAACAACTCGCCTCACTCACCAGCGATTTGCACAATGATATGGACAGGGAAACATTGCAAACCCGGCTTCCGGCAGGTGCAGCCCGCAACGCACTCGACTGTGCATTCTGGGATATGGAATGTAAACAGCACCAACAACGGATCTGGCAACGATTGAACTATCCTGATCTCACCACGTTGGAAACGGCTTATACTTTGTCGTTGGATACACCGGAGCATATGTATCGGGCTGCGCAACAGCATGCCCATCGTCCATTACTGAAACTGAAACTGGCTGATAAAGACGATCTGGCGCGCGTCTCCGCCGTACGTAAAGGCGCCCCCCTCGCCCGACTGATCGTCGACGCGAATGAAGGCTGGGACGCCACACTGTATACCTTACTGGTCCCTGAATTGGCACAGCTCGGCGTCACCATGATCGAACAACCGCTTCCCGCTGGAAAAGATGCCATTCTGGCGACATTGCCTCATCCGATACCTATCTGTGCCGATGAATCGTGCCATGACAGTCAGTCATTGGACAAGCTGCTGGATTGTTATGACATGATAAACATTAAGTTGGATAAAACCGGTGGCCTGACTGAAGCGCTTCGCTTACGCGCGCTTGCCCTGAATAAAGGGATGCAGATCATGGTTGGCTGTATGGTCAGCACGTCACTTTCCATAGCCCCGGCATTTATGGTGGCACAAGGGGCAAGTGTGGTTGATCTCGATGGCCCGTTGTTACTACAACGCGATCGTGACGCAGGTCTGCAATATAACGGCAGCACCATGTTGCCGCCGCAAGCTGCCTTATGGGGATAACGCACACCGTCGTGCATTGAATAATGATCAGGAGTGTTGTGATGCAACGTATTGTTTATGTTGATGGGAAGTTTGTCGAAGAACAGAATGCCACAGTATCCATCTTTGACCGCGGCTTTCTCTTCGCTGATGCCGTTTACGAGGTAACCTCGGTAATTCATGGAAAACTGGCGGAGTTCGACGGCCACATGGCGCGTTTGCAGCGCTCCTGCCATGAGCTGTCACTACCTTTGCCGATGTCGGTTGACGAGTTGAGAAATATCCACCGAACCTTGATCGAAAAAAATCAGTTGCAAGAAGGTGGTATCTATTTGCAACTCAGTCGGGGTAATGCAGGTGATCGTGATTTTCACTTCCCGCCTGCCGATGTGAAACCTACGCTGGTGCTGTTTACCCAGGCCCGCGCCATATTCGACAATCCCAAGGCCGAAAGTGGCCTGCATGTGGTGACCAGTCCTGATATTCGCTGGCATCGCCGTGATATAAAAACGGTGAGCCTGCTGGCGGCCTGCCTGGCAAAAGAGTATGCCCACTCCCGGCATGCGGATGACGCCTTCATGGTTGAGAATGGTTTCATTACCGAAGGCAGCTCTTGCAACTGCTACATCGTTCTGGCCGATAAAACCATCGTCACCCGCCCGCTCAGTAACGATATTCTGCATGGCATTACCCGCCAGTCACTGTTGAAACTGGTCGAGCAGGATCACCTCAGTCTGGAAGAACGGTGTTTCACGCCAGAAGAGGCTTACCATGCCAGTGAAATCTTCATCAGTTCCGCGACCACATTTGTGCTGCCGGTTGTCAGCCTGGACGACAAAATCATTGGTGACGGAAAACCTGGACCAATAACCCGTCGGTTACGAGAAATTTATATTGAGATGGTGCTCAAGCAAGTGAAGTAACGCTGCTTAACCGCCATCTGTAGCACAAAGATGGCGACGCCTTATCAGTAATTATCCCCTTCGCCGGTGACGTATTTGTTCAGGGATTGGCCGTATGGTCTGAATCACGCTCCAATACATTGACTCACCGGGACGGGTGGGTATAATCCAGCCCACTGTTATCTATTTAACAATTGTATATTCAACAGTATCCGCGTAAAGCGCCCTTAGCTCAGTTGGATAGAGCAACGGCCTTCTAAGCCGTAGGTCACTGGTTCGAATCCAGTAGGGCGTACCATATTCTCTTCTATTCTGTTCTCCTTAAGCCTACTTTTTATTTACAATTCAGCATATAACACTTTTACAATCGCGCCAGCCTCATCATAGCTCTTTCAAATTCTCTACCGAAACAACCCCGGCATCGTCGCCAGAACTTTCATGGCCTCCCGATGTTCTTCTTCGGAATTGGCCGCACAGGCATCCTCGACCACCATGATGGTGTAATCACGGCCATGAGCATCACGTGCAGTCGATTTACGTTTGTGGGTTGCATTAGACCGTCTGCTTAACGAAACCACTCTCCTTCAGTCGGCGAAGGAACGCCGTGAGAAAGGACGGCGGCTTGGCTATAAAGAAGCAACCGTCCTACCTGAAACGAGAGTGCATAGATGCGATAATTCATTGTTTTAAAATATCTTCTTTTTAAAAAACGGTGTCCGTTTTCCCCGGATAAACGCTAAGCATGCATCAATCGTGTCGAGTTGCTGTTGAGCTCAATCCCGCCGTTCTCGCCGACGATAACGGTCCCGCCGAGATTGATCACTCGCCGACCGATGCCGCAGTTGGGCTCAAGGGCGAACACCATTCCAGCTTCGAGTACCCGGTCGGTGCCCATCGACGAAAATGGCAGCACTTTGCCATAACGAGCCATCTCAGGCAGGTCGGCGATACGCTCGCCCGCGCCGATCATGTTATATGGTGTCAGCGAATGAATGAGGGGATGAACTTGCCAACAAGCCAGATCGCGCATCGGCGAACGCATCGCTTCGACGACCTCGGAAAAGACAGTACCAGCCTTGAGTGCCTTTACGCCCGCCTCATAGGAAGCCCTCGCCAATGCGGCGGCATCGTAAAAGTCAGAATGAATATTACCTACGGCGATCGCCGGCTGGTGTTGGGTTTCGAGCATGCCGAACGATGAAAAAACCTCAGACAAAATGATATCGCCATCCCTGATGGTGCGCGGCATCTCCGGTCGATAGAGCCATACTGGCTGACCCCATCCGACGAATTCCGGGCCGGAGCCGAGCAGAATCTGACCGCAATACCCGATATTGCGAGCTGCCGTTTCGAGCGTGGCATCTCGCGCGGCGAGTTAGTGCCATCTCCCTTGAGCACCACACCGGAAGTACTTATTGGTCCTATGGTTATGGCAATCATCTGGCATATGATCTTCGATCGTTTAAATCCGATTGCGCCGGCGCAATTTCTGGAGGCCCATCTCTATATGCTGAAACAGGCTCTGGCTACGAACCACGACCAAGAGACTACGTCGTCGATTTCGTCCAGCGAAAACATACAGAGTTAAATGAAATTGCCAATCCTCGCCATCTACCTGGGTGGCCCCACGACAAGGTTCTATTGAATAGCAACAGCAGGGAGACTGATATGCATCACAATTATATTTCTCACATCGTCTGGACAGAAAATCGGGGGGAAGGAACAGTCCACTATCGAGGCTATGATCGCACCTGGGACATCGCTGTGCCGGACAAGGCGGTTATACAATGCTCGAACGATCCCCTTCTCGGCGGTGACGCGACCAAGATGAACCCGGAGGATTTGCTGATATCGTCATTATCGGCTTGTCATATGCTCTGGTATCTCCACTACGCATCAGATGAAAAAATCGTAGTGACGCAATACGAAGATAATCCTGTCGGTATTGGTGAAGTAGAAGCAGGTGGAGCCGGTCGCTTTGTTTCCGTCACGCTTAAACCCAAAGTCACGCTGAGGAGTCGTTCGAACGAAGAGCTGGCAACATCCATTCACGACCGGATTCATAAAGTATGCTTTATCGCCCGTTCGGTAAACTTTCCAGTTTTCTGTGAACCAAAATTTGTTTTCGAATCTTGAGATGACAGCGACCGGGAAGAAAGGGGAAACCGGGTTATCCGATTCATAGGGTTATCCGATTCATAGTATTATCGCTCCATAACTCCAGCTACCGTTACTTTCCGACTCTCGGGAAGAAGATCAGCGCACCTACGGCACACAATGCCGAAACCAACCAGACTGAGCTCCAGGTGGCAGTAACCAGCAACCAGGGGATGGCTATCGGGGTGATAAACATAACGATAAACGCGCTGGTATTTCCCATCGCCAACGCCGTACCGGCACGTTTAACGCCAGCCATTGATGCCAGCTCGGTATAGGCCACACCGTGCCAGGCAGAAACCACTACGCCCGAGAACATAAACAGAGCCACCAACAACCCGGTAGACAGGGATCTATTCTGCATACCCGGCCAGTAATGGACCAATAAACCAAGCGCGGCAAATGCCACAATACTCATTGCTGTGCAGGTTCTCAGATAATTTTTACGGTTCTTGTTTTTGTCGGTCCAACGACCACTCCAGATACGGGAAACTATCGCTCCAGCCTGGATCACGGCCAGACTAACCGATACCAACATCATGTCCAGATGGGCAAAATCATGCAGAAATACTGAGCCGAAGGTCAGTAAAGCTAGCTGTGGGACGCACAAAAAGCCGATGGCCAACACGATTTTCCAGACAGCAATATCATGCAGCGGCCCCTTACTTACCTGAAACTGAACCACCGCTGCCATGCTGGCATGATGCTGGGGATCCGGTTCATGCAACCATAACCAAGCATAATAACCGGCAACCACACACAATATCGCCGCCACGATATACATCACCACAAACCCGTAGTTTGCCACCAAAAAAGGCAGCAGCAGAGCACCAAGACCATAACCCATTGGCACGGCAGTTTGGCGGATACTCATCGCCAAACCGCGTTCCCCCTCTTGAAACCAGGCCATGATTGCCCGCCCACTGGAACCGTTAACACTACTGCCCAGTAATCCAATCGCCAAAACGCCTGCAATCAACAGGCCATAAGCGGGAATAAAATCAGTATATGGCGCAGCAAACGCCGCCATTAATAGCAACATCAGCGCAGTGCTGAACAATCCAGTCAACAATACTGGCCGATCGCCCCAGCGATCGGTGAGTAGTCCCCACGGCAGCTCACTGAGCGCAATCCCAAGCCCTAACATCCCCAACACAAATCCCAGTTCAGCATTGGTAATATGGTAGCCGGAGCGCACAAACACCGCAGTCGCCGGCAGACCGCCCACGATCATCGAAAAGCAGACATTCGCTATTACGCCAATACCCAACACTTTCCAACGATGGCGGTTGCCACGCAGCACAGTTACGGCATCAGTCATGGTAGATACTCCAGATCTTCGGTCCAGTAGCCGGGACAACGACTATCGGTGGACATAAACCAACGGGTGTGTTCACAGGGTGTGCCAATGACATAAAGCGGCCGAACAGGTTGCCCATCGCAGCCAATGGGATGAACAAAGAGAGATGCAATAATAAGTGTCAAGCGGACATCTTACCTGCTCGTTAGCGATCAATAATCCAGCTCAACCGGTGTAGGGTAATCTTGTAGTTTGGCCGCGCCACCCAGGGTTTCGCGGATAGTAGCGGTGTAACGTATCTTATCCATTCCGTTCACCAGATTATCCAGTTCACTAAAAGCAAAACGTAGCGAACGATTTTGAGCCCAACGTTCTAGCGGCTCCAGGCGGTAGTAGAAATAGACCACCGTCAACTCGCGGTTAATGTGATCGACTTTTTCAATACGTGTGACATGCATTCGGCCGTAACATAAGTCACCATATTTCCGCCAGTTTTTCGCCCCAAGAGGAGTCAAATTATAAATTATTTTTTTGCCCTCCTGAGTCTTTCGTGCCAGCCGTGCATCCACCAGCGCATTCAGGCGACCGCTGACCCAGGGCGAATCATGAGTATGACTGTTCACCGGCCACGCTCTTTCTCCCAAACACAGTGGCGGCTCTGCACCAAAAAAATCCTGAAGTAATTGCCGGTAGGTATTACTGTCATTTTTTGCCAACGCATCATCAGAAAACAGCGACATCAAGAGCATCAGGGGGTAGATTTTCATCTTGTTAACATTGCCTCATCAACTTCCTGATAAGCTTCATCGGCCGACTGATAGGCGTGTTGGGCTGTTACGGTCTTACTCATCGACCATTCATAGAGTGGCACGCCGGGATCATCTCGCGAAACCTTGAAACGATAAATCGTTAGTGAAACTTTGCCGACATCGAATAAATCTTCCTCTGTCTTCCTCGCCGTCACTAGATAATAGTGTTTTTTTATCTTGAACAGCCGATTATCCTGAACAAGAAAATCAGCGCTGGCAGACAATCGATAATCAAACCAGGTGAATTCGGAACTATTTGTTACCGGCATGATGCTGTATCCACCATCCGGACGATGGATAAAAAAGGTGAGCCCAAGATTGGGATGCGACGTATTGTTATCAAACTGCGCCAGAACGACGTAATCCTTTAACCCATCCTGGTTTATATCCAATTGATTGACGCCATTTTTCAGCGTTACCGGTGTCAAAGCATAGGCGTTTGCGCAGCTAATAAGCAGGGCAAATAAGCAGAAGCATTTATTTATCATCGATCGGCCTCACCAAACGAAAACCAATATCAGACATGGCAAAACCGGGAGTATGCACATCGCAACTCGCTAATGAACCAACCCGATCCATATAGCTTCCACCGCAAAAGTAGTACATCTTTTTGCCGCCCTTTACCGCGTAATTCTCATTTAACCACTCAGAAACATTACCGCTCATATCATACAGACCCAGCGAATTTGGTTGCTTAGAGGCCACCGGTAGCGTGCTGAATGTCTGGGTTCCTGATACCGGGAGGTTTGCAACACTCGCTGGTTGGTCTTTACCTGCATAGCGGCTGCCATAGGTTCCATCGCTCAATCCTTTATTTCCTCCTCTGGCCGCTACCTGCCACTCTGCTAGCGTAGGCAAGCGATAGCCCGATGCCTGAGGATTTTCTCGTATACCACGGTCGGTACCCTCTTCTGGCGGAATTTTCAGTGCCTGGCCGTCGGCGGTAACATAATAGGGTTGTAAGTTGTGCTGGGCACTTAATGCATTGGCGAAAATAACCGCGTCCCACCAGGAAACATTAGTGACAGGATGCCGACCGCCGTCTTTTTCTGATGGCCAGCAGTCTTCAAACGTAGCGCCGTTACAACCACCACTTATTTGATAACCTTGCGTCTCCGCCCATGCTTGCAATGCCTGATATTGGTGATACGTAACTTCCGTTCTCATGATAGAAAACGGTGTCAGATGCGTGTTGGCGTGGGCTGCATAATCCTCTTTACCAAAAACGAGGCCGACATAGAAATCCCCCCCGTCTACTTTTACTTCATCTATCGGTAGTATTTCTCCGTGGGCGCTACCCACATTTTGGAAAGTGAAAAGTAGCAAAAAAGAAGCAATACGATTTTTCAACATGACGACCCAGGTTCAATTTCGAGGTGAGTGAGTGGTATAGAGCAGCATGGCAAGATATATCCGCTAGCAATGTCGTTGCGCGATATACCGCCGGAGTGATCCATTTTGACTTTACCGGCCGTGAGACGCACTTTACATACGCCGCAATGACCAGCGGCACATCGGTAGGGAAGCTTAACGCCAGCCTCATAGGCTGCACTCAGAATAGTTTCATCTGATGACAGTAAAAACGTAGTATTGGAATTAATTACCTTACATTGATAATCAGCCATTTATACTCCTCCGGCCAAACGTCGCAGTAACTCCTTCTGCAGGAGTTTATTTTCTTTTTTAAACGTTGCCGTGGCAATCGCATTTTCTTCGATTCGCCGCAATAAATAGGGTAACGACTTATCAAGAGGACCATAAGGTAGGTACTTACACACACGAAATTCCATGCATGATAAGGAATAAGTGATGTGGTCTCCCAGACCGTACAGTTGCCCCACCCAGACCTGGTGAGCATGCAGCACTTCACTTTTCATAATACGAGACAGACTGTCTTCGTTATGTGTAGCGAAGAAGGGCGAGATCCTATCAAGACGTGGTGAAATATAGTCAATGGCTGCGTTATAACTACAATCCGTTGCTTGCTTGGTGGAAAAGCAGCACACGCCACCATTAACTTTTTTTTCTTCTTCCAGATAGGCACCACGTACAACCTTCACGCCTAATACGAAATCATATAAACAGGCCTCCTGGTAATATTCATCAAGAAGGCGCAATTGGTCTTTCAGATAAAATTGCAACGTTAGCGTAATGGTAGCTGTTTTGACATTAAACACGCGCATCATATTCAACACTAACCGATCCACTGCTGGCTGGATGGCGGTTTGCTCGGCATCAACCATTACCCGTACGTTGTGAGCCTCGGCATATTCGAAAATACGGTGGTATCGAGCCTCAATTCTAGCCCATTCTTCATCTGACGAGGCGTTCAGCACAGATGCCCTACTCTGTCTGGCATATATTGCCGAGCGCCCTAGTGAAGAGGGCTTAATAACCACAAATGGAATACTTTCCATTTTTTGTGACATGTCGATTAAACGCAGGGTATTTTCCACAGCGGAATCAAACTGTGCTTCATCGTTTTCACCCTCGACTGCATAATCGAGGATACTTGAGATACCTGCTTGCGCCAGATTAACGGCTGTCTGTTTTACTTCATCTAACGTTTGACCACCAAAATAGATGTCATTAATTAATGAAAACAGTTTCCCTTTAGGACGAGATAGATATTTTTTCAGGAAAAGAAGCGAGAATTTACGTGTCAATTTATGAGTAAGCGTTTTTGTTGATAAATATTTAAAAAGTAGTTCACTTGAAGAGTAACGTTTATAGATTATGGCGAGATCTTTGTTCATTTTTATTCCCAGAGAATAACCTTCCGGCGCATAAATACACCGGAAAGAGGTGGATCAAAGATCAGCTGTTTGTCCGCGATAGAGTCGACGCAAAATATTATCGTCGTTAAATTCTTCACGTTCGTGAATCACGCGGCGGTTATCCATGATGAGTAAATCACCATCTTCCCAGAAATGTTTGTAGAAATAGCGGGGTTGCTTGAAGAAAGTTTCTAATTCCTTAAAGAAAGTTCGGGTTTCCTGGTCACTGAAACCGACGATACGCGGTTCCCAACTAGCTGGCTGCCCTTCATCAAATGGGAAATAGACAAGCATCTTTCTCACCCAGCCGAGATCAGTGAAAACCGGCACCTTAAACCACCCCGCAGGTGATACATCAACATAATATCCTCGTTCTAAAACGCGAACTTCAAAGGTCTCTTCCTCAAGTACGCGTAATAAGTGAGCGGGCATTTCCTGGCAAGCAAGGACATGATCACATACCGTAGTCGCACCTCGGAATTTCACGTTTTTGATCTCTGCTGCATACAGGAATACCTGATCAACTTGAGAAAGCAGCAGACCACCATCGGCATGAAAAGGTAATTGACCACGTCCTGTGACAATTTTACCCTTCTCCCCTTCCAGCTTTAGTGTGTCCCGATAACCAAACCCCACACCGATTTTCTCGTCCGCATACTCTACGATAGTGCCATAGGCAGAATAAATATCGCGAAAGGTATCGGCATCAATATCCAGGTTTTTAACCACCACAAATCCCTGCCGCATCAGCAGTTTTTTTATGACTTCAGTTTTTGCTTCCAGAAAATCTTTATGATCGATATAAGCACCAAAACCAGATGCCATGATCGGATTAAATTTCACATTGTTATCCATTACCCTCTCCTTTTAATATTTTTCGCCTAGCACTTCTTTAAAATGACGTTGAGCATCTCTCGCCTGAAAAGCCGCTTTGTGAACCAATTTCGACGCTTCGCGCGTTTCTTCAAGTAGACTGATAAACGGTTGATTTACTGTTTTCTTTGTATTGCGATACGCAGCAACTGGATAATTTGCCATGCTTTCCGCTTGCTTAATGGCGATATCCAGCAGCACCTCGCTGTCCACGATTTGATTAACCAGCCGGTAGTCAATACAGCGTGTCGCATCAAGCGATTGACACTCATAAATGATCTCTTGCATCGTGCTAAAGCCATGGGTAAATCCCAGAATTGCCGCACCGACGGAACAACCGATGCCATGTTTTAATTCTGGCATGACAAAATTCGCCGTTTTTGACATTAACCTTTGGTCAAACATCAGCGCAAACTGGAACCCCATACCGATGGCATAGCCATCAATGGCGGCCAACGTTGGTTTATTTACAGTCAGTACGGCTTCATACAGATCGATAACTCTGTCAATCCAGGCTTCAATATCGCGGCTATGGGACAGTTGTTTAACCTCATTGAAATCACCGCCAGCAGAAAAAGAACGATCGATCCCGCCATATACCACCACGGCTCGCACAGCATCGTCATCATTGGCTCGGGCAAGTGCTTGCTTAACACTATCTTCAAGTGAACGGCTGAAAGGATTGTGCTCATTAGGATGGTTCAGCGTAATTAACCTAACCGCTCCTCGGTTTTCTTCTAATACCATAATTATTCCTAATTAATCAAAGCGCTAAGTTGTGATGGTGTGACTTCATCAATGGTCAGTCTCCGCTGTAAAAATGCTTTATAAACACGGTAGGTAAAGCGGCTCTTGACCTGATAATTATCAACCTGGGATCCAAGTACATTGGCAAACGCCTGGTTAACCGATGATCCTTCATGGATACCTATTTTCTTTCTCCAGACGATTTCTTTCGGTAGCAGTTGAAGCGTATCTGCATAGTCACGCAGAATATTTTTGACTTCGTTGTCATAAATTTTGTAATCGGGCTCCAGCGTATGGCAGAGGGCAATCAGATGATTGGTCCAGAAGGGGTGACGAACATCAATTCCATAATGGCTAGCGCCATGTGTTGAAAACTCCCCAGTCCAACGGGTGCGATAAACTTGCTCGGATAGGAGTTGGTTAGGATTATCGTATTGCATGCCGGGTTTAAGAATGCCGCCAAACAGTAAGTCAGAGCCATACCCTGTCAGCATGCACTTCACCTGCCCTTGTGCTTGCCGATAGACATTAAATAAACCCGACTGAATTTCAGCAGATAAACCATCAAAAATTTCGTTGTGGTAAATAGACTCGATAATGCCGTTGATAACCTCGGCTTCGGAAAGAATCTTCACCTGATGGTGTGTTCCCAAAGCATCAGCTACCTGTTGAGAGAACGTAAACTCGTTGCTGAGTTCTGTCCCAATCGAATACGTATTAAGCTGTTTAAAACGACGGCTGGCCATGGCGGTGACAAGACTAGAATCGAGGCCACCCGAAAGGGGAATCCCTACCGTATCATAGCATTGGGATAATTCGTCGAGAGGGGCAGTAAGGTAACGTTCGATCAGGCCAAGAAGGCTTTTGCGATGCAGGTACAAGGTGTGATTACTGGATGGGTTAACCAGTGCTTTGCAGTTATTGAATAAATAACCTTCACTATCATAGGTAATGACATTGATTGAACCTGGTTTCAGACGTTGAGCATTTTTTATGGGTGTATAATCATCGGCCCGCAGAGAACGCTCACAAACCCGATCTTCACTTTCAAAATTTAATGCGCTCTCATCTTCAACCGTAGTCACAAATTTTAGACAATTAGTAACCCAATTTTTTCCCGCTTCTACAACATGAACGGGTGAGAAACCCCGTGAATCGGTCACCAAGGTCAATTCACCTTGAGGATCTTCAATCAAGAAGCAGAATTCTCCTTCTGCCATCGCAAGCGCCCCTTCACCAAGACGCATATACAGCAGAGCCAGTAAAGCGGCATTATTTGCGGTATAGGCTTCCCCGTCCCACATTCCGGCTACCGTTTTCAGAAAATCTGGATTGTAGAGTGTGCCAATAAGATAAGCAGTCCCTTTTTCAAAAGAGAATTTATGGTAGGACGTGTTTTGACCTATATAAAGATACCCGCTATGTAATACTTCACCTTTGCCACTAAAGGATTGTTGAAGTTTGTTTATATCGGCATCTGTTCCTTTATAAATGACACAAAAACCATTGCTCACAGTGATATACCTTATATGACGAAGAGATCGATTTTTAATTCTGCGTTGATTATAACTAATCAGATAAAAAAATAATCTTCGTAAAAGAATAGTCTGAAGATATTATTGGTATAGGTGATACTATTCTTTTATATAGGTATTAAATGTACAACATCATCTAAAGGTTGGTTAGCTACATAATGGAATGTGGGTATTAAATATACTATATTGCAACCAATTTTTTGGTCATTAGCGATTCCGTGAAGGCTCGAAACAGATTGAGCTCGAGTGCTTTGCTTATGGCATGGCGAGAATTAATTACATTAAGTTTTCTGACAGAGTTATTGATATGGAATTTCACTGTTGCCTCACTGATACCCAGTGTTCTGGACACCTCTTTATAAGTATTCCCTCTACTAACCAAGAAAAGCACTTCTGTTTCACGTGGTGTAATCAATGCACTTTGCAAGCAATCCAAAGGCACCGTTTTACCTTTAACGAAGTGTTTATATCTCATTGCTTTTTCGTGAGTAGTCACTAACAACATTTGTAAATCATTTTCTCTGTTCTTTATAAAATCCTCAAAATCATTTTTTTCATCATTGTTAGCAATAGTCAAGATCGCCAGATTGTTATCATGATCGTGAAGAACGAATGTGTAACCTACGGTGATGCCATGTTCCCTTAGATACATGGCAACATCTTCATTTTCAGACCGTAAGACAGCGAGATCGTTATCATCCCAGGAAAATGGAGTTACTCTTTTTAAAGATAAATGTATAACAGGATCATTGATAAAAAGTTTATTATCAATATAGGTATCAATACATTTTTGTGGGTAGTTAGAAATAAAAACAGGATTTGATAAAGAAGATTTATCCATCATAAAGTAAGCGAATAAAACATTCCCATAGGTCTTTAGCTTTCTTTCTATAAAATAACTGATTTCTTTATTCATCAACAATATTCCCAGAAAATATTAGTAAAAAAGCAAGAATTACCGATATTTTCCCTGATAAAACAATCCCAGTCATTATTATTGATATATAAACACCATGACTCTAATGGCTACCAACCATATCAATGCATAAACAATTCGTCAACATTTTATATCCATATTAACTAAACACACCTTAAATAATTCAAATCATAGGAAGGCGGCAGTCAAGTCAATCCACAGGTGCTTGTATAAATAAGTAACTGGAGTGAGTAAAAGCGACCAGCACAAGCACACTGACAACGTAAAGTATGTTGGGGATAAAATGATTATCATCAATAACAATTGATAGATTTATTATTTATTTCGCAATGTTTTTATTAACGTTCTGTTGGTAATACAGGCGGTGTTGCAACGAAAAATGAGAGGTTGAGATGATAATATAAGTTTTGTAATTGACTATTTTAATATATTCATCCCATCAGTATGTCGCCATGTCCGTTAACGACGAGCTTTATCGCAGATTGTTGATAAATACCTGTCTCGAGTCTCACTATTTTACAACCATTCACAATAGCAATTTTTTCGAGATGGGAAATGATTTTATACCCTAACTTTACACCTCGACAGGATGGCTTAATGAAAACCCTTTTTATTTCAGCCGCATTTCCATCCTGAAATAATAATGCACCACAACCTATAGCTGCCCCATCTGAATTTCGAACTAATAAACAACAAATCGCATCATCATCTTGTGCACTTAAATCAATACAGTGAGCGCTTTCCAGGGGATAGCGTGGCAATTGAAAAGCATCCAGCTCAGAGATAAGCGCTTTCAGCTCAAGTGAGTCCTTTTTTACTTCCGAAATAGTAAACATTGGCTGCACTCACGTAATGTCGTTGTCACCCTTATCAAAAATGCTAAATGAGGCGAGAAGCGTAATTCACCAGAACGTAATCGGCTGCGCTGGCCAATGACTGCCACTGATCCAGACCACCTTAGTCCGTCTGCCGGGCTTTCCCAACGAAACAGGAATACCCGGCAGGCAAAACCTTTCATGCATCTGGACTTCGTTGCTACCAATGAATCGGCTGGCACGAAGTCATCATGACAGGAACTTTCATGACCTAAAAGGCCGCGCTAACAACACGTCAAAACGCACCGTCGATATCCGTCACACCGATCAACTTGTGGTTAACAAACTCCTTCAAGCCCAGATCAATCAGCTCGCGCCCATAACCAGAACGACGCACGCCACCGAAAGGCAAGTCAGCCTTCACAGCAGTCGGGTGGTTAATGTAGACCATACCAGTAGAGATCTTTTTGGCTACCTCAACACCGTGCGCGATGTCCTGGGTAAATACCGAACCACCGAGACCAAACGGTGAGTCGTTGGCGATAGCGATGGCTTCCGCCTCGTTTTTGGCCTTGAAGATCAGCGATACCGGACCGAAGAACTCCCAATAATAAGCGGGATTATCCACAGTCAATTCTGTCAACATCACGGGTCGGACGAAAGCGCCGGTGGATGGTACTTCGGCACCGATCACGGTAGCAGTAGCCCCCTGAGCGACCGCTTTTTCGACCTGTTTTATGACATCATCGGCTGCACCTTGAGAAGACAGTGGCGCCAGGGTGGTCGATGGATCCATCGGGTCGCCGGCCTTGAGCGCGGCCACACCCGCAGCATAGCGTTTGACGAACTCATCGTAGATGGCCTCGACCACGATAAGGCGCTTGGACGAGCAACATACCTGACCCGCATTCCAGTGGCGTCCGAACACCGCCCACTTCACTGCTTTATCCAGGTCAGCGTCGGCCAGCACCACAAAAGCGTCAGCACCACCGAGTTCCATCGTGGATTTCTTCAGCGCCTGGCCCGCCTGAGCAGCAACAATGGCACCAGCGTCTTCCGAGCCCGTCAGCGCCACGCCATGCACACGTGGGTCGTTAATCATCATCTCGATCTGGCTACGGGTGGCGTAGAGATTCTTGAAGCCACCGACCGGCAAACCGGCCTCAAGCATCAATTTTTCAAAGACGTCAGCGCACTGGGGTACGTTAGAGGCGTGCTTAAGTACGACCACGTTGCCAGCGGCCAACTGTGGGGCGATGATGCGGGCGATTTGATAATACGGGAAGTTCCAGGGTTCAATCGCCAGAATAATCCCCAGCGGTTCGTGCACTATCATCGCCTCAGTCACTGCCGGATCCTTGGATGGCAGCGTCTCCGGTGCCAGAAGCTTTTCAGCGTTCTCGACGTAATACTCAAAAATCGCCGCGGACAATTCAACCTCCGCTTTCGCTTCGCTTAGCAACTTCCCCATCTCCAGAGTCAGTACCCCGGCGTACTCAGTGCATTTCTTGCGCAGCAAATCAGCCGCCTTCTGCAGCACTGCAACACGCTCAGCGATGGTGACATCCTTCCACTTAAGGAAAGCTGCTTGACCCTGTTCCAATGCCTGTGACACTTCCATGTCAGTAGCGTTAGGGAACGTCTTCAGGATTTTTCCCGTGTAGGGATTGGTGCTAGCGTATGCCATATTGATTATCCTCTTATAGTTGCTTGTGGACTTAAACACGCACGGCGGACAATGAGGCCATGTCAAACACGAACGGTAGCGCATCAGTACGCACTATCCGCCCGTAGGCCTCATTGACCGGGACCCATACGGAATATTGGGTGATCAGTCAGACTGATCTTTTTCACACGGAGGTCGAGTACTTCCCGCACTCTCAAACATCTGGCGAGGTAGACGTTCCGTTGATCCCATATTAATTTTTTCCACTGTCTGGCATCGTACGATGTGTCACATAGTTTACGCAAGCAACACTATTCTTCATCACTCTTAACTAAATTCACAAATAGACCCACAATGAGTGCTCCATCGTTCCCGCCCTCTTCACCTTCCAACGCTCGGGAAAAGGTCAGCATGACCACAACTATCCGAAGGCGTCTCGATAACCGAAGTGCAAAAGTCGAAGGGATTACAAAGTTACTAAATTTAAAATTAATTACTCATTGCTTTCTCATAAATAAAATATTCTGTTACTAACAATAACACTTACACATAAAATGATTGGATCGTTAAGTCAATACAACAGACAGATGCTCATTAAATAAATTAATGACACCGTTATGATTGGTACACTCTGGTCATTACTATTGATAGTAATGACCCGTCGTATGTTTCACCTCCTTAATAAAGCGTCGATAGTCAAGTGGATGGATCGTTTTACTGGCGGATTGTTTATACTCAAAATAATTCGAGTTGCAGGAAAGCGGCAAGAGAGTGAATCCCGATGAGCTTACTCAGATAAATGATTCAGGAGAGAAATCCGGTGCCATCAACGTTGAAGCAAACCGCGTCTTAAAAATAATTTTTGTTCTATGGACTTACATTTAATCTTATTGATTACTGAGTTAGTGATGAAATTTTTACCTTTTTGCGTCAGGTTAAGCAATTATTGATGTC
This sequence comes from Prodigiosinella aquatilis, assembly GCA_030388725.1. Taxonomy (NCBI): domain Bacteria; kingdom Pseudomonadati; phylum Pseudomonadota; class Gammaproteobacteria; order Enterobacterales; family Pectobacteriaceae; genus Prodigiosinella; species Prodigiosinella aquatilis. The sequence continues at coordinate 3,344,525 of CP128857.1, forward strand.
AGAACTTATTGAAGGGAGATGGTGATGTTTTCTGATGCTGTTATTGCCGATATGAATCAACTGGCACGTTTTCTCGCTTACGATCAGACGACCGGACACGGGCCGGTTGGCAAGCCTTCGCTATTGATCCTGCTGGGCAACGCGATTTTACCTACTGCTGAGGCGGCATTTCAGGCACTGACTCGGGGTTCTGTTTCAAGATTGCTGATTGCCGGAGGCATCGGTCATTCCACAACGTTGCTATACCAAGCGGTGCAGCAACATCCGCGTTATCAGCACATTGCCACTGATGGGCGCAGCGAAGCTGAAGTGTTATATGACATCGGCGTGCGGTGCTTTGCGCTGTCGCCAGAGCAGTTGCTATTGGAAACTGCTTCGACCAACTGTGGCGATAATGCGTTACAGGCACGCCGTGTGCTGGAAGCCGCCGGTGATACGCATGCGCAAATCACTCTGACCCAGGATCCGCTGATGCAATTACGCACCGACGCCAGTTTCCGTCACGTCTGGCGTGATCGTCCTGAAATCAGTTTCCTTAACTGGCCGACATTTGTGCCACAACTTGAGCGCGATGGCGAAAGCCTGCGTTTTGCCGGAATAGATAACCAGAGTCTGTGGTCGTTACCCCGTTTTGCTTCGTTGCTGCTGGGGGAGATCCCCCGTCTGCGCAATGCACCAGGAGGATACGGCCCCCGAGGTGCCGACTTTATTGCTGAGGTGGATATACCGGCGGAGATTGAAACAATCTACGCACGGCTGCGTCCGGTACTGGAAGTGAATTACGGCGACAGATCCTTCTGACACATCGCCATTACCTCACGGGGTTGCGCATTTCTGCACAATGCCAGCGACAGTGCGGTCCAACCAGCAGTGTCAGTACCATCGGGCTTTGCAGACCGATTACGCATTACCGTCCCGGCCATCGGCTACCGCATGCTGTTATCGCATTTGTCTGAGTTTCGTCAGCGCTATCCCGAGGTAGAACTGGATTTCGATTTTAGCGAGCGGATAGTAGCAGTGATTAATGAAGGGTTTGATATTGCGATCCGCAGTGGCGAACTGAGTAGCTCGCAAATGATGTCGCACCGCCGACTGGGGCCGTTTCGTTTTTCGATTGTCGGGAGCCCGGAATACTTCATTCAAGTTTGCTGTTGCTACTTAGGTTATTGACGCTCTGTGTTTTGGCTGCAAAATGAAAAGCCGTATGACTATCCGTCACCATATTGCCGCTGACCACATTCAAGCCGAAACAGGTGGCATCAATATCAACGCCCCTAACAACGGCGAAGCTCAGTATGTTTTCCGCAATTTTGGTATTGCCGGAACTGAACAGCACAATGCCTGAGCCGCCACACTTATCGACCCTATTAAGTGAAATAATGCAGCCCTGGGAAAACATGGCATAGAGGCCATTCACCCGCGCATTTTTAACGATATTCGACGCGATGACCACATCTTCACAGGGCGTTTTGCTTTTCTGCGAGGAGACATAAATACCATGCTCACACGTATCCAGCGTATTATTGCTTATCAAGATATTTGACGCAGTGACAATACGAACACCGGTTTTCTGGATATTACGCAACATATTCCCGCTAATGCTGATTCCGCCGATAATCGATCCATCATGATTCGAGTCATTCACATCAATACCATGATAGTGGCAGTCTTCAATGATATTACCCACCACCGTCACACGTTTGGAATTAGATATTCCAATTCCGGCCGGTGCCAATAACTCACTGGTGGTTTGTTGGTTGCAGTTTCGTACATTGTTTGCAGTAACCGATATCCCCTCTGCGCCTTGCAGATAAATCCCGGCACCAAAGCTATTATCCCCTTTGGCCGGATTCTTTCTCGACCCGGTGATACCGTCAATAATATTGGTGCTGACTACACTACCCACTACCTGGGAGCGTTGTTTGCCACGGTACATCAGTATTCCGTAACAGCTGTGTTTGCCAATCATATTTTCGCTGATCAGCGTGTTATCAATACGATCAAAATCCCCCGGAGAATCATTCAACGTCTGTACCACTATGCCATAGCCGCCCTGCCCCAAACACCGATTACCACGAATATGATTACCATTACCGCTAAAATAGACGGCGATATCAATAGAGAATGCCTCCTCCTGCCCGGCATCCCCGGCCGCACCAATTTGGTTACTGCTAATGACAGCGTAATGAGAATTGACCAACTGAACTGCACCACCAATATGCCCGGATAAAGTACAGTCGTTTACCGTTGGGTAACTGCATTGCACCAATTTAATACAGCAGGTGTGATAAATAGATCCGATACCACCGCCGGCAATAACGGTAATGCCATCAAAGGTGATATTATTTATGCCTTCCGCTATGAAGACATTTTTAACTTCTCCTTTTGACATCACGATAGAGCCTGATCCAAACACTTTTTGTCCCGAATGTCTGATTAGCAGTGTATTGGACACGCTATATTCCCCGTCAGGGATATAAACGTGTTTACCCGAATCCAGCGCTGCCTGAATAGCGGCATAATTATCAGCAGACGACGTTTCAGCATTGAAATCCAGAATACTGATGGTATCGGTATACCGCGGTACCGTTGAAAAGGAATTTTCCGGCGGGATGAGTGACGTTGCCGGTGATTTCATTGACGACCAGGTTTTACCTGTGGCCAGAAATGACAACGGCAGCAAACACCATAATGCTTTAATGCCTAATATCCTTCTGGAACGGTCAATCGACTTCAATAAAGATCTATTTCTTGCTGCCATAACAAACTCCCGCTATATAACCCAACATCAGAGATAATACAGAACACGTACTACAGAACATCGCGTGTGATAATGGCAACATATACACTAACTAATTCGAGTTGCAGGAAGCTGGCAAGCGAAGGAATTCCGATGAACTTACTCAGGTAAGTGATTCGGATGACAAATCTGCCGGGAGTAGATTTGAACACTTGCTTGCAGCGGTCCTAAAGGTCAAGGATAGGTCGAGTAATGGAGTACCGCCAACGCGCATGCAACTTGACGTATGGCGAGTATAAAATGTTAATAAGACCTATCACTGATAAAACCTTTATAGAAGGTTATGAAAAATATCTTTATATCCAACCAAAGACTCCAGTTACGGATATATTCAAGATCATACTCCACTCTGGCAGACATCTTATCCAGGGTATCGGTTTCCCCACGACAACCATTAATCTGAGCCAGTCCGGTAATTCCCGGTTTCACTTTGTGACGCAACATATACCCACGAATCAGAATCCGATACTGTTCATTGTGGGCAGTTGCATGTGGACGTGGCCCAACGATGGACATATCCCCTTTAAGTACATTGATGAACTGCGGTAACTCATCCAGTGAAGTGCGTCTCAGGAAACGCCCCACCGGGGTAACACGTTTATCTCCCTTGACTGCCTGAATAATATTGTCTCCATTCTCCGTGACACGCATCGAACGAAATTTCCACACATCAATCGGCTTACCATCCACACCATAACGAGTCTGACGGAAAATTACCGGACCAGGCGAGGTTAATTTAATTACCGCTGCAATCAATAGCATCAGTGGAAAAATAATCAAAAGAATGCTTGAGGACAAAATAATATCTTCCAACCTTTTGAGTACCTGGTTAATACCGTTTATTGGCGTGTCAACAAGCGACACAATTGATACGCCGTTCACCTCTTCGCTACCGATTTGCAGAATGCTCAGTGAAGAGGTGTCGGGGATAAGCATGACCGAGCAAGTGGTATTGAGTAACTCCCAAACCAGACTTTTTATCTTCATCTCTTCAGACATCGGCATGGCAATATAAACTCTGTCGATATTACCGTTTCTGGCTTCCTGGACCAGCGTCTGAAAGTCACCAGCATAAGGAAAATCCATCTGTTGCTTCTGGGCACTATCGTCATAAATACCTACGACGTTAAATCCCATCCACCGGGCATCATTAAAGCTCCTGGCCAGATTGATCCCCACTGGTAGCGCTCCTGCAATTGCAACATTGCGAGAAAATTTTCTCATTTGCAGAATTAATCGAGTCATCATCCTGATACTCAAACGACTGAGGAATAAACCCACAGAAACCCAGAAATACCACTGCAAAAATAAACTAATACGAATAAAATCGGAATCAATACCGAATAACATAGTGATAAAATAAGTAACGATAATACTCAGTGACCAGCTCTGCAGCAAAATGATTATTTCCGTCGTAAACTTCACGCCTCGCCAGGGGTGATATACGTTCTCTATTTCGCCAATCATCATAAAAACGGCCAGAGAGATAAGAACCAACACCATCTTTTCGTTAAAAAAGATATCATTCCTCACTAAATAAAAAAAATAGACTGAAAGAAGAATAATTGTCACATCAGCAAAACGCTGCACCATTAGAATAACTGATGTGCTTGCTCTGATTTGAGCACTTTTAAAATTTGTCATAATATACCCATCATGTAGCAAAATATCTCACTGTGATACTGAGCTTTTTACTAAATGGAAATATCGAAATAACAGAACCGATTTTTACAATCGCAACAGAGATAATATATCCTGTGTTTTTTGCTTCATCAGGTCGGGATTATTTCTAGATTCAACATTTAGTCTGACAACCGGCTCGGTATTTGAACTGCGTAAGTTAAATCGCCAGTCGATAAACTCCAGAGTCATACCGTCGGTTTTATCTACCGATAATGCTTGAGATGAGAAGTGATCATAGACTCTGGCGATAGCCGTATCCGGCGACGACAGTACACTGTTAATCTCACCGGATGAGGGATAAGCACATATTCTGTCACAGACCAGTTTACTCAACGTAGTTTGTTTGGTACACATCAGTTCTGCAACCAGCAACCAGGGGATCATTCCGCTATCGCAATAGGAGAAATCACGGAAATAGTGATGTGCACTCATTTCACCGCCATAGACGGCATCTTCTTTACGCATCCTTTCTTTAATAAAAGCATGGCCAGTCTTCGACATTACCGGTTTCCCTCCCGCTTTTTTTACGACGTCAATGGTATTCCAGCTCAGTCGGGGATCGTGAATAATTACACTGCCCGGCTGCTTATCTAAAAAAGCCTCAGCTAGCAATCCGACAATATAATAACCTTCGATGAATTCCCCCCGATTATCGAAAAAGAAGCAGCGATCAAAGTCGCCATCGAAAGCGATGCCACAATCTGCCTTATGCTGTAATACCGCCTGTGCGGTTTCTGCCCGACATTCTGGTAATAAAGGATTTGGGATGCCATTGGGAAAATGGCCATCGGGCGTGTTATGCACTTTGACAAATGTCAGAGGAATAGCCTGTTGCTGAAAACGTTTTTCCACAGCATCAATGACGTGTCCAGCTGCACCGTTTCCAATATTGAATATCAATTTCATCGGAGTAAAATTTTCAGGGTTGATATAACCCATCAGATGATCGACATATTCGCTAAGCAATGAAAGTGTCCGATAACTCCCCCGTTGCTGTTCAATGACAGGAGGGAATTGATTAATCTCAGCCAGACGCTGTATATCCCGCAAACCTGTATCGCCGCTCACCGGTCTGGCACCGGTGCGCACCAGTTTCATTCCATTATAATCGATTGGGTTATGGCTGGCAGTTATTTCGATACCACCATCAATCCCTAAATAGAAAGTGGCAAAATAGATCTCTTCTGTCCCACTCAACCCTATATCGATAACATCAGTTCCCGCATCCCTTAATCCCTCCGTTAGCGCTCTTTTCAAGGCCTCACTGGTTAATCTGACATCTCCGCCAACCACCACATTTTTAGGTTTAAAAAACTCACCATAAGCGCGACCAATACGATAGGAAATATCTTCATTTAATTCACTACCTAAACGCCCACGAATATCGTAGGCTTTAAAACATGTTAGAGGAAAAGTCATACCATATCCTTAGATATATTAAAGTAAGCTCATCTATTCAGTTATAGAAAACAAAACTGTTTGTTTTTTATTACTTAGATACGACCATAGCGATCTTTTAATCGGACAATATCATCTTCAGAAATATAAGAACCGGTACGCACCTCAATTAATTCCAGAGGGATCATGCCAGGATTCTCTAGGCAATGTTGTTCACCCAGAGGAATATAAATAGACTCATTTTCACTGATTAATTGCGTAGTCGTACCTTTGGTGACTTTTGCCGTTCCTCCAACAACAATCCAGTGTTCTGCCCGGTGATAATGCATATGCAAAGACAATCCTTCTCCGGGTTTTACCGTAATGCGTTTAACCTGATAGCGTTCCCCTGTATCAATGGAGTCATACCTCCCCCAGGGACGATAAACCTCCCGATGGATATAATGTTCAGAACGCCCTTGTAACTTAAGCAACTCGACTATTTTCTTAACGTCCTGCACTCGTTCACGGCTGGCCACCAACAACGCGTCCTTGGTCTGAACAATAATCAGGTTTTCTACCCCTACAGTAGTCACCAACCCAGACTCAGCATGGACATAGTTACCGACTGAGTGGTAGTTCAGCACATCGCCATGATGAACATTGCCGTGACCATCCTTATCACTTATTTCCCATAATGATGACCAGGAACCTACATCACTCCATCCCGCACTTATCGGCACAACGACTGCATCATCAGTTTGCTCCATGACGGCGTAATCGATAGATTCGTCCGGGCAGTCCATGAAAGCCGCTCTATCCACTCGCAAAAAATCCAGATCGGGGATGGTCAGACCCACAGCGGCCTGACATGCGGCCAGAATATCGGGACGGCAGCGCTCAATCTCCTCCAAATAGCGGCTGGCGCGAAACAGGAACATCCCGCTATTCCAGTAATACTCCCCACTTTCGAGATACTGCCGGGCGGTGTCAACGTCCGGTTTTTCGACAAATTGAGCGACATGGTAAGCAATGTCCGTTGCAGTCTGTAGAGAGTATGGGTTACCGCGCTTAATGTAACCATAACCGATTTCGGGCGCATCAGGCACAATACCAAAAGTCACCAGATTACCGGCTGCTGCCAGGGGAATAGCACTAAGTACCGTTTGCCGGAATATTTCCTCGTCACGAATAACATGATCGGCAGAGAGGATTAATAACAACGGGTCATCATCCCCGTCACCATTGTCAATGATGCTATTTAACGATGGTGATTTTTTAGTCACGAATAATGACGCCAGCGCAATGGCTGGTGCCGTATTTCGTCCTTCAGGTTCGAGAATAATATTTTTGGTCAACTTACCCATCTGCCCCAATTGTTCCGCGACAACAAAGCGGTGTGCTTCGTTGCAAATAACAATCGGGTCTTCACAAGCAATACCATCAAGACGCTTAATAGTGGTTTGCAACATGGAGCTCAGACCGTCGAGACACAAAAATTGTTTGGGATACAAGGTGCGGGAAAGAGGCCACAGTCGACTACCATTACCGCCGGCCATAATAACGGGATACAACGGAGAACTTTTCATTATCACCCCCTGATGTCGGCAATGAACTGGCTCAAAATGTTTTCTTTATCAAGTGACCGCCGAGCATATTCCTGAGCAATCGCATTGTATTTAGGCAGGGTTAAAGCGTAAGTGATCCCGGAAAGCAAACATTCAAAAGATTCCGGTTCCACGCAAGTCGCTATACCCTTATGCATGAGACATAAACGCCCTAATTCGGTATCTTTCTCCGCGGTTATCACGGCATTTCCTCCGACAGCAAGAATATTGGTCAGTTTGGACGGTAAAACGGCATCTGCCGCGCCTTTACGTTGAATAACCAGATGACAATCGGCCATTTTTAGTAATGCGGGCAGTTGCTCATAAGGCTGTAATGGTTTAAACACAACTCGTGTTAGCTGCTTTTCAATCACGCTTTTTTCAAGTCTGGCTTTACCTGCACCTTCCCCGATGATGAGAAAAATAATGTCTTGATCCTGCAACTGCTCTGCAACGGAAATAACAGTTTCTAGTCCCTGTTTTTCGCCAATATTTCCGGAATAAAGCACAATCTTTTTATCGGTGGCTAACCCCAACTGGTGGCGTAAGATATCGACACTCATCTCATCGACGTTGAGGAAACGTTCTATTTCTGTCCAGTTAGGGAAAAACAGTGTGTTAGAGGCACATACGCCTTTTTTAATGGCCTGACTGGCCATTGAATGTGAAATAAGAGAAACGTAATCGACTGAGCACAAACATTTTTTTTCAAACGCTCTGGCCAACCGGGCAAAACGGCCCTCACTGGCCATGCCCAGACCCAACATGGCATCCACTTCAAAATCCTGAATATGCAACACGGTTTTCGCCCGCGTTAATCGGGATAACATCAACATACCTGGTACGGCAATCAGAGTAGGCGCAATAGCAATGATCCTATCTGGCTTCCACCTTCTTTGCGCCAGCAAAGGAAACAGTGAACTCAACGCAAAACTACTCAAATGAATCAGACGATTCAACGTGCTGGGCTTGGTAGGTATATAAATAGGGGTACGGTACACAGTGAGGTTACCGTTTACCTCCTTTCGATAACGCCACGCACTGTAACCTCGGTGGACTTGCCATTCAGGATAATAAGGCGGCGTGGTGATAACGTGAACGTCATGGCCTTGTGCTGCCATCCACTCTGCCATTTCACCCGTGTATCGCCCTATCCCGGTTAATTCAGGCTTGTAATTAATTCCGTAAATCACTATTTTCATCGGCCAAGCTTTCCCCCCACGGAATAACATCACCGTCTATTGGGTAATTAACAAAACAATCAGAGAGCAACACATCACATCACGTCATGATGTGATGTGATGTGATGTGAATTCAGACAGGAATAAAGTGCCAGGAAGAGCTGATCATGTTCGAAAAGCCGATTGATTATTAAGGAACCATTGATAAGTCTGTTTTAACCCGTCCTCCAGTGAAATCGTAGCGTGCCAGCCAAGGTTTTTAAGCCGCGTGACATCCAACAGTTTACGCGGTGTGCCGTCCGGTTTCGTCGCATCAAACAGGATATTGCCACTATATCCCACCACACGGGCTATGGTTTCCGCCAATTCTCTGATGGTGCAATCAACCCCGGTTCCCACATTAATATGAGACAGCATCGGCTGGGTGTTAGCCTGATAGATCGCAACATCCAGCTCCATAACATACACGCTGGCGGCGGTCATATCGTCTACATGCAAAAATTCACGCATTGGATTCCCACTGCCCCATACCCATATTTCGGGCGTATTGTTCAGTGCTGCTTCGTGGAAACGGCGCATCAGCGCGGGAATAACATGGGATTGAGTTGGATGAAAGTTATCGCCTGGCCCATAAAGGTTGGTGGGCATAACCGAACGGTAATCTCGGTGATACTGACGATTATAAGATTCGCACAACTTGATCCCAGCAATTTTCGCCGTTGCATAAGGTGCATTAGTTTCTTCCAGAGCACCGGTCAGCAACTGGCTTTCCTGTATTGGCTGCACCGCCATTTTAGGGTATATACAGGATGATCCCAGGAACAGCAGTCGATTGACATCATGGCAATGTGCGGCATGAATGATATTGCTTTCAATCATCAGATTTTGATAAATAAAATCAGCTGGATAGGTGTTATTTGCGACAATACCACCGACTTTAGCTGCCGCCAGATAAACCTGATCAATCTTCTCCTGGGAAAAAAAACGATCCACTGCTTTGGCGTCAATCAGATCTAACTCGGCTCTGTCGCGCAATACCAGTTCAATATCATCTCTTTTTGCCAACAGGCGTACAATAGCGGAACCTACCATACCCTTATGGCCTGCCACATAGATGCGTTGTTTGTTCATCAGCGACTCACTCCATGGAAATTGATATGCCATAACCGTGTGATTTAAGTAGTTTGAATTTTTTCGCTGATTCGAGATCACTCTGCACCATTTCAGCTACCAATTCCTGTAGGGTAGTTTCGGGCACCCAACCCAGTTTTTCTTTTGCCAAAGTAGGGTCCCCGAGTAGCGTTTCCACCTCAGCCGGTCGAAAATAGCGGGGATCGACCGCAACAATCACATCACCCACCTGCACATTAACGTTGTCATCGCCGCTTACTGCCGCGACAATGCCTTTTTCATCAACGCCCTGCCCTTCAAAACGCAACGTAATTCCCAGTTCTCTAGCGGCCAGTTCAACAAATTGCCGCACTGAATACTGACTCCCGGTGGCAATAACAAAGTCCTGTGGTTTGTCTTGCTGAAGCATCAACCACTGCATTTTGACGTAATCTTTTGCATGACCCCAGTCACGCAATGAATCCATGTTGCCAAGATATAGACACGTTTCCAGGCCTTGCGAGATGTTGGACAATGCCCGAGTGATTTTCCGGGTAACAAAGGTCTCTCCACGGCGCGGAGACTCATGGTTAAACAAAATGCCGTTACAGGCATACATGCCATAAGCTTCGCGGTAGTTGACGGTTATCCAGTAAGCGTAAAGTTTTGCCACTGCATAGGGCGAACGTGGATAAAAAGGCGTAGTCTCTTTTTGCGGGATCTCCTGAACCAGACCATACAATTCTGAGGTTGAAGCCTGGTAGAAGCGTGTTTTCTTTTCCATGCCTAAAAAACGGATGGCATCAAGCAAACGCAAGGTACCAATACCATCAACATCCGCAGTGTACTCGGGTGACTCGAAGGACACCGCCACATGGCTCATTGCGCCCAGGTTATAAACTTCATCAGGGCGGATTTCAGCCAGAAGCCGGGTTAGATTCGAAGTATCAGAGAGATCCCCATAGTGAAGAGAGAATTTCGGGTTAGTTTCGTGAGGATCCTGGTAGATATGATCAACACGTTCTGTATTGAATAATGAAGCACGTCGTTTAATACCATGAACCTCATAGCCTTTCTCAAGCAGAAGTTCTGCCAGATAAGACCCATCCTGCCCAGTAATACCTGTAATAAGTGCAACTTTGGTCATATTAACCCCATTAATAAAAAATAAGTAATGTCAGACTTTATCCCGAATTTTTACTGCTGGAGTCCCCCGATAAATAGCGTTATTTTGCAAATTATTAAATACTGAACTGCGTGCCCCAACTACACATTCATTCTCGATACTCACACCAGGTGAAACAAAGACATCAGTGGCTAACCAGCAAGAATCTCCAATATAAATAGGTTTCTCTATAATATCGAAACCGGATGAGAGGTAATCATGACTGCCCGTACACAAATAACAACGTTGAGATATTATGGAATGATGGCCGATACGAATTTTGCCCAAGGTATATAACACCACATCATCACCAATCCATGAATAATCTCCAATGGTGAGTTTCCAGGGATAAGTTATTTTTGCCGACTGCCTTATCAGAACATTTTTACCAATTTTGGCACCAAATACTCTGAGCAGAAAAACTCTCCAGCGATAACAAAATTGCGGTGACCAGGAAAAAAGTGTTGCCTGAACCGCCCACCAGATAATGACAATTAATGATGAACGTCCTCTAAAGCCTGGAGGAAGGCTAAATTTATCAAGTTCATACATCGGTAAAATCCTTCATTAGTTGCTGCAATTTTAACCGATTCTTTGCCACCAGAATTTGAAACTGATTCTTACGATGATTTTTCGCGCGTTGTACGTCGCTCATTGGCGTCGCTGTGATATATGACACCACAGCATCAATGAATAAATCAGGACATTCTCTCTCTGGCGGCAGTCCTACGCTGATTCCATCCAGAGAAGAAATCATCTCTTTCATACAGCCAGTTTCGCTGCCAATCAGCAATGCGCCTTGCTGCGCAGCTTCATATAACACCAATGGTTCTGCTTCATTTTTATAAACGGAAGGAAATAAAAAGATATCAATATTACTAAAAAACGCTTTCTTGAGTTCGCCATACACAGGACCAATATATTTTACATTATGATTATTTTCACACAACTCAGTAACAATTCTTTTGGATACTTCATCCGCGAACGGCCCAGCCAGAATAAACGTAAAAGGAATGGTGGTTTTATTTAATGATTCAATCGTCTTGGATATAATTCCAATCCCTTTATCAAGACACAGATTCGATAAATGCCCCAGAGTAAGCGTTGAGTCATGTCGCCGCTGCTGTGTACAGCATTCCGCATCATTAAAAAAAGAGGCATTGGAAATCGTGATAAAATTTTTTATAGGTATACCATAAAGTCTTGAAAGCGACGCACCCATATTATCGCTAAGAACAATATGTCGAACATTTCCTTGTAGCACTTTCACCAATTTCTTGAACAGTTTTTTTTGCGTATGAATATAGTTAAAAGAGTGATGATGAATAATAATAGAACATTTGAACCAACTCAATAATCCAAGATACAGATAATCGAAAACCTGCCCACGATCTCCGTTAATCGGCCGATAGACTTTCTTGTCTGGACTGAACACACAATACTTTAAGATTCTTATCATTACCCATAATGCGTGGAATATTTTAACCAGTTTCCAGCGCCGGGTATGCGTCTTCAGATTGCACCAGTGTGGCGTAGTATCAATAACAACAACAGCAATATTTTCATTTAATACACGGTTGTACATCGCCAAATTAATATTTGACATCCCATGTACCGGCGGTGGCATATCCACTAAAAATAACACGATCTATTCCTTAATAATGTTCAATAACTTGTCAGCCATAGAGGGAGACTGCAATGTGTGGAACGTATCAAGCGCAGCGCCCGCCAGACGGTTTCTCAATTCACGATCACCAGCGAGTTGCAGTAGCTTTTTGCTAAGACTGTTGATATTGCCTTTTTCAAACAGCAAACCATTTTTAGCATCCCTGACATAAGCCGGCTCAGGGCCCATGTGCTGGCGCAAATCATTGTGAACAATGACCGGCAAGCCCAGTGCCATGTAGTGAACGACTGATAGTCCGGCATCGCCGCCATACGCGCCCGCCAGGCAAGATGATAGAAGGCGTTTAATATGCTCCTCGTCATAAACGGCACCATGAAAATGGGCAAAGCTGTAGCGCCGTGACAGACCGACAATGAAATCGGGATCACCGCTACCAACAATTTCGATGGTTAGGCTGGTGTCCTTCTGCCTGGCCAGTTCCAATGCATCGAGTAATTCCTCCAGGCCACAGCGGGGTCTGATGCGCCCGATGAAAGCAATACTTTTTCCTGCATCGGCATTGATTTTCTCGACAGGGTTGAGATACAGGCAATTATCGATATGGAATACTTTTCTATGTAAAAAATAGGGCAATTTCTTTTTAAGCTCTATTGCACAGAACTCGTTATAACAAATATAACCATCAGTTAATAAAACAGAGAAAAAATAAAACAGTTTCGCTATCGTACCATGCGATTTATATCCACCCTGACCATGCAAATAGACCCTGGTGAATGATATACATTTTAATAAGACACTTTGATAGAGACTAATATATTTAAAATCAGCAAAATGAATCACACAAGATGGTGTTTGACGGATTCTCTTCCAGGGTATGTTACGAAAAAAAAACAGTCTGCTTATTTTTTTCATCGCCAACGACGTCATCTTAAAATGAACTTTATCAGAACTGTAAAAATCCTGTGGAGTTACACTGCAAATAACTTCAAATTCACCATTGGTTTTACAATGAATATCTTCAAAAAATGGTTCACGATAAGTAGTCATGTAAGGTTGAAAAAAGAATAATTTCATCACTTCCTCTGGCACAATATTATTGACAATCACCGTGCATTTTTCAATAACACCCTGAAACTAAAATACTGACACACTATATATCAGAATAAACATGTTTATCTTCAACGCAACGAAGGATATCTGAACAAATAAATCGCAAGGGTCATGAGTGTAGTAACATAAAGAGTAAAGATAGAAATCATGATAAAAGAAAAATCAAACCGCAGAGCTGCAAAACTGATCATGAATAAACAAAAGCTCATGGACTTAACTCCCAACAACGGCCTTGATATCAACCAAATGATAAAAAATAAGGCTGGCGCGAAGATAAGTGAATACCAACCGAAATTACCATAAAACTCCCCCAATGGTGTTGAGTTGAGGGTCAGTATATTTTCACCTGTAATCATGTTCCCTAAATTAACGCCAATACCCGCCGGCTTCCCGGGCCAAATCGAAGACGGAATAAAGAAAGAAAAACTTCTGAGCAAAACTGTCTTTCCATAATAGAAATCATGGATATGTCCGAACGTGTTGTAAACATATTTAAACACGTTCATATTGAATGCTTCAAACAGGTTATTGAATATCTCTGCAAAAAAGGAACCTTCGCCATTGGATCGTTCATTCATTCGGTAAGCAATCGCCAGGCTAAATGCATCACTTATTCCCTGAATTGAAAACCCATTGACCCACATCAGTCCCCGTGCAATCGGGTATGCATAATTAATAAATGCGACAAAAGGAGAAATAATCATACAAGCCAAGGAGAATCTGACCAATCTCTTTTTATTAACATAGGCTAAGGACATTACAGCAAACAGCACTACTATTCGATTATTCACAAAAACCAATTCAATGACCAGATACAAAAGCAGCAGAATAGAATAAGTTCTTTTGCTGATTTTACAATCCACTCTTAACAAAGCTAATATCATCGGGTAAATAACACGATAGACGTTGGAGAAGTTACCTAGCACAACGGACACAAGACTATTTTCATACATATCTTGTGAGGCTTCATTCCAGTGCCCTCCCGATATTTTATTCGTTGATAAAACAATAATAACAGTAAGAAAAAAATACAATCCAATGACTAAAAAAGCAAAAATATCTGTACACTTATCACTAATACTTTTGTCAATAATAGGTTTCAACGTAAAGTTGATATTTTTCGTCAACACGTTAACCAACAATATCAACGAAACAAAGAGGAATATAAAGAAATAAATACCATTATTTTCGTGCAACGTTAATGTATCAATTGACAGAAAGCTGGGCGGTATTTCACCGAAAGCAAACACCATAACCAATGGCATGGCAATAAAAACCAACACTCCCACTATCAACCCTGAAATAATATCGTAAAACCCGTTGCGAGCAGAGTTAACTACAGATAATAAAACCAATAAAATGGTAAGTATCGCTAAAATAGCATTAACAATAAACATGTTAATGCCTATTCTCAAACATATTATCCAGGCTATTGTCCTCTCCGTCCCATTCGACTTCCAATGCTTCACCATCATGGTAAAGTTTTTGCTTCAACTGCCCTTTATACCAAATGACATCCATACGCCCCAGATAGCTGGCCCACATGCTAAATGTGGAACCTGAGGCGACAAGTATCTTGCCACAGCTCAGCGCTAATAAGTCTGCTACGGCACTGCCATAATCAGCCCGGTAAGTATCTTTCATCGAAAGCATTTCACCGAGCTCTTCATTGCTTCCATCAGAAAATATACAAACTTTCAGCGGCACTGGGTATTGCTCTCTGATTTTTTCCACACACTTTATGTACCAGGATAGAGGAATACGGGTATTAGTCTTGCCATTGCTCAGCGCTTGTGGCGTTGGCGCCTGGAAATCACCCAGTCGTATATGAACGCAGAGCGTACGCGAAAAATCCTCACATAGGGCTTTTTTATGCTCTTCACGAGTGATATCGAGTAGTTTCTGACGAATAAAAGCAGACTCAGATTTGATCTCCTCGAAAAGAGTCGCCATCCCTTCAAATTTAACGATGACACTATTTTGCAATACTGCTTTATGCCGTTGACTTTCATCAATGATTCGGGTGGTTAAAATTGCCATTATCTTTTTCAACCCGGACCAACACTCATTATTGTGCTTAAAATAACCTGAGTAATTCCGCCGATCCATATCACCACGTAATAAACGCGCCGGCTTGATTTGAGCCCAGGCTGGACTAAGCAGAATACCGTGATTATCTTTAGCAAAAACGCACGCTCTGCTCCAGGGAAATAACATATTTCCCAGACCTGGACCCCCTATTCCATAATTACCAAACTCATATCGAGATACCTTCGGATAACAGATTATTTTATTTGATTTCATTATGTCGTTCGCTCTTCATTCTTTTCAATATTGCTATAGATATAAAGACATTAAAAAACAGTAATCCCAAGGCTAATGACAATCCAGCTCCAATCAGATTCATCTTTTGGATAAGGATCAGATCAAGACCGGTAGTCACCAGCGCGCCAAGGACGTAATACACCATGACTTTTTTGTGGAGGTTAACCACGTTACCAAAAGCAATAAGAACAATCGCCAACGCATTGAAGGTATGAGCAAAAGAGACCATGACCAACGCTGGATAGCCGATAACATAAGCAGGATTGATCAGATGAAGAACAAAGCGTCCAGCAATGACCAATGTTATAAAGGCGACCAGTGAAAACAGGTATGAAACTAACAGACACTTCTTAAGAACACTGAATAATTCACCATGGTTCGCTCTTTCACTGAGCCTGACAAAGACCGGCTGAAACTGCAGGGAAAGTATCGTCGCCAGCATGGTGATAAACCGAGTAAAATTACACACCATGCCGTAGACACCGGCACTCTCATTACCGAGAAATTTGGCAACCAGCAAGGTATCCAGTTGGAAATAGGCAAAACTGATGATAGCAGTAATATTGATAAACAGTGCCTGGTTTAACCAATGCCCCTTTTGAGAGCCTATGTACGCCAAAGAGATATTCACCGGATGGAGTAAAGGGGTCGAGAGTGTAATACAGCATAAGAAAATCACCATGAACGACAGCATATAAATTACCGCTAGATTTTGTGCATTAATTCCTGACCAGCAGTAAAAAACAAATGCTACAGCGATAAAAAAAACAGGTCTGATGATATTCTCTATCAGATCGGCGATTACCGGTTTACTCTGCCCTCTCAGCAGTGACAACCCCATTGCTGAGAGTCCCAAAAAACACGAAATAAATAAAAATATTTTTTCATTGATACCAGATAACCAATAAAAACTGAACAATCCGCTATCTTTCACCAAATAGAGAATAAGCATAAACAGTACGGAGGAACAGAAAACAATCAGCAGACTAAAATAGATCACTGAGGTTTTATGTTGTAACAAACTGACCTTATGGCTGATGAATTCTTTCGAAATTTCTTTGATAATTAGCGTATCCAGTCCCCATTTTGAAAAAATAAGCATGAGGTTGCAAACTGTCACCACAATCAGGTATTGCCCGTATTGTGCGGGAGATACCATATACCCCATGACAAATTGGGCTGATACGCCAATGAAGGCCGATAACAGTCTTAAGGATAAATTAGACGCAACTTTCAATAATCTGGATTTATTTTCAATCCAGACTCCAACGTTCAATATTGTCATGATAACTTCATTTATGAGTGCCGTACATGAACCGACTTAAACAGAATACATCACCGGCTTTCAGATTTTTTTTCATAAGAGTAAATATAATCACCACCGTAGGCGTAATAATTGAATGCTCTTTTCATAAACGAGTTAAGTACCGTACCATCAATGTTCACACCACTACGTTCGAAACGCTGAATCACCGTTTTAACTTCACGCATCGAGGTATTTTCGAACCCAACAACCAGCAATGAAATTCCAGCATGTCGACCAACGATGATAGCGTCGGTTACCGCCAATAATGGCGTGCTGTCAATGATGACAATGTCATATTCTTTACTGGCCCAACTTAATAACTCATTAAGCTTTGGTGACATCAACAATTCAGAGGGATTATCCGGTACTTTACCCCGAGGGATGACATCCATATTAGGCACACGGGTTTGAAACACTACGCTTTGGGCAGATACTTGCCCCGACAAGACTGAGGATAATCCCAGATTTTTATCGATACCAAAGATCTCATGTAGCTTTCCTCGCCGCATATCGCAATCAATGAGCAACACTTTTTTATTGGCCTGCGCCATAACCACCGAAAGATTGGCGCTGATAAAGGTTTTTCCCAGCTTTGGCGCTGAGCTGGTAACCATCAGGATATTGTTGCCCTTTTCCAGGGCGATAAAGTGCAGACTGGTACGCAAACCTTTGATAGCTTCAAGGGCCACCGCATCACCAAGTGTATCGACCAGTGGGTAAGCGCTATTTTTTATACGACTGCGATGCCAGTGATCCTCAGAAAACGGAATGGTGGCGATGACATTAATGCCGTTGTTCTCAAGCTGCAGCGGATTCTTGACCCCTTGGTTCATAACCGTCCGCATCATCAGATATCCTATTGAGACGATAATCCCGATAAACACTGACAGTAAAAGAATGGCGGCTTTTTTAGGCTCAGCTGGTTTGAGTTGCGTTATTGCTGGGTCGACAATCCTGACATTGCCTAAATTACTCGCCTTAGTGATGCTGAGTTCTTGTTGCTTATTAAGCAATAGTACATAAATATCCTGAGTGACATCCATATCACGCGTAAGACCCAGGATCTCCTGTTGCGTTTTAGGTAGCTGACTAATCTGGTTGTTAATTTTTTGCTTTTCTTGCTCTATAACCCTTTTTTGATCCAGCAACGCCTTATAAACCGGATGTTCTTTAGTATACAGCTTGGATATATCGGCTTCTTTCAGCGTAAGCTGGTTCAACTCATTATCAAGCTGCAATGAGCCGTCAAGCATAGACTTCGCTTCCAGAGACAAGTCAACCGAATCGTTTTGCTGACGGTAGCGGCTTAACCGATCTTCAGCCAATATCAGTGCACTTTTGATCTCAGGAATTTTATGTTGTACAAACTCCAGGCTTCTGGCCGCCTCAGCGGATTTACTCTCAATATTTTGCTGTAGATAGTTTTGAGTGATGCTATTCAGAATTTTGCGGATCATCACCCGATCATTACCCAGCAGGCTAAGAGCAATAATACCGGTGTTTTTATCTTTTTCAGTAACAGACAGATTGCTTAAAATCTCATTAATGACATTTAGCATTTCTCTTTTCTTGACCTGAAATACTGTGCCAATGGGGGCATCGAGTCGCGTTACACGCAGGCTGACCGCGCCAGTTACCACCGGCTGATTGACCCTCCCCGTCGCGATAACGTCCCCATCATAGGTCAGGCTAAATGAATTTTGCCCGGTTACCGTTAACTCCAGCGGTTGTTCCATCAGTGCATCCGACACCTTCAGGCCGGACAAAGAAATACATGGACAAGCGCCCTTGCTGGTCATCTGATGGTACAGACGGCCAAATACCGGGAAATAATCTGGGCTGACCTCCGTTGTCAGTTTCAGGTCATTGACCGTTTTCCCTATCACCAACCGGGACTTGATAAGCTCTATTTCTGTTTCTGAAGCAGGTGGTGTAGAAGGCAATACCGTTGAAAGGCTGGATATTATTGAACTCCCTTCTGTCTGCTCTACCTGCACCATAGCATCTGCCCGGTAGACTGGCGTTACTATTAACAAATAAAGAAAGGCCAAGATAATACATGACGTCACAATCAATGTGATCAGCCATTTATTATCTATCAATATTCCAAACAGTTGCCCCAAACTTAATTCGTTAAAATCCCTGTTTAATTGCTGAGTGGGTGATTTATTATCTAGCATTATATTCCTTGATTAGCTCTTTAGCGCCTTAGCCCATTTTTTTGAATATAAGTTAAGCAACTGGTATGTTGACTCGAAATAGAGAATATCCTTACGGTAAGGATCATTAATGTCCTGTCTATCCCCCCAATGCCCGAAAAGGAACGTTTTCCCACGGACTTCGGCGGCAATATTTTCAACCATGTCAATGTGACATTTTTCCATAACCAAGATCAGATCAAACCGATAACACATTTCGACAGTGAGGCTTTTGGCCCGGTGATGCTCTAGGTTTAGCCCATGCCTGAGCGCAATCTCTTGCGCTTTGGGATCTGCTGGACAATCAACCAACGCACCAAGACCTGCAGAATCGATATTAATGCCAGGCAATTGCGCTTCCAGCAGCGCCTTACCTAATGGAGAGCGACAGATATTACCCATGCAAACCACCACTATTGAACTAAACATAGTTAGTTCCAGCTTTGAATGTCTTTACCAGATTGAGTGATGTCATATATCCCGGCAATAGTAGGCACCAGTTGGCTGATAACACGATTCCAGCGAGCAACCGGGGCCGCAGTGACATACACAATATCGTAGGGATGTAATTGAAATTCAGTCCCCATGACCAGCGCACTGGCATCTGTAGCGTTTAGCTGATAGATGTTGGCAATTTTACTTCCATGAGCCTTACGCAACGGGCGGATCACGAAGATTCCCGTTGCATTGGCGACCGCCTGATTCAGTCCCTGGCTGCTACTCAACGCTTCGGTCAATGTCATGCCCGAACGATCCATTTTTAATGTTGACTGTTTATTGACTTCACCCATCACGAAAACCTTCAGGTCGTCATTACGGGGAATGTAGAGAATATCGCCGGGATCCAGTAAATGGTTCTGCATCAAATCACCATTTTGCATCAGAGCTTGCAGTGAGATATGCAGATCCTGACCATGATGGGTAAGTATGACGTTTCGCCAGTCGGCAAATTCGGTCATACCGCCCGCACTGTTTACCGCATCAAGGATAGTCAGCGGAATATTGGAGATCGCCTGCGGGCCAGACTTCACTACTTCGCCGGTGATGTAGACTTTTTGCGAGCGAAACGCAGCAACATTGACATCTACCTGGGGGCTTTTAATATATTGCGCCAGACGGCGGGTAATCTCCTGGCGGACATCACTGACCGTCTTACCTTCTACCATTACTTTTCCGATATAAGGATAAAAGATAGTTCCATCACTATGTACCCAACTTCCTGATTCACTAGAGCTTCTGAACTGTCCAGCAGGGGTCGTCAGTTCAGGATGTTCCCAGACTGTGATATTTAGAACATCACCGGGACCAATATGGTATTGATAGTCTTTCAGTTCATTATTTAAAATGGGGTTCTGACGAGCCACCGCAGGCCTTAGTCGCATTTTCTCAATCAGACTGGGGGTCATCGGATAAAGCGTAACTAACTGATTAATATCATAGTTATTATCTGCTTGTTTTATCTCTGTTTTATTGCTTACCGGCAAGTAGGATCCAGGAATAACGGTACACCCACTAAGCAACGAGGCTGATAAAACAAATGCTAGCAACTTTATTTTCGTCATTTAATTACTATCACTATTTTTTGCGCATTCAATTTAAAATGACTATTTAAAGGACTATTTAAACGTCATCACATTAACAAGCCTAAAAATCAAAGATCAGAAAAAGCTCTCATCCGTTAATTCATTGTGGGATATAAATATCTTCAAAAAATGGCAATCTACAATTATCATATTTTCAACGCTACCGCCCTTGGTTTTTTGGTCACCAATGAACCCAACTTATTTTCATAGCAAATATAAATATGCGTTTTAAATGCTAATTTAATAAATCGCCCCCTGATAAAACAGGAGCCATTTATGACTACGCCATTACATATTTATTCAAAGGCAAGCAATGTTCGCATATATTTCAATACTTATAATATATTCATTCCATGCTACCACTCTTGGTTTTTTAACCTAAAAAAACAATTCATAAAATGTTTACAATAAACATTAATGCATTTTTTTTAATGCCCACCGAATAAGCCTGGCCTGAGAAAATGGAGGCCATTTGTAACCTTGCATCGCCACATTTTTTATCCCTTCAAGACAGGCAATATCAGCGTCTTTTTCAATGCCTTCAATGATAATACCCTGCGTATAAGGACGAATGTGACTAAGCGTTCTGAGAAATGAATCAGTTCCTCTATGCTTCCAAAAATAATTCTTATCTATTTTTATATATTCGAAATTTTTGGTCATAACGATGCTCAAACTCGTCAGCCCAGCACCAAAATCATCCAACCAGAGCGGGCATAACGAGGATAAATATGACAATAAAAAACCATCTGAATTATGTCTGAATTCAGGGAAAAATTCGTTTATTTCCAGCCTAATGTAATGTGCATTTTTTAAAATTTCACACACTTCATCATCATCATGAATGAATTTTGCAATATCGTGGTCAATATTAATCGACACCAATATGTTATTTTCAATATATAACTTTGCATTGCAGATGATGATACTAAGCTGATTAATAAAAATCTTTATTTTTAGTTCAGGAGACAGTTCAGAGAAAATACACTGATTCCTGCCAGAATTTGCCATCTTTAATCTGGTTAACATTTCAAAGCAAAATATTCTTCCATAAGAATCAACTATGGGTTCATAGGTGTAATAGAAGTCTATTCGGCTATCAAGCTTCAATATCCAACCCTCTCGTAGAAATCCAGCGTATAGTTAAATTGTATGAGCTTGGATTGAATACCCTATCAAGCATATTCAATGATTTTTTTGTATTGTTTTTTTTTATTACATATTCGGTGATGATACCAAAAATTAAGAGCTGATGTTTTCTCTACACCGATCTTTTTAAGGAAGTTACACTTATGATGACTGACTGTTTTAAAGCTGAGCTTTAACATATAAGAAATCTGAATAGTTGAGAGCCCTGACATCAGCATAATCAAGACCTTCCTTTCCATATTTGTAACATTTAATTTATACTCAGCTGTTTCAATGTTCTTATGAAGAATAAACTGTTCGCACAATTCTTCTATCTCAGAGACATTTTTAGACACACATATGAATTTAAATTTCTTGATCAAAACCAGTTCAATGATAAAGGCATCTATTTCAGATGACAAAATGATGACTCTTCCCCAATCTATGACCTCTTCATTTTCCTTAAGAAAATCCAGGCATCTAGTGAAGTTACTACCTGTTAAATTAATGATAAGATAGTCCTTAGTATTCAACTCAATCTTTGGATTGAATTGAATAGAGGCAACCTCTCTAATAAATGCCATCCGTCTTAATAGCAACAGTTTTAATCCCTGCTCTGTGTAGTGGCATTCACTCCATATTACTACTCTTGGCATCGAGCACCTCTTCACATCTATTGTTGAACTATAAAAGTCAAGACAAAGAACACCATTTGCAAGGTAACAGAATAATTTTTTTAAAGAGGGGTTACTTTTCTTATAATTTTAACAACCCCGGTAATCTAATAACTCTAATAATTCTCAGGGAGAGAGAATATTACCTTGAGAAAATGATTCCAATCGTTTTTGCCGATCGTAAACACCAGATCAATAGATTTAAGCTATAAATAACCATTTATTGATCGGATTTATATTTTTTTTACCAAGAATTATCTTATTGAAATTTACGGAAGGCCTTATCCTTTACGCTTTTTTTAATAACTCATTAACCTTTTCATACATATGTAAGATATTTCTTATTCCGTGTCATATAGGAAAAATATACCCACACATGCAGAATATAATTCTGCATAATTTAATTATTTAGCAATTAATTCCATGTTAAGCAAAAAAAATTATAGTCGATAATTTTTGTAATTTTTAATTGCAGCAACTTTGACCCGCCAGATACTAACATCTACGCAAAGAATGCTCTTTTACACGTTGAGCCGTACTCCTCACGTCAAAATACTTATTGCACGATGTCGTAGCCGCTCAAAACTGATATGACGCCATGTAATAACTTCAGAAATTAATTTAATTATTTAATGTATTAGCTGAACCAAAATAAAGCCACCAGCGAACAGATTATCCACTTTATAGGCGTTAATATATGTAATTCCGGGGTCGTACAGCGCCAAAAGGTTCCAGAGGAATGTATGATATTGAGTAGAATGAGTTGTTAATCTTAATAAATAATACATCAATGTTTCATCATAAAAAGTGATGAACAAAACTCCACGACTTATATTAAAAAGGACCAAGAATGTGTAAGGATATGTTATTACATACAATGCACGTAAATATCCCACATGGACTAAGTGAAGAAAAATAGCATAAGTTAATGTGATATAAGTTTAGAAAACATGGAGGGTGATGAATAGATTCTATTCTTGATTCAGTTCATCCGGGATCGTCGGCAAGATTCCGTTATAGATGAATACAAAGAGGCCATAAAATAACAATAATACAATGGAAGGTCAGCTTCCTCGAACGCCGAATCTGAACGCTATAGAGATAGAGCACCTATGCGGCGTAATTCACAAATCACAATTTAACTAACCTTTATAAATAAGCGTTCCCAGATGCCACATTCCGACTTCTTATCACAACACATCCCCCCACAATAGCAGGTGGATTGATGAGCAGTTACCTGACCTGTCAGGCAAAACAGGGAAATGCCGTCAAACTGCGTGGTGATTTCCGGTCTTATACCAGTGTTGCTGACAGCGTGAGCGCAGCCAGCCGAAATCTTTCGTGGCGGTTTCCACGATGGCAGCGAAGCGGGCTTCCGCCGGCCACTGTTCACTGTTTTTGTCTGCACCGGGCACCGGTTTTCCCGTCTGTTTAGCCTGATTACGCCAGTTATAGAGGGTAGCTTCGGATATTCCTTCCCTCAGTGCACAGGATGCTATTCACCAAAAGTTAAAGTTTATTTTTTCTTGACTTAACACGGTAGCTGACACTGAGGGCCGGTGGCAGACGGCGAGTTGGGATAATAGTACGGGCATAAATAGAGTTTACTAATCCATCGCGTGCAAGGGTTATTCGGCGTTGAAAATCTGTAGACCCACCATAGGTAACCCGCTGATTGCGGAGAATTTATTAATCATTTCCTTGAAATCATTTTTATGAAATTCAAACTCACCATTATTAGGGTCGAATATTAATTTTTTTCCGTTTTCTGATTTAGAAAAGCCCAGTGCATGAGATCCTTCATGGCTATAGATAGCCATAATGCCTCGTTTTGCATCAGCTAATGCTGAGTTAAATGTATCGAATGCAGCATCATCATCTTTCAAATATCTTTCTGATGTTTTTACCATAGTCAGGAAAGGCATATCTTTACTGAGCTGATTCTCAAGCCGTGGTTTGAGTTTTATATTCTTATACTCCGCCGCCTGAATCAGGCTTTCTGTTCCTGCCAACGAAGCCTTGCTGATATCGCCGCTTGCTGTCGCTAGTTTGATTTGGAACGCGTGTTCGTGACGATAGAAATTATGCAGAATTCGGGAGTTTACAACGCCATCAAAGGAAGCCAGATAATTCATCCTTTCTGCCGCTGCATAGTGATTGGCATGGGAACCGTCTTTCTTGACCTTTTCCAACCAGCTTAACGATAATCCGAAACACATTGCTCGTTCATGTATGCCGTGATTGTTGGTACATCGACTCTGATCGAATCTTGCTAATACTGAGTCATTCAATAAAGACGGTAAACTTTTCCAGCGAGGATCGTTTAGATTTGATGGTTCAGGCATTAACTTATCATCAGAGTGGGACGTATTCATCTCGATGTGGAGTAGAGATGGGTGAGACAAATGGGATGTTTTTATCATCGCGTCATTCCTGTTTGTGATTTTTAGAATGAGTGGGTTTTAAAAACCACGGGTTCCGTAGCATGAAATGAGAGACAAGGAATGGGACTGACGTATTCCGTCAGATGGGTGCATATCGCGTTTACCTCCTTTTTCTTCATTTACATCAAAGAATCACCGCTAGTAGGTCGCTATTGTGGAGAATCTGCCTGGAGAAACACCGCCAGGCGGCATCGACGCAGACCTGTCGGACAGAGCGGCGCGTCTCATCGCCATTTTCTCATCTTGCAGTCAGGAAGATCATATTTATGACGCAACAACAAGTAACGCTTTCGCTGGACGAACATGATGATATTTCAATGGATTTGCTTTCCGGGACACTGGGACGCGCTGGCGTAGATATCCGGCCTTTGGAAAAACAAGGGCTATGTAGCTTCGATCCAGGGTTTAACAATACCGCAGGTTGCAAGTCCGCCATCAGTTATATCGACACCGATAACAGTATTCTGCTACATCGGGGATTTCCGGTGGCTCAACTGGCGAGTCAATGTGACTTTCTGGAAATGAGTTACATCCTTTTGTATGGCGAACCACCTACTGAAGCGGAATATCAGGATTTCAGACAAATCATCACGCGCCATACACTGGTAAACGAACAGATGGCACGGATGTGTAGCGGCTTTCGTCGCGATTCTCATCCCATGGCATTAATGTGCGCATTGGTGGGTGCGCTGGCGGCGTTCTATCATGATGTGCTGGATGTGGATGATCCGGATCACCGAAAACTGGCGGAAGTCAGACTGCTGTCAAAAATGCCGACACTGGCGGCCATGAGCTACAAATACGCCATCGAACAACCCGCTAACTACCCGCGCAACAACTTGTCCTACGCTGGCAACTTTCTGCATATGTTGTTCGCAGTGCAGGCTGAGCCATACGAGATCAATCCCGTACTGGAGCATGCAATGGATCAGATTCTAATCCTGCATGCCGATCATGGTCAGTGCCCTTCCACCATGACGGTACGAGCGGCCGGCTCCTCAGGGGCTAACCCTTTCGCCTGTATTGCGGCAGGTCTGGCGTCGATGTGGGGGTCATCACACGGTGGTGCGAGTGAGGCTTGCATGCAGATGCTGGAAGAGATCCAAACCGTGGATCAGATCCCTGAGTTTTTGAACCGGGCCATGTTGCATCCTGAAGTGTTCCGCCGCCTGGGTTTTGGTAACTCTCTATATCAACACTTCGATCCCCGCGCGGCTATCCTGAGGGATACCTGTCATCGGGTTCTGAAAGAACTGGGTATGGAGGACAGCTTGCTACAGGTAGCGATGGCGCTGGAAAGTGTGGCGATGAGCAACCCATTCTTCATTGACAATGGCCTGTACCCCAGTGTCGATTTCTATACGGCGGTTATTCTAAAGGCAATGGGATTACCTTCAACCATGTTTACCGTGGTCACTGCTGTCGGACGGACATTGGGTTGGGTGACGCACTGGAACGAAATGCACAGCGAGCCACTGAATATTTATCGCCCACGTCAGTTGTATGTGGGAGAAGGGCCACGTGACTATATGTCCCATCGCAGTACAGACAGCGCCTCACACACCTGAATGCCCGGTACAGAAAGTGGCGGTTGCCCGCGGTAAACAGAGCAGCAACCACTTTCCGTTACTATCACAGGATATGTTCGGTGGACACTAAAGCGACGAAAGTTTTCCCGGAATAAAGAATAAATGGAGCAATGGTAGGAATAGACGAATTACTAACCGTCACTGTGCACCATAAATCCGTGTACCGGGAGATTAGGTTTTATTACCGTGACGTGCGTTCTACAGCCCATTCACTGGCAGTCTCTCCAGGATCGCCTGGGCGGTATTGACATCCGTTACCAACGAGTTAATCATCCCCGAACGCACCGCACCGATAATCCCGGCAGCTTTTTCTGGTGTCGCCGCCACCCCGATAGTCAGCGGTGTACGGCGCAACTGTTCAGGCGATGCCGCAATCATTCGCTCCTCGCCTTCCCAATGCAGAATCTCACCAGACTCAGTCACATAGTGACGCAGCACATCGCCAGCAGCCTGACTCAACGCCTGCTCGCCAGGTGTCGCCGTGGTGGATTCACTCGGCTTCGGCGCATGGGTTAACCCCACACCAACAATCGCGACATCAAGACGATCCCACAGTGAAATAATTTCCTGCACACTGGCATCACTGAGAAACGCATCACGCAGTTCAGCAGAAGAAATATAAGGTGCATGCAGAAAATACGGCGTGCCTTCCATCTGCTCGGCGGCGCGCCGGACAAATTCGGTTATCTGGAAATGTGGTGCCGCCTGTTGCATACCGCCGTTCAATGCAACGGTCAACACGCCGGGTAGCCGCGGTAAACCAGCCAGCGTCACTTCTCTGATTGCCCGCCCCCAGCCAATCCCCAACACCGAGCCAGCACCTAGTCCGGCCTGTTGCAGAATTGAAGCCAGGGGTGTGGTCAGTGAACCCAGCACATTGTTAGGCGGGGCATCCACCACAAATGCCTGCTTCAGCCCCAGTCGCTGTATCAGATCGGCGGTCATATTTTCCGGTGAAGACAACTCGATGACTTCAATGCGCACAATGCCCGCCGCACGCGCTTTATTAAGCAATCGAGAAATCGTTGCGGTAGAGACGTCCAATTTCTGGGCAATCTCCTTTTGAGACATGTCTGACTCGTAATGCAGCTTCGCCACCATATGCATCATAGCGCGCGTGGCTGCAACTTCTTGCAAAATTGGCTCTTTCAGCTTGAAATTCCTTTCAGCAATGTATTACACTCATTTCGTTGATAGGGTAATTATTGCGCAGCGCCCAAGAGAATGCAATGCGCTTAAGACGAATAAACCCTTATATACCGGCACATTGAGCAGTTTTAATCCTGCTAAAACCAGAGAAAATGGAGATCACTACAAGTCAGTCTGAGAGATTTTTTACATGCAATAAATTTCACCCAAAGGAGAAACATATGTCAAAAATGTCCACTTCAGAATTACGCAGTTATCAGCAAATCTGCGGTAACGATGGCGCGATGATGGTTATCGCCTGTGATCAGCGCGGTGCCATGCGCAGCCTGTTATCGAACGACCCTCAGCAGCAGGCCAGCATCTCTGAACGTGAGTTGGGGGTGATTAAAGCGGATATCACCAAGTATCTGGCCAGCAAAGCGTCCTGTGTCCTGGTCGATGCTGTGTGTGCCGTACCACAATTAGTCGACGACGGCATTATCGCCCGAGATACCGCGTTACTGATTGGTCTGGATGCGTCAGGATGGGATGTATCCCCGGAAGGCTATCGCCTCTCCAGACTGGTGCCGAAAATAACTGCCCGTCGAGTACGTGAGCTAGGCGCAACCGGAGGTAAAATTATGGTTTATCTACGCGCCGATCACCCAGCAGCCAATCAGCATAATATAGCAATCCTGCACCACTGCATTGAAGATTTTGCCCGCGAAGATTTATTGCTGGTCGTTGAGTTCCTGACTTATAAACTCGAGAGTGAAACCGAAGAAGCCTATAAAGAAAAAGTGCCATCGTTGATCTACGAAGGAACCAAAATTTGTCTTGATTGCGGTGCCAAAGTGCTCAAACTACCCTACCCGGGATCACTACTCGCATGTGAAGAGATCACCAAACTCGCCGGCGATGTGCCTTGGGCGGTACTGTCGGCAGGCGTCGATCACACAACGTTCCTTACACAGGTCGCCGATGCCATGAGCAAAGGAGCTTCCGGTGTGATCGCCGGTCGCTCACTGTGGAAAGACTGTATTTCGCTGGACAGAACATCTACCAGGGAAAGACTGGAAACGCTGGCCATTCCGCGTCTGAACGAGATTCAGGCAGTTATTCAACAATATTACCACGCCGCTAAATAAGGCCGGGCAGGTGAAAAATGACGGAGAAAAGAACAGTGTCTGACGTTGAATCCCGGGCTCACTACCATTCTGATACGCAGGTATCACCACCTGAGTCGACCAACAACGTCTCGGGTAAGCGGGTTATCCTGGTCAACGGAATTCCCGCATCGGGGAAAAGTCGTCTTGCCGTGGCGCTTTCTGAACGGACCGGCTGGCTTCAGCTATCACTGGATGGCATTAAAAACCCTTTTCTTCAGCGCATTGAAGGTGTGGATCGCCGGTTTAATCGCCTACTGGGCCAGGCGAGTTATCAGGTTATCTGGTCCATTGTGGCCGGAGCACCCAACGGCAGCACTTTTATCGTCGATGCCTGGTTTGGTTTTCAACCGAAAGACGTACTGAAAACATACCTGGTGCAGGCGGGTGTCACTAACATGGTGGAAATCTGGTGTCATATTTCTGGCGATCTGGCGGGACAACGCTACATGGCACGGCTCGACCAGCGTTTACCTGGACATCCTGGTGCTGAATACATACCAGAATTGATCACGCTTGCCGAAAAAGCGACGCCGATGGGTTTTGGCCCGGTCTATTCGGTGGATCAAGATCAACCGATAGACATGGATAGCATCAATGACTGGGTAGTAAAGTCGCTTTCAGAACCAATGCCAATCGATTCCAGGATGACGGATATATGAAAATTTAAATTCATTAATAATGGCACGGTGAAAATTAACGTTATTAAATAATATTATCTTTCCTGATAAGGATTTCATCATGATAAAAAATAAATAACCACTATTTCTATAAGACATTATTTTTCATGCTTTACTGGCTATTTTTTATTTTTTGAAAATAACAGATAGGAAAAGATAGATCACAGTTTTTACTTTTAAGAAACATCATACTGCAATAAATTCCAATTCATCGAAAAGGGATATTATGTTAACTGACTGGATTAATGAAAGTAACATTAGCATAATTGATAAAACAGAAGACTGGCGAAGTGCAGTAGCTTTAGCCATGCAACCATTAATTGCTCAATTAGCGGTCGAAGATCGCTATCTTCAAGCTATTTATGCAATGCATGAAGAAATCGGCCCTTATTATGTTCTCGGCGAAGGTATTGCTATGCCACATGCCAGACCAGAAAACGGAGTAATAAGAACCGCACTCTCTCTGGTTATTATCTCTGAAGGTGTCGAGTTTGGCAGTGAAGATAATGACCCGGTTTATATCATATTTGGTCTGGCTGCCGTGGATAGCCACTCACATATTGATATGATTGCCAGCCTGGCAAAAATATTCTGCGATGAGGAAACCATAAAGAAATTAAAAATAGCGAAAGATAAAGACACGATACTGAAAATAGTTCAGCAATTCTAAGTCAATAATACGAGTAAGCGACAAATCTGCCTGGAGCCGATCTGAACGATGCGCACGGCGGCCCAACGGGCTGATGGCGATGGAAAGGCCGAGTAATAAAGACGGTGCATCTGTACCTTGATAGATCTCGGGTTATATAGGCAACAGCGCAAAATCGACTAACGAACACCTAAGGAATATTTATGGAAAAGTTATCAATCCTGGCAGTATGCGGCGCTGGTCTGGGTAGCAGCTTTGCCTGCGAAATGAGTATTGAAGCGGCGCTGAAAGATTTGGGGGTCGAAGCCACTCTTGCTCACTGTGATATTTCCAGCGCCACCTCGACGCGTGCGGATATTATTATGACCGGTGAGAACTTCAAATCTCAGTTTCAGCATTACACCATCAACGCGACAATTATATATCTGAAACGTTTGGTGGATAAAAATGAAATAAAAACAAAGCTAATCCCCGTGCTTCAAACCATGGGGCATTTGGCTAAATAATTTTTAATTAACACTCCGATTATTGTGAATCCATACAGGGGACTTATTATGTCTTTCCTCCATTTTATTGTAAACGATGTGCTTGGCCAAGCGTCAATATTAATATCGCTCATTGCCATGATTGGGCTTATTGCCCTTAAAAAAAGCCCAGGGCAAGTCATAACCGGGACACTGAAAACCTTGTTGGGTTTTCTAATTATACTTGCTGGTGCCAATATCATTGTTAATGCGCTTAATTTTCTGGGTGAAATATTCCAGAAGGGATTCAACATGCGCGGCGTTGTTACCGATGTCGGATCGATTGCCGGTATTGCACAACAAACTCTCGGGCGTGAAACTGCATTGATTATGGTTTTGGCTTTCATAGTAAATATATTAATCGCCAGATTCACAAGATTTAAATATATATTTCTGACCGGTCAGGCTTCGCTTTGGATGGCAACCGTCTGCTCCGTGATTGGCTATATGGGGGGATTACGCGGCACAGAGCTTATTATTATCGGCGGTGTAATTGCTGGCACAATGGCCGTCGGTATGCCCGTACTGGCGCAACCTATCGTGCGGAAAATAACCGGGTCGAATGATTTTGCGCTTGGTCATTTCTGTACTATCGGCTACATCATTCAGGCCGGGGTCGCCAAACTGACCGGGAATGCTGAAAAGAGTACGGAAGATTTTGAACTTCCCCAGGCATTTTCCTTCTTGCAGGATACCTATCTTTCGATGATGGTAGTGATGATCCCGATCTATATCATCCCGGCCATCGCCGCAGGTCCGATCGTGGTTGCGCCTTTCGCTAATAACGTCAATTATCTGGTCTATTCTTTCCTGCAATCCGTGCAGTTTGTGGTCGGTGTTTATGTCCTGCTGTCGGGTGTCAGGTTATTGCTGGCTGAAATAGTCCCCGCGTTTCGCGGCATCGCCCTTCGTATCGTGCCGAACGCGATTCCAGCACTCGATTGTCCGGTGCTATTCCCCTATGCCCCTAACGCCGTGATCATCGGTTTTATTTCCACCACTATTGGATCAATTATCGGTATGTTCTTCTTCCCGGTTATCGGCCTGGCCATGATTTTACCGGGCATGTTGACCAACTTCTTTGCGGGCGGCACTGCGGGGATATTTGCCAATGCCGTGGGTGGGCGCCGGGGGGCGATTATTGGCGGTATCTTCCACGGGCTGTTTATTACGCTATTGCCCGCCCTGCTTCTGCCACTGCTTGGCAAGTTTGGGTTATCCAATGTGACGTTCAGCGACTCCGATGTCATCAGCGTCGGCCTGATATTCGGCCACATTCTTAACCTATTCCATTAATCATAAATCTGGAGGAGGTATGGTTACACCAATAGAGACCATTATGGCGCAAGATCTTACGCCACAGGATCGCGCTAATGCCCTCAATGAACTGGGGAGGCATTTTCATGAACAACAAGAGATGGATGCGGCGATTGCATGCTGGGAACAGAGTATAGCCTGTTATGGGAAACCCGGTTTTGCACAGGCGCAGTTAATGAAAGCTTATAACGCGAAACGCCGTCAATGTTCAGAAGCAGGTGATGCAAAAGGGTTGGAAGATTACTCAACCAAGATTGATATGCTAATGCAGAAAAGTAAAGATGCCATTCGTTATGGATACTGATTCCCGTGGATAGTAGAGAGGCCAACCATGGTCAGCCTCTCTACGCTTTTCTATGGTAAGACTTTATCAATGTGGGTGATATGTGCATCCCCATCCAGGGGCTTATAAATATAGATTATTACAACATTGGTTTTTGCTTTTGGATAAAGCCCAACAGCCTCAGAGAGAAAACAATAATTTCTCCCTGAAACGGCTTGGGTGGCAACAAGCAGTGGCGTATATTTTACGCCCAATAAATGTACGACAACTGAATCGAATAAAGCCATATCAACCGCATCAAGTTTATGAAAACCACTCCACTCACCAACCATTTGATCTGACATAATATTCACCTTGCTCTACTGTATATATCCACTAGATTTCAAGATGCAGGAAGATAGCAAGTAGGCAAACCCCGAGCACTTACCTGAGTAAGTGCTCGGCGGTAAGCGGAAATCTGCCTTGAGCCGATTTGAATGCTGATCATAGCGGCCTAGGTAAGGCCGGGCAATCACGCCAACACACCTGCAAGGTGCAAAAATAGCGGATATAGTTCATTTGAATAGCCTTATATACCCAAAATAATTCGAAGTGCAGGAAGGCGGCAGGTGAGCGAATCCCGATGAGCTTACTCAGATCAGTGATTCGGGTGAGCAAACGCAGCCGACACACCTGCAACTTGAAGTATGACGGATATATCCTGTCAAAGATATTTAAAGCTAAATAAAGCCTAGTTGTTGAGTTGTCATTCATCAAGTCTACTGTTGATATATCGCACCAAGTCAGCAAAAAAATGAGTAAATTAAAACCATTATTACTTCAGGTTATTTTAAAGATATATAACCTTATAATTCAATCATGATTAAGATGGTTAATGACCATAAATTTCACACTGACAAGTCACTATGATCCGTTATTAATAATAATAGTTGAAAAATATAAATCTATTTATACCCAATGAATTTCAAGAGGCAGGCGATAACCGAATTACTGAGGACAAACAGCCCGTCAGCAATGTGAAAGAAAATAGGTGCATGATATGTTCACTACTTTGCCACTACTGGATATACCGGTCTATCAGATTGAAACTCAGAAAACCCGATCAGAATGCGATCATTATCTGCTGTAAACCAATCTGGCTAATGAAAGTGCCACTCATGTAAACTGGTGGCTTCGTCGGCCCTACCATTACTCTTTCAGGATCAACACCCGTGGAAACCTCACTGTTCAAATCCCCGACATTTCTGTGTTTCTGGACTGGTCAGATTGCGTCTTCTCTGGCCTTTCAGATGTTAGTCGTGGGGATTGGTTGGCAAATGTATGCGCTCACTAACAGCGCATTAAACCTCGGGCTGGTGGGGTTGGCCCAATTTCTGCCGCAGTTGGCTCTGACTCTGTTTGCTGGCCACGCGGTGGACCAGTATAACCGGCGACGGATTATTCTGTTTGCCCGGCTGGTGATGGCTGCCACGGTGCTGGTGCTGGCAGTGGGCTGTTTCACACAGACCATCAGTGCGACAATGATTTATGCCTGTTCAGCCATACTGGGTGCGACACGGGCTTTTGAGATGCCGGCAACGCAAGCGTTACTGCCTAACCTGATTGAGCCAGGTCTGCTGTCCCGTGCGCTGGCGCTGATGGCGTCCGCCCGTGAGGCGACCGTCATCGTCGGGCCAGCCCTTGGCGGCCTGATCTACCTATTGGGATCCACCGTCCTGTACACCGCCAGCATGGCGTGTTTTCTACTTTCATCCCTGTTCCTGTTCCGGTTGCGTTACACCCATCAGGCACTGGCCAAATCACCGGTCAATCTGAAAACCCTGTTCAGCGGTATACATTTTATCCGCCGCAATCCAGTAATACTGGGGTCCATATCGTTGGATATGTTTGCGGTATTGCTGGGTGGCGCGACCGCTCTGTTGCCTATCGTCGCCAAAGATATTCTACATACCGGCTCCTGGGGGCTTGGCCTGTTGCGTTGTGCGCCCGCGCTTGGTGCCGTACTGATGTCCATTTATCTGACTCGACACCCTCTGCGTCAGAATGTCGGTAAAATCATGTTTATGGCCGTGGCCCTGTTTGGGCTGGCAACCATCCTATTCGGCTTGTCCAATCAATTGTGGCTGTCCTTATCCGCGTTGTTGGTGCTGGGCGCTTCCGACATGATTAGCGTGGTGATCCGTTCAACATTGGTTCAACTGGAAACGCCGGATGAAATGCGAGGCAGAGTCAGCGCGGCCAACTCCATTTTCATCGGCACGTCCAACCAGCTTGGAGAGTTTGAATCCGGCGTCACTGCGGCCTGGCTGGGCGTCGTGCCTGCCATCGTGCTGGGCGGCATCGGCACCCTGTTGGTGGTGACGCTGTGGATGAAAGGTTTCCCGATGCTGACACAGCGTCAAACGCTGGAATAATGTCTACAGCCCGTAGCACGGCTAATGCCGTAGCCGGTTACCCTGGTTGGCAGTCCCGTAGTATCTCAAAACGCAGTAAACCTGACGATTATCGTCAGGCTTGAGTTTGGTGACAACGCCATATAGCGGTGATAGTGGCGAGGCTACTGCCTTGTGCTTTTCCCGCCACTTTTCATCTCGGGAGTACCTGCGTCATGCGGTTACCAGCGCGTCCTCATGATGGATGGTGTGAAACTGACGTTTAAAGTAAATCAGACCGTGTCCCTCTTCCGCTAGCGTGATGTGCCTGATTTCCAACAAATAGACCTGATGCGTCCCAATGGACTGAATTTGCTGAATGTTTCCCTCCAGGCTAGCCAGGGACTGGTGCAACACTGGCTGCCCCAGTTCACCATCGTGCCAACCTTCCAGCAAGAAACGCTGTTCCATGGCAACGTTTGTCATCCCGGCAAAATGGCGTGCCATCTCCTCTTGTTCATGATTCAGCACGTTGACACACATCCTGCCATTTTGCTCGAACACCGGGTTCATGGCGCTTTTACGATTGACACAAACCAACAGTGTCGGCGGCGTATCTGTCACCGAACAGACTGCTGTAGCGGTAATACCGCAGCGCCCTGCCACTCCTTGAGTGGTGACAATATTAACAGCCGCTGGCAAGCTGGCCATCGCGTCACGGAAACGTAAACGCTGTTGTTCTTCATGAGACATGGGAACCTCCCGTTATTTCAGCAATCGATCAAGCTGGTTGATATCGGTATTGTTGTGAAGATGCGGTATGGTCCAGCCGTCGCGGTCATAATCCGCCAGACAGCGCTCTACCATATCCATCATGCTCTTCATGTTGCCGGAACCCTGTGCGTGACGCAGGCATTGCAGACGGACTTCATCCTGACTACCGGCATAGTTGATTTCATAGAGTTCATGGCGACCACCAAATTCGCTGCCCATGGCATCCCACATCAGTTTGAGGATCTTGATCCGCTGCTCGTGATCCATCCCATTGGAGCCGCGCACATACTGAGCCAGATAGCGGTCGATTTCTGGGTTGTTCAGGTCACGTACACTGGATGGAAGATAGATCAGGCCACTGGTGACATTACTCTCAATGATGTTTTTGATTTTGCTGTAAGCCATCGGCGCCAGCACCCGATAGGTCTGCATTGCCTGCATATCCGGTAACCAGGCACCATTCTTCCAGTCCTTGGCTTCAGCCCACATGGCATCACTCAATGACCAGAACAGATTGCGCCACGCCACGACTTCCCCCAAGGCAGCCTGTACGCCTCGGAACTCCAACACACCGGTACACTCCAGGCTTTTCTGAAACAACGCGGTGATAAAATCGAGTTTCACCGCCAGACGCACACACGCCTGCATCGGATAGAGACGGGCAAATCCTGCTTCCACACTCCAGCGACGACAACGATCAAAATCGCGATAGATCAGTACGTTCTCCCACGGGATCAACACCTTATCCAGCACCAGAATCGCGTCGTTTTCATCAAAGCGGCTAGAGAGCGGGTAGTCAAACGGTGTACCGGTAAC